>JAYSFT010000250.1:0-3952 GCA_041913245.1 Rhodospirillaceae bacterium | reverse complement strand
GAGGGGCTCGCCGCCAACAATATCCGCCGCGTCGCCGGCATCCTGAACGGAACCTGCAACTATATCCTCACCACCATGCGCACCAGCGGGCGCAGCTTCGCCGACGTGCTCAAGGAAGCGCAGGACCTGGGCTACGCGGAAGCCGACCCGTCGTTCGATATCGACGGCACCGACGCGGCGCACAAGCTGGCCATCCTCGCCAGCGTCGCTTTTGGCGCGCCGGTGGACATCAAGGCTGTGCACGTCGAAGGCATTCGCCACGTCTCCAGCCTCGATCTCCAGTACGCCGAGGAGTTCGGCTACATCATCAAGCTGCTGGGCGTCGCGGAGCGCCTGGACCGCGACGGCGGTGTGCTGATGCAGCGCGTCTATCCCTGCCTGATCAAACCGGACATGCCGCTCGCCAATGTCGACGGCGTGTTCAACGCCGTGGTCGCCGAAGGCGATTTCGTGGGCCGCTCGGTCTATGAAGGGCGCGGCGCGGGCGCGGGGCCGACCGCTTCGGCCGTCGTCGCCGATCTGATGGACATCGCCTGCGGCCGCAAGGTGCCGACATTTGGAATTCCGGTCGGCGCGCTGAAAGCCATCCCGAACGTGCCGGTGGCCGCGCATGTCGGCGAGTATTACGTGCGTTTGCTGGTGGTCGACCGGCCGGGCGTGTTCGCCGATATCGCCATGGCGTTCCGCGATGAGTCGGTGTCCATGGAATCGGTGCTGCAGCGCGGCCGCAACGCGGCAAACGTCAACGTCGTCATCATCACGCATGAAACGCAGGAAGCGCCGCTTTTGCGCGCGCTCAAGCGGTTGCAGGCCAACGCCGCCCTGGTCGAGCCGCCGCACATGATGCGCATCGAGAAGTAACCTTGCTTCACGGCGGCGCCGCTTCCTAAAATGCGCCGCTTTTCCTTCTGAAAGTTTCCCCGGAGAGCCCCATGTCGCTGCAGCTTGACGCCTCGTTCGACAATGTCCTGGAACGCAACCTCGCGCTGGAGGCCGTGCGCGTGACCGAGGCGGCCGCCTTGTCCGCATCGCGCCTCGTGGGCCGCGGCGACGAGAAGCAGGCCGACCAGGCCGCCGTGGACGCCATGCGCCGCGCGCTCAACAGTCTCAACATCGAAGGCACCGTCGTGATCGGCGAGGGCGAACGCGACGAGGCGCCGATGCTCTACATCGGCGAAAAGGTCGGCACGGGCAAAGGCCCGAAAGTCGATATCGCGCTCGATCCCCTGGAAGGCACGACCATCACCGCCAAGGGCGGCGCCAACGCGCTGGCCGTCATCGCGATGGCCGAGTCCGGCAACTTCCTGAATGCGCCGGACGTCTACATGGACAAGATCGCCGTCGGCGGCGGCCTGCCGGACGGCGTCATCGATCTCGACAACACGCCCGAGCAGAACCTGAAGAACCTCGCCAAGGCCAAGGGCGCGGATGTGGAAGACCTCCTGGTCTGCATCCTCGACCGCCCGCGTCACGCCGAGCTCATCGCCAAGGTGCGCGCCGCCGGCGCGCGCATCATGCTGATCACCGACGGCGACGTGTCGGGCGTCATCGCCACCGCGCAGCCGAGTTCGGGCGTCGATATGTATGTCGGTTCGGGCGGCGCGCCGGAAGGCGTGCTCGCCGCCGCCGCCTTGCGCTGCATCGGCGGCCAGATGCAGGGCCGTCTTCTGTTCCGCAACGACGACGAGAAGGCGCGCGCCCACAAGTGGGGCATCACCGATCTCAATCGCAAGTACGGCATGCTGGATCTCGCCAAGGGCAACGTGATGTTCGCCGCGACCGGCGTCACCAGCGGCGCGATGCTGCAGGGCGTGCGCCGCTTCCACGGCGGCGCGGTCACGCATTCGCTGATCATGCGCTCCAAGACGCGCACCGTGCGCTACGTCGAAGCCCATCACACCTTCGAAGGCGACCGCGAATAACGTGAACCGGAGCGCGCCTTCGTTCCTGGGAGTCGCGAAGTCCTTCCAAGGCCGCCGGTGGGACCTGCGGGCGGTGGACGAGGTGCTGGTCACGGACCTCGTGCGCCAGGCGGGCGTGAGCGACGCGGTCGCGCGCGTGCTGGCCGGCCGCGGCGTATCGATCGGCGGCTGCGCCGACTTTCTGCGCCCGACCTTGAAGTCGCTGATGCCCGACCCCAGCCTGTTCGTGGACATGGACGGGGCGGCGGCGCGCATCGTGCGCGCGCTGGAGAAGGGCGAGCGGATCGCGGTGTTCGGCGACTATGACGTCGACGGCGCCACGTCCTCGGCGCTGCTCGCGCGCTTCTTCCGTTCCATCGGGTCCGACATCCTCGTCTACATCCCGGACCGCGCCGCCGAGGGCTACGGGCCGAACGCGCCGGCGCTGTTGAAGCTGCGCGAACAGGGGATCGATCTCGTCATCACCGTCGATTGCGGCATCGTGGCCTATGAGCCGCTGGCCGCGGCGCGCGACGCCGGGCTCGACGTGATCGTCGTCGATCACCACAAGGCCGAACCGGCGCTGCCGGCCGCGAGCGCGGTCGTCAATCCCAACCGCCTGGATTGCGCAAGCCGCCAGGGCCATCTGGCCGCGGTCGGTGTCGCTTTCCTGCTGGTGGTGGCGGTGAACCGGGCGCTGCGGAGCGCGGGCTGGTACGCGAAAAATGCTCGCGCCGAGCCCGATCTCAAGCAATGGCTCGACCTGGTGGCGCTCGGCACCGTGTGCGATGTCGTGCCGCTCACCGGACTGAACCGGGCTTTCGTGACCCAAGGGCTCGGCGTTCTGGCGAAGTGCGGGAATGCGGGGTTGGCGGCGCTGGCGCGCGTCGCGCGGATCGACGGCGCCCCGACGGCCTTCCATCTCGGCTATCTCCTGGGCCCGCGCGTCAACGCGGGGGGCCGTGTCGGTCAGGCCGATCTCGGGACGCGCCTTCTGTCCACGGACGACGCGGGCGAGGCGGCGGCGCTGGCCCTGCGTCTCGATGAATTCAACGCCCAGCGCAAGGACATCGAAGCGGCGGTACTGCGCGACGCCATCGAACAGGTGGAAAGCCGCGCCGACAACACGCCGCTGATTTTCGCGGCCGGCGAGAAGTGGCACGCGGGCGTGATCGGCATCGTCGCGGGCCGCTTGCGCGAACGCTACGACCGCCCGACCTGCGTGGTGGCGATGGACGGCGACTTGGCGAAGGGGTCGGGCCGCTCGATCCCCGGCGTCGATCTTGGCCGCGCGGTTCTGGCCGCGCGCGAGGCGGGCTATCTCATGAACGGCGGCGGCCACGCCATGGCGGCCGGTTTCACGTTGCAGGCCGGAAAGCTCGATGCGCTCGCGGCGTTCCTGCAGGAGCAGGTGGCCGCGCAGCTCAACGGCGATCCCATGATCCCGACCCTGAACCTCGACGGTGCCTTGAGCGTTTCGGCGGTGACGCCGGACTTCGTTCAGGAATTGTCCTGTGTGGGACCCTTTGGCGCCGGCAACGACGAGCCGCGCTTCGCCGTGGTCGAGGCGCGCGTGGTGAAGGCCGATATCGTCGGGTCCGGCCATGTGCGTTGTATCCTGTCCAGCGCAAGCGGGGGGCGCCTGAAAGCCATCGCGTTCAACAGCGTCGATGACGATCTCGGCCACGGCCTTTTGACGGCGGGCGGCGGGCGTTTGCACCTGGCCGGCACCATCCGCGCCGATACCTGGCAGGGCCGGACGGAAGCGCAACTCGTCATCGACGACGCCGCCCGCTGCGGTTGATTCTAACCATATGTTTTTATGATATTTTTGCGCGGCGGGCGGCGATTGACCGTCCGTCATCGGCATGCCACGTTGGTTCTGTAACGTTGCCGCATCGTCGGCACCAATAGGGGGAGTGACATGCGTTTTCTGAAGACTGTGGCCGCCGCTGGGGCGGGCCTCGCCATGCTGGCCGCGCCGGCCGTGGCTGCCGATGTCGAATTCACCGGCTCGAAGTTCACCTGCCTCGAATATACCAATGGTCTTG
>JAYSFT010000249.1:0-3972 GCA_041913245.1 Rhodospirillaceae bacterium | reverse complement strand
AGGGCGGCATCATCGGCCTGACCCTGCCGGCCGCGCGTGAATTCGCCGCGAGCGGCATCCGCGTCGTGACCATCGCTCCCGGACTGATCGAGACCCCGCTGTTCGCGGGTCTGCCGCCGGCGGCGGTAGAAGCCTTGACCGCCACCACGCTTTTCCCGAAGCGTCTCGGCAAGGCGCAGGAGTTCGCGCGCCTCGTGCAGACCGTCGCGGAAAACATCATGTTGAACGGCAGCACCATCCGCTTGGACGGCGCCGTCCATCTCGGAGTGAAATAGGACGGGACGGGCGAATGGCGGGCCCCCACGCCGACCTCACCAATCTTCAGCGGCTGGAAGCCGAGAGCATCCATATTCTGCGCGAAGTCGCGGCGGAGTGTGAGCGGCCCGTGATGCTTTACTCCATCGGCAAGGACAGCGCCGTGATGCTGCACCTTGCCATGAAGGCGTTTTACCCCGGCAAACCGCCATTCCCCCTGCTCCATGTCGACACGACGTGGAAGTTCAAGGAGATGATCGCGTTTCGCGACCAGCGGATGCGCGAGCTGGGCCTGGAACTTCTTGTTCACACGAATGCCGAAGGAATCGCGCAGGGCGTCGGACCCTATACGCATGGATCATCCGTTCATACGGATGTGATGAAAACGCAGGCCCTGAAGCAGGCGCTCGACAAGTGGAAGTTTGACGCGGCTTTTGGGGGGGCGCGGCGGGACGAGGAAAAATCCCGCGCCAAGGAACGGATCTTTTCACTCCGCAGCGCGCAGCATCGCTGGGATCCGCGCGAACAGCGCCCGGAACTTTGGCGCCTGTACAACACCCGCGTTCATAAGGGCGAAAGCATCCGTGCCTTCCCTCTGTCCAATTGGACGGAACTCGACGTGTGGCAATATATCCACCAGGAAAACATCCCCGTCGTTCCGCTCTACTTCGCCAGGGAGCGCCCGGTCGTGAAGCGCGATGGTGCGTTGATCATGGTGGACGATGCGCGGATGCCGCTCCGCCCCGGAGAAACACCCGAGTTCAAAAAAGTCCGCTTCCGGACGCTCGGCTGCTATCCCCTGACCGGCGCCATCGAAAGCGACGCGGACACCCTGCCCGCGATCATCAACGAAATGCTGGCGGCGACGACGTCGGAGCGCCAGGGCCGCATAATCGATCACGATAGCGCCGCGTCCATGGAGAAGAAGAAACAAGAGGGCTATTTCTGATGGCCCCGACCGCCGCGGGACAGAACTTCGAAGAGCGGCTGCGCGCGCATCGGCGCAAGGACCTTTTGAGGTTCATCACCTGCGGCAGCGTGGATGACGGCAAGTCGACCCTGATCGGACGCTTGCTTTACGATTCCAAGATGGTTTTCGAAGATCAGCTTTCGGCCCTTGAGAGGGACTCGAAGGCCGTGGGAACGCAAGGCGGCGCGTTGGACTTCGCGCTCCTCATGGACGGCCTTGCCGCCGAGCGCGAACAAGGCATCACCATCGACGTCGCCTATCGATTTTTTTCGACCGGCCGGCGGGCCTTCATCGTCGCCGATACACCCGGGCACGAACAATATACGCGCAACATGATCACGGGGGCGTCGACCGCGAATCTTGCCGTGATCCTTGTCGATGCCCGTAAAGGCATTCTCACGCAAACCCGGCGTCACGCGTTTCTCGTTTCGCTGATGGGCATCCGCAGGGTCGTGTTGGCGGTCAACAAGATGGACCTGGCCGGCTACGACCAGGCGGTCTTCGACCGCATCTGCGCGGAGTATATGGCGTTCGCGCGCCGGATCGGCCTCGAGGCGGTTGCCGCGATCCCTTTATCGGCGCTGAAGGGCGACAACATCACGGCCCGCAGCGCGACGATGACGTGGTACGAGGGACCGACCCTGATCGAGCACCTGGAAACCGTCGAAGCGAACGATCCGTCGCGCGGCGGACCGTTTCGCCTTTGCGTGCAGTGGGTGAACCGGCCCGACCAGAACTTCCGCGGCTTCTCCGGGACAATCGCGAGCGGCGAAATACATCCCGGCGATACGGTTCGCATACTGCCCTCCGGCAAAGAGACGCGCGTTGCGCGCCTTGTGACATATGACGGGGACATCGCCCACGCCGCCGCGGGGCAATCCGTCACCCTTACGCTGGATCATGAAATCGATATCGCGCGCGGCGACGTGCTGGCGTCCCCGCTGGGCCCGCCGGCCATCGCCGACCAGTTCAATACCACCCTTATTTGGATGAGCGAGGAGCCGCTTCTGCCGGGGCGGCCGTATCTCGTGAAAATCGGGACCAAGACGGTGACCGGGACGGTCACGAGCATCCGGCACAAAATCAACGTCAACACGCTTGAGCATCTGGCCGCGAAGACTCTGGCGCTGAACGAGATCGCGGTCGCCAACATCCAGCTGGCGCAACCGATCGCTTTCGACCCGTACGAGAAAAACCGCGAAACGGGCGGTTTCATCGTCATCGACCGCATGACCAACGCCACGGTTGGCGCCGGATTGATCCGCTTCGCATTGCGCCGTGCGGAGAACATCCATTGGCAGGCCATCGAGGTCGATAAAACCGCGCGCGCGAACCTCAAACACCAGCAGGCTTGCGTCTTGTGGTTTACGGGTCTTTCCGGCGCGGGCAAGTCCACCATCGCAAACGCGCTGGAGAAGAAACTGCTCGCGCGCGGACGCCATACTTATCTTCTCGACGGCGACAACGTGCGCCACGGCCTCAACCGCGACCTCGGTTTTACCGATGCGGACCGCGTGGAGAACATCCGGCGCGTCGCGGAAGTTTCCAAATTGATGGTCGACGCCGGCTTGATCGTGCTCGTTTCTTTCATCTCGCCCTTCCGCGCCGAGCGCGATCTCGCGCGCAACTTGCTTCAACCGGGCGAATTTTTCGAGGTCTTCGTCGATACGCCGCTGGGCGAGGCCGAAAAGCGCGATCCCAAGGGACTTTATAAGAAGGCCCGGCGCGGCGAGATCCGCAATTTCACCGGGATCAGTTCGCCCTATGAGGCGCCGCAGAATCCCGAACTGCGCATCGATACAACGCGCGCCTCCGCTGAAGACGCGGCCGATCTTATTGTGCGGCTGCTGAACGAACGCGGAATTTTGGACGGGCACGCATAACACCCTTAGCGTTCTGAACGCGGGGCATTCTAAAAATGCCACAAGCCGGCCACCGGGCGTACGTTTCGTACCCGGTGGCCGGCTTATGGCTCCTCCAAGCGAGAGACGCTTAGAGCCCGGGACCGAGGCGCCACTTGAAGGCCGTATTCCAGCCCCGTGACTTCAGCTGAGCCGTAGCCCATGCCAAGCTTTCGGACGCGCCCGGAGTGCCGAGTTTGACCGCGTAGAAAAGAGCCCCGCGCGTATAGGCGAGATAGGTCAAATCGGCCGTCACCCACGTATTGGGGTCGGTATAGACCGCTTTCGCGACGCTTTGTTCAAGCGCCCAGGCTTCCGCCCACGAGTTCGCAAAAGGCGAGGTCTTCGTCGCTCGCAGGATCATTCGGTAAGGCGTGGCATGCGCCCGCACCCAGCCGCTCGTCGTGCTGGTGCGCGCGATGGTTCCGCCGATAATCCAGTCGAAGGACGTGCGCCATTCGCTGAAGCCCATGGTCACCATCCAGCCGATCACAGCCGCGACGAATTCGTCCTGCCACGGGTCGACCCAAGTGCCTTCCGGCGCGTTCGGCTCGCCGCGCGAGGTGTCGATGTTCGCGGTGGCGCGGAACAGCGCGCGTTCGGGCCGGATGCTTTCGACGTAGTTGTTCTCGAACCAGTCGCGGGTCGTCGCCAGTTGCGCCGCCCAATAGCTCTGCGGCAGCAGCCACGAGGGGGTCGCCGCCGGCGTCACATGTGCGGCTTGCGCTAATGTACGAAGGCTCCAGGCAAACGCGCGAGCTTGCGGAACGCTGGGCCGGTAAGCAGCGGGGAGAGATCCCCAGTTCCAGGTCGCTTGAAACTGGATGTCCTCAAGGTGGTACGGAT
>JAYSFT010000248.1:0-3972 GCA_041913245.1 Rhodospirillaceae bacterium | reverse complement strand
TCTCGCGCATCGACCAGGACAAGTTCGCCGCCCGCAGCCAGGAGCGCGCGTCCAAAGCGCAGGCCAACGGCCGTCTCGCCAAGGAAATCGTCGCGGTCACGATCAAGCCGGCCAAGGGCGATCCGATCATTGTGGACAAGGACGAACATCCGCGCGCGACCAGCGTGGAGGCCCTCGGCAAACTGAAGCCGATCGTGCGTGAAGGCGGCACGATCACCGCCGGTAACGCCAGCGGCGTGAACGACGGCGCGGCGGCGCTGATCATCGCCAGCGAGAAAGCCGTGAAGAAGTACAACCTGAACCCGATCGCGCGCGTCGTGGGCGGCGCCGTCGCCGGCGTGCCGCCGCGCATCATGGGCATCGGCCCGGCCCCGGCGACGCAGAAGGTGCTGGCGCGCAACGGCATCGCCATTCCCGATCTCGCGGTCATCGAGCTCAACGAGGCTTTCGCGGCCCAGGGCCTCGCGGTGCTGCGCGAACTCGGCATCGCCGACGACGCGGAGAATGTGAACCCGAACGGCGGCGCCATCGCGCTCGGCCATCCCCTGGGCATGTCCGGCGCACGGCTCGCCCTCACCGCCAGCCTCGAAATGCAGGCTAGAAGCGGGAATTACGCTCTATGTACAATGTGCATCGGGGTGGGCCAGGGGATCGCGGTGCTGCTGGCGAAACCCTAAAACGGGGCTAGCTTCTAACGCCTTGAATTTACGTTTTGATATTGCTTGAAAGTTCACCCGCCCGACATTGCCCGTCCGGCGTGTGAGCTGAGGAACGGCACCCTCGCGGGGGGCGCCCGGAGAATTAATTGACCGGCTGTTCGGTTTATTATTATAGTCCGAAACGATTCTCGTTCTAGGAAACGCACATGTACACGACCGAGATGAGCAAAAACCCGACCCTCCAGGGTCCGTCCGCCGCGGAACCGCCGGAGCTTCTCGAGGCTTTCGAAGCGCGCGTGGCGAACGACGAGTTCATCGAGCCGAAGGACTGGATGCCCGAGGCCTACCGGAAGACCCTGATCCGGCAGATCTCGCAGCATGCCCACTCTGAAATCGTCGGCATGCTGCCGGAAGGCAACTGGATCACCCGCGCCCCGTCGCTGCGCCGCAAGGCGGTGCTGCTGGCGAAGGTGCAGGACGAAGGCGGCCACGGCCTCTATCTCTATTCCGCCGCCGAAACGCTGGGCGTCAGCCGCGACGAGATGATCGACGCCCTGCACAGCGGCAAGGCCAAGTATTCCACCATCTTCAATTATCCCACGCTGAACTGGGCCGACATCGGCGCGATCGGCTGGCTGGTGGACGGCGCGGCGATCATGAACCAGGTGCCGCTGCAGCGCACGTCCTACGGCCCCTATGCGCGCGCGATGGTGCGCGTGTGCAAGGAAGAGAGCTTCCATCAGCGTCAGGGCTTCGAGATCATGATGCAGATGGCCGCGGGAACGCCGGAACAGAAGGCGATGGCCCAGGACGCGATGAACCGCTGGTGGTGGCCCGCGCTCATGATGTTCGGTCCGCCGGACGAGAATTCGCCGAATACGGCGCAGTCGGTGCGCTGGCGCATCAAACGCGAAACCAACGACGAGTTGCGTCAGAAGTTCGTGGACGTGACCGTGCCGCAGGCCGAAGCCATCGGCCTCACGGTTCCCGATCCGGATTTGAAATGGGACGAAGCCCGCGGTCACTACGATTACGGCGTGATCGATTGGGACGAGTTCTGGGCGGTGGTCAAGGGCGAAGGCCCCGTCGCCAAGGAACGTATGAAAGCCCGCACGGAAGCTTGGGACAACGGCGCCTGGGTGCGCGACGCCACCCTCGCCCATGCCGCCAAGCAAGCCGCGCGCAGACAGAAGGAAGTCGTCAATGGCTAATGAGAAGAACGAGTGGCCGTTGTGGGAAGTGTTCATCCGCGCGAAGCACGGCCTGTCGCACCGTCACGCCGGATCCGTCCACGCCCCCGACGCCGACATCGCGCTGCGTCACGCCCGCGACACCTATACGCGCCGCATGGAAGGCGTGAGCATCTGGGTGATCCGCTCCTCGGACATCGCCGCTTCGGATCCGGCCGGCGCCGGCCCGATCTTCGAACCCGCGGAGTCGAAGGCCTACCGTCATCCCACGTTCTATGTGATCCCCGATCACATCAAACACATTTAGTTCGTTAAATTCATGACGGCCAACGAAGCTCTTTTCGATTACGCGCTGCGGCTCGGCGACGACGCGCTCATCCTGTCCCAGCGCCTGGGCGAATGGTGCGGACACGCGCCGGCGATAGAAACGGATTTGTCCCTCACCAACGTCGCCCTGGACCTCATCGGCCAGGCGACGATGTTCCTGGACTACGCCGGGGAGATCGAGGGCAAGGGCCGCGACGCCGACAAGCTTGCGTTTCATCGCGACGCCACGACATACCGCAACTGCCTTCTGGTCGAGCAGCCGAACGGCGACTTTGGGCGCACGATCGCGCGTCAGTTCCTTTTCTCGACCTACCAGCGCGCGCTGTACCAGGAACTCCTGCGCTCGAGCGACCGCCGCCTCGCCGCAATCGCCGCCAAGGCGCTCAAGGAAACCATCTATCACGCCGATCTCGCGGCCGAATGGGTCGTTCGTCTGGGCGACGGGACCGAAGAAAGCCATCGGCGCATGAAAGACGGCTTCGACTGGTGCTGGCGCTTTGTCGAGGAACTGTTCATGCCCGAGCCCGCCGACGCGGCGCTGATCGGCGCCGGCGTCGCGGCCGATCCGGTCAAAACGCGCGCCGCGTTCGACGCGGCCCTGGCGGCCACGTTCGCCGAGGCCACGCTCGCGCTGCCGAAATACCCGCGCCCCGTGACCGGCGGCCGCAAGGGCCGTCATTCCGAACATCTCGGGCATTTGCTTGCGGAGATGCAGTTCCTGCCGCGCGCCTATCCCGACGCGGTGTGGTGAGCCGATGGCCTGGCGCGAACGCGTCATGGATGTGCTGTCCCAGGTGGCCGATCCTGAAATCCCGGTGGTTTCGGTGGTCGATCTGGGGATCGTGCGCGAGGTGAAGGAAGACCCGAAGCGCGTCGTGATCACGACCACCTACAGCGGCTGCCCGGCGACGCAGGTCATCACGTCCGATATCCGCAAGGCGCTGGACGGCGCGGCGATGAACGACGTGAAGATCGAAGTCGCGCTGTCGCCGCCGTGGACCACCGATTGGATCACGGAGGCCGGGCGCCAGAAACTGCAGGCGTACGGGATCGCGCCGCCGCCCACGGGCAGCGGCGCGCCGGGCCTCAAGAATGCCCAGCCGGCCACATGCCCGCGCTGTGGTTCGATCAAGACCCGCGAGGTCAGCCGCTTCGGTTCGACCCCGTGCAAAGCCCTCTGGCAGTGCGAAACCTGCCGCGAGCCCTTCGACCGCTTCAAGTGTCATTGAGAGAAAAACGATGTCCGTGGGATTCCATCAGCTGAAGATCGCCGACGTGCGCCGCGAAACCTCGGACGCCGTCTCGATCCTGTTTCAAATTCCGGAAGAGCTGAAGGAGAAGTTTCAGTTCCGCCCCGGCCAGCACTTGACGCTGAAGGCCGATATCGGCGGCGAGGAAGTGCGCCGCAACTATTCCGTCTGCGTGGCGCCGCACGAGAACGAGCTGCGCATCGCCGTGAAGGAAGTGCCGCAGGGCCGCTTCTCCAGCTGGGCCAACCGCGAGATCAAGGCCGGTCACGTCGTCGACGCCATGCCGCCGCACGGCAGCTTCACCTGGACCTTCCAGAAGGGAAAGAAGCGCCGCTACCTGCTGATGTCCGGCGGATCGGGCATCACGCCGATCCTGTCGCTGTTGAAGACGGGCCTGCGGGAGGAGCCGGACAGCGAGTTCGTGCTGTTCTACGGCAACCGCGCCAGCCATACGATCATGTTCCTGGAAGAGCTCGCGAACCTGAAGGACCGCTACATGTCCCGGTTCGAGCTGTACCACTTCCTCGACGAGGAAGAAGGCGAAGT
>JAYSFT010000247.1:3237-3974 GCA_041913245.1 Rhodospirillaceae bacterium | reverse complement strand
CGTCAAAACCACAAGCGACGCCGATTTCAGCCTGTATGACCAATAAGTCGCGCACGCGCGCGGCGGCGACGGCGCCGAGAAAACCCCGCCCGTTGAATTCGCCGGGGCTGGCGCACCGATTGTAGCCGGGCGCCTTGGCTTCGATGCAGGCGAGGTCTTTGGCCGCGATCTCCGCATTGAGCGCCTTGTTGAAGGATGCGGTATTCCCATTTTGTGGAAAGGCCGCAAGACGGGTTTCGATCCAATCGCGCACGCCATCGCGCGCCGCAAGAAACGCGGGCGGCATATGCGCCGCCGCGGCGGTGCTTTGGCGCAGCGGCGTCAGCGCCTTGCGCACGTCATCGAGCGCGGCCGCCTTAGCGCCGGCCGCGCTCAAGATCAGGAGCGCCGCCGCGGCGATATTCGCAGACTTCATGCTGAGCCCTTCAGAAATGCGCCGGCTTGACGGACGACGCCGCCGCGCATCCCATCGGTGTAGCGCGCCGGGAGCGTGACATCCGCGTTAAACTGGTTGCGGAACCAGGTCGCCTGGCGTTTTGCATACTGACGTGTCGCGATTTCCGCCCACCTGACAGCGCCTTCGCGGTCAAGGCGGCCGGCAAGATAGTCGGCGAGTTCGCGGGCGCCGAGCGCATTCATCGCCGGCGCCGTTTCGGAAATACCCTTCGCGAGCGCCGCTTCCACTTCGCCGAGCGCGCCGTCGTCCAACATGCCCGCGAATCGCGCGGCGCACGCGG
>JAYSFT010000247.1:251-3227 GCA_041913245.1 Rhodospirillaceae bacterium | reverse complement strand
CAGAATGAGGATCGAGAAAAAAGCGGCAGTCACGGCAGGCTGGGCCGGGGCCTCCTGCCACACCGGCAACGGCGTGCCCGTGGCTTCCACGACTTCCCACGCCCGGGTGAGCCGCTGCGTGTTGCCGACCGGAATGCGCGCGGCGCTCACCGGATCGCGTTCGGCAAGCAGGCGGTGGAACGCTTCATTGCCCATGTCGGCCAAAAGCGCGCGCCCCGCTTCACGCACGTCATCGGGGATCGGCGGAACGTCGGCGACGCCCTGCATGAGCACGCGGAGATAAAGGCCGGTCCCGCCGACCACGATCGGCACGCGGCCGGCATCATGCGCGCCCCGGATCTCGGCCGCCGCCTTCGCCGCCCATTCAACGGCGTTGCCGACGTCATCGGCGGCGAGATCGCCGAACAAGCGGTGCGCGATGCCCGCGCGGTCGGCCGGCGTGGGCTGCGCGGTCAGGATCGGGAAGTCGCGGTAACGCTGCTGGCTATCGGCGTTGACGACAACGCCGCGGAATTCCGCGGCGAGCGCGAGCGCAAGATCGGTCTTACCGGTCGCGGTCGGACCGGCAACGACAATGACCCGGGGAAGCCCGCCGCCCACTCAGTCCAGCACGTGGCTGACGAGCCCGTCGGCGAGCTTGGGCTCGAACCATGTGGACTTCGGCGGCATCACCTGCCCCGCGTCCGCGACGGCCATCAACTGCTCGAGGGTCGTCGGATGCAGCGCGAAGGCGACTTTCATCTCGCCCGAATTCACGCGCTTCTCGAGTTCGCCCAGGCCGCGGATGCCGCCGACGAAATCGATGCGTTTATCGCGGCGCGGATCATCGATGCCGAGCACCGGCGCGATGAGATTGTCCTGCAGCAGCGAGACGTCAAGGCGGGCCACCGGATCGGCTTGCGGAATGAGCGCGGGCTTGATGTCGAGCCGGTACCAGCGCCCGGCCATGTACATGCCGAAGCGCGTCGGCCGATCGGGCTTCACTTGGGCAGCGGCGGGCGCGACGTCGAAGCGCTCGCGGATCCTGGCTAGGAACGCGTCTTCCGACAGGCCGTTCAGGTCCTTGATCACGCGGTTGTAGTCGAAGATGCGCATCTGATCGTGCGGGAACGCGACCGCGAGGAAGTATTCGGCGGACTCGTTCTTCGTCTTGCCGCGGCGCGCCGCCGCGACACGCGAGGCCGCGGCCGAACGGTGATGGCCGTCGGCGATGTACAAGGCCTTCATCGTGTCGAACAACAACGTCAGACGGTCAACCGTGGCGGCGTCTGCGATGCGCCATAAGGTATGTTGAATACCGTCGTCGGCGGTGACCGCGTACATGGGCGCGCCGCGCGCGGCGTTCTCGATGATCGTATCGACGGCGTCGTCCGCCTTGTAGGCGAGCAGCACGGGGCCGGTCTGCGCGTTGAGGGCTTCGATCTGGCGGACGCGGTCGTCTTCCTTGTCGGGACGGGTGAACTCGTGCTTGCGGACGCGGTTGATGTCGTAATCGGCGACCGAGGCGGCGACGACGATGCCGGTCTGCACATGATCGCCCATCTTCAGGCGGTAGACGTAGTAGTGCGGTTCGGTGTCGCGGATGAGCACGCCTTCGCCGACGAGGCGCTTCAGACTTTTCGCGCCCGTTTCGTAGACGACCGCGGCGTAAGGATCGGTGTCGGCGGGAAGATCGATCTCGGGCTTCGAGATGTGCAGGAAGCTGTGCGGCTTTCCGGCGGCGCGGGCGCGGGCTTCCTCGGTGTTGAGCACGTCGTAAGGCGGCGCGGCGACGGCCCCGGCATGTTGCGGCGCGGGGCGAAGACCGGCGAACGGGCGAACAAGCGTCATGGATGCTCTTCTTTCAATGCGGGCGGCTATTTAGCGACGAAGACGCGCGGCGGCAATGCGGGAAAAGCCGCGGCGGCACGAGTTATCCACAGCAGGCGTATCATCGAA
The DNA here is from genome assembly GCA_041913245.1 of Rhodospirillaceae bacterium. Taxonomy (GTDB): domain Bacteria; phylum Pseudomonadota; class Alphaproteobacteria; order Rhodospirillales; family Rhodospirillaceae; genus SHVO01. The sequence continues at coordinate 1,289 of JAYSFT010000247.1, read as the reverse complement.
TTAGGCTGTTGCGCTCCCAAAACCTGCGGTTATGTTTGCAACCCATCATTTTCCCGTTCAAGGGGTTCCCCGTCATGGCCAAAAGCAAATCCGAAATCCTGAACGACTTCCAGGAATTCATGGGCCGTCACGGGTCGAACTATCGCGACTGGTATGTCGGCACGTCGGCGGACCCGAAACAGCAGATGTTCGGGACCCACAAGTTCAAGAACGGCGACAAAGGGCTCTTCCGCCAAGCGCTGTCGGAACTGCAGGCCGCCGAAGTCGCCGAGTTTTTCACCGGCCTCGGCGCCAAGGGCAACGCGACGCCGACGCGCGACGCCGAGTACGTCTATGCCTACAAGCGGGCGAGCCACACCAAACCGTAGCTTCCAAACAAAAAGGGCGCCGCGGCGGCGCCCTTTTCATTCGCGCGGAACCGCGCCGTTATTTCTCGTAGTTCTCGGCCACGAACTGATTGAGCAGGCGCACGCCGAATCCAGTCGCGCCGGGCGCGGACAAGACCGTGCCTTTCTCATTCCATACCACGCCGGCGATATCGAGATGGGCCCAGGCGGTGCCCTTCCGGATGAAGCGTTGGATGAACTGGGCGGCCGTGATGCTGCCGCCCTTGCCGCTGCCGATGTTCTTCATGTCCGCGATCAGCGACTTCAGTTCGCGGTCGTATTCCTCGCCCATCGGCATACGCCATAGACGCTCGCCGACCCTCTTGCCGGCGGCGGCGAGACGCTGCGCGAGATCGTCGTCATTGGCGAACAAACCCGCATAGTGATCATTGAAGGTCTGGATGATCGCGCCGGTCAGCGTGGCGAGATCGACGATCGCGGAGGGCTTGAAACGCTCCTGGGCGTACCAGACGACGTCGGCGAGCACGAGACGGCCTTCGGCGTCGGTGTTCTGCACTTCGATGGTCTGGCCCGACATCGAGGTCACGACGTCGCCGGGGCGCGTCGCGCGCCCGTCCGGCATGTTTTCCACCAGGCCGCACAGGCCAATGACATTGACCTTGGCCTTGCGCCGCGCCAGCGTGCGCATCAA
>JAYSFT010000247.1:0-241 GCA_041913245.1 Rhodospirillaceae bacterium | reverse complement strand
TACCAACCCCCGCGAGCGGCGCGCCGCCGCTCTTGCCGGCGCCGTCCCAGCGCATCACAAGAAGCTGGGATTCGCGCTCCGAGCCGTGGCCGACGCTCAGCAGCGAGCCCATGCCCAGCTTCTTCATCTGCGCTTCGCCCAGCACTTCGACCTTGATTCCGTCCTTGGCGAGCTCGCGCGCCCGCGCCGCGAACGAGGCCGGATAGACGACGTTGGCCGGCTCGCTGACGAGATCGCGGGT
>JAYSFT010000246.1:0-4023 GCA_041913245.1 Rhodospirillaceae bacterium | reverse complement strand
CGGACGCGAACGGCAAGAACACCGCGATCTCCAGCGCCATCACCCTCGACATGGCCCAGGTGTACATCGTGCATCCGAACCGTCCGGTGGCCGATGCGACGCCGGCGCAGCCGGGCAAGGCCGGCGTAGCCCAGGCTCAGCAGCGTTAAGCCAGGCCGAACCGAGAAAAGAAAAAGCGGCCGGGATTCGCGAAAGCGAATCCCGGCTTTCTTTTTGAGGCCTCGCGATCGGGCCCAAAAACCGGCGCTGTGGGGTGACGGAGCCGCAGTAAGCTCTTAACCCGCATAACGTTGCGCGCGTGCATAGAGCTGATTGAGCCCCGCTTCCGCCGTCACGTCAGGGGTCCTAAACAGGCAATCGACGGCTTCAAGGCCCAGCGCGCGATAACTTTCCATTTGGGATTCGGAGAAAAATTGGTCCGCCGTACTCTCATGCGGGAAATCCTTGGACAGACTTCCGTACGAGGTGATCGAGGGCGATAGGTCGCCATATAGCCCCGGCTTGAAGTAGACCAATTTCCCCGCCGCCCCGGGCGCGCCGCCGTCTTCCGGATAGTGGATATGCGCTATAGCGCAAAATCGTCCGGCCGGGTCTTGAGGCGCGCTTCGCGCGCGTGCCGTTACCTTTTGGAAGACAATATCCACGCCGAAGTCGATCTTTATCTTACGCACGGCATTGCCGAGGTCTTCCAACGTGCATGTGGGATCGCATCCGGCGTCGCTGACCACGATGAATTTACAACGCCGCCTGATCATTTCGTAAAGCGCCAGGTTCTCGAAATGGCCGCCATCCGAGAGATAAATGTGTTTGTCTTCCGAAGAGGTGCGGCCCAGCATTTCCTTGATAAGCAGGAAGAAGCTTGAGCGCGGTCCGCTTTCTTTCCAATCCTTCTCGCTTTTCGGATTGCCCAGCCACCAGCCAAGCCGGACGTTGAACAACATCATCACGAAGCTGATGAGGCTCGAGGAATGGTATCCCATGTTCGGGCTGGCGGCCGCGCCGGAGATCGTCACCGCGGTCCCCAACGAGATTTTGTGGCCGTATTCGCGGCTGGGCCGATAACCGACGTTCGGATTCCCACAATGCAGCGGGGTAATCGTAAAGGTCTCCGCCTTGCGTTGCTGCCAAGCCAGGTTGCTCGTGTTCACAACGTTCAAAGCCGTATTCACAACATGGAATAGCCCGGCCGAATCCTTGCCGGCCTTCGCCATGGGGCTAAGCTCATCCATCGTCAGATTGTCGGCCTGGTCGAAGCCCGTGAATGGATCGGCGCGCCGCTCGCTTGGCCTGGCCCCGCCTATAAAGGCGCGAATGAGCCTGTTTCGGTACAACGCATGCGGAGAAAATCTATTTATATTGATGAATGAGGAGGCAAGATACGCAAGCGCCCAGCTGACCACCACGACGAGGAATGACGCGAGCACGCGTATGGACGGCAGATTGGCGGGCAGAAGCTGAAGGACTTTCTTCACACCCAGCGCGACGATAACGCCAAGCGCGACGATGAAGATTCCGGCCAAGGCCGGCAGCACCCATTCTTTGGGAAGTTTGCCCGCCGCATTCTTCGCGGCCGGAAATACTTTCGTAAGGGCGGAACGTCCCGCCCAGGCGCTTCCAACCCCCGCGGCCGCCCCCGCGCCCAGGATCCCGGTCGCGGTCGGCGCACTCATGGCTTCTATGATGACCGGCCCTATAAGGGCGACGAGCGATAAAACCATCCATCCAAATGCGACCGCCAGCAACATTCCCGAAGATCGCGCCAACCATTCGCGTTCGGCATCGGCATCACGGGCATAGCTGGACAGTCCGACATACACCGTCTCCGCGAGCACAACCGCGAGTATGAACCATGTGATACCGAATGTGGTCAGCATCACATCCGCGGAGAATGTGATGCCGGCGATGACCACGCCGTGCTCATAGGCATCCCAGAATCCGATTCCCGCCGACCCAAGCGCTCCGAAGGCCGCGCCCGCGATCAGCCAGCTGATGATCCGGCGAGACATCGCCCACGACAAACGCGCCGCTGTCGTCGTCGCCGCGCTCAACAGATACATCCCCATGCCCGCGATCGCCGCCAAATACCACGGTGGTGAAGTCAGAATCGCGACCAGGATAAAGAGGAATCCGCTCAGATAGGCGGGATAGAGCACACGCCACCTGAAACGCTGATCCGTTATCTCACGGTCCGCCTGGTTCGCCGTGCTTTCCACGAGGATGACCGAAAGAACGCCGGTCAGCAGCAAACTGGCAAGCGCCGCGGCGATCATCGCCGGTACGTTCTGAAATATGTCGTGGCCCGGCGTTAGAAACAGGCTTTCGATCCAGAGATGCAAATCCGTCACGAAGATCGGCAATGAAACGATCGTCACCAGAAGCGGCAAGAAAATCGTCCAGTTGAGGAAAAGGTTGCGGGCGTAGAGCGCTGCCAAAGTCCATGTGTCGCCGGACAGGGCGCCGAGTTTTGGTGTCAGGAAGTTGCTGTATTTGCGCAGGTGCTCGACCTGCGGAATCTCCCGGCCGAGGACCGCGTCCTCGGACCTTCCCCCCAATGCTTCGAATACGACGTGGTCATTTTTGACATGATGGCGCAGAGCCGAAAGCCAGGAGCCGATATATCCGCCGCCCGATACCGTCGAAAGATAGTTGAACTCGGACAACAGCCGGTACTTTGCGAGCCCTTGCAAGATGCCCAACGCGAAAGACGCGCTTCTGATCCCGCCGCCGGAAAGGCAAAGCGCGGCAAGAGGCTTGGGCAGTTTCCCGATGGCCCGGCGCAGTTCGAAGAGGTTTTTCGCATCACCAAATGATGCATCTACGCCAAGGTGCGCGAATACGCCAAGGTGCGCGAACTCCTCCCGGAGCATTCGCATTTCCGCATCATCGCGAAGCGCTGTGTCCGTCAGGAGCGCCACCTTGTCTTCAGCAGCGCTCAAGACCGCCTCGGCGGCCGTCGGTCCCGTCTGCGTCATGCGCGTTGCCCCCGCTTTCACGCAAAACAATCGTGTCGGTATACTTTTCCACCAAAAATAGTGTTTTTCGTACCTGTCAATCTTGGCAGGTGGCGAGATTTAGACGTGGACGCTGAACGATAGAGACCCGAGCCCGTCCAGTACGATCCCGGCGTGATCGCCGGGCGACAGCCATTGCACCGGCGTGAAGCTTCCGAGCGAGATGACCGTCCCGGCCGCCATATCCTTGCCCCGCGCGGCGCAGTGGTCGGCGAGCCAGACAAGGCCGTTCAGAGGGTTCCCCAGGAGATCCGCGCCCCGCCCGCGCGCGATTTCCGCGCCGTTCACCTTCACGGCGCCGGATACCGCCGGCAAATCGAGCTGCTGCCAGCCTTCCACCGCCGGACCGAGGATGATGCCCGCATGGAAGAAGTCGTCGACGATCATGGTTTCGGCGCCGAGGCTGCGCCAGTCCTCGTAGCGTTCATCGACGATCTCGATGGCCGGGTGCAGCGTGCCGATGGCGGCGCGGATGCGCGCGAGATCGAACGGCGCGTCGTCAGCCAGCAAGGGCTGCGCCAGGGTGACGGCGATCTCACACTCCACGCCGGGGCGCACGAAATCCTTGCCCCGCAACACGGCGCCGTCCGGCGTCAGGCTCGAGCGGAACATATAGCCGCAGCAGGGGTGATCGATATTGAGATAGCGCTGCATGACGGCCGTCGTGCAGCCGATCTTGTAGCCGATGACGGGCCCGAATATTTCGCTGAGGATTTCGCTGGCCTCGTCGTTGGCGGCGTAGGCCGCCGCTTCGCCGGCAAGACGCAGGGGCGCCGGCAGATGACCGAGCTTGCGGTGCGCAAGACGGGACGCGGTGACGAATTCAGCGGCGCGGCGAAGGGCGTTCATGGGGCCGAATGTCAGTTGCGATAGCTCGGGTCTTTGGCGTCGATCATGCGGCACAGGGCGTCGAAGACATCCCGTCCGGCGCCGTATTGCGGTTTGGTATGCAGGGCCTCGCGCCCGGACTGGGCGCAAACCTCGGGCGGAATCTGCAAGTCCTCGCCGGGCA
>JAYSFT010000245.1:0-4055 GCA_041913245.1 Rhodospirillaceae bacterium | reverse complement strand
AGAACGCCACCGTCGTCGTCGAGAACGGCAAGATCACCCAGGTCGGCCCCGCTGCCGGCGTGAAAGCGCCCGCGGGCGCGGCGCGCGTCGACGCCAAGGGCAAGACCATCATGCCGACCCTCATCGACACGCATGTGCACCTCAGCCAGACCAAGGACGGCATCGACGCCGACATGAAGCGCCGCGCCTATTTCGGCATCGGCGCCGCCATGAGCATGGGGGTCGACAACACCGAACCGCCGTACCAGTACCGGCTTGCCCAGCCCGCCGCCTCGCCACGTTACTTCTACGCCGGCCGCGGTATCACCCGGCCGGAGCCGGGCCGCGGCGGTGAGGCCTATTGGATCGACACGGCGGCCGATGGGATCAAGGCCGTGGACGAACAGGCCGCCCGCAAGATCGACATCGTCAAAATCTGGGTCGACGACCGCGACGAGAAATACAAGAAGCTCACCCCGGACCTCTACGGCCCGATCATCGACGAAGCGCATAAGAAGAACCTGCGCGTCACCGCGCATATCTTCGACGTCACCGACGCTAAGGGCCTGCTCAAGGCCGGCGTCGACGCCTTCGCCCACCTGCCGCGCGATACGGATGTGGACGACGAATTCATGACCCTCCTGAAGGCGAAAAAGGACTTCGTCCAGAATCCGAACATGGGCGCGCGCGGCGCCGTCGCCGATGTGTCGTGGCTGAAGGCCGCGCTGCCGGCCGCCGAGTACGCCAAGGTCGAAGAAGGCAACAAGGCCAATCCGCAGACCGCGGCGGGGCACGCCATCCAGGCGCGCAATCTGAAGAAGATCTCGGACGCCGGCACGACGATAGTGATGGGCACCGACGGCAACACGCCTTACGCCCCGCACTTCGAAATGGAGGACATGGCGCTCGCGGGCATGTCCAACATGAAGGTGCTGGTCGCGGCCACGGGCGATGCGGCCAAGTTCCTGCGCATTCCGGACTCGGGCACGATTGCGGTGGGTAAGACCGCCGACATCCTGGTGCTCGACGCCAACCCGGTCGACGACATCAAGAACACCCGCAAGATCAACGCCGTCTATCTCAAGGGCGTCGCGGTGGACCGCAAGGCTTATCCGTAAGCCGCTGGGATCGATCTCGTGAAAGAAGAAGCGCCGCGCGGGGTTCTCCGCGCGGCGTTTTGTTGAGCAAGCCACATGTCCCGCAGCGACGCCGACGTCACCGGCCCCACCGCCCGGTCGGGCCTGACCGCCGCGGAGGCCGCCCGCCGTCTCGCGGCGGAAGGCTTCAATGAACTTCCCGCCGCCGGCCGGCGGACGCCTTTGCGGATTTTCGTGGACGTGCTGAAGGAGCCGATGCTCCTGCTGCTTCTGGGCGGGGGCGCGGTCTATCTCGTGCTCGGCAGCCTGGATGAAGCGGTCCTGCTCATCCTTTTCGCCTCGCTCTCCGTGGTGATCACCGTTGTCCAGGAAACGCGCACCGAGCGCGTGCTCGAAACGCTCCGGGACCTCACCAGCCCGCGGGCGCTGGTCATGCGCGGCGGCGCGCACCGCCGCATCCCGGGCCGCGAGGTGGTGCGCGGCGACATCGTCCTGCTGGCCGAAGGCGACCGCGTCCCGGCCGACGCGAAGCTCCTGGAAGCGCACGACCTGCTCACCGACGAGTCGCTGCTGACGGGTGAATCCGTCCCGGTCCGCAAGGCGCCGGCGGCGGGGGAATGGCGTGCGGCGCCGAGACCCGGCGGCGACGACGTGCCTTTTGTCTTCTCCGGATCCCTGGTTGTCCGCGGCCAGGCGGTTGCGGAAGTGACCGCGACCGGGGTCCGCAGCGAAATCGGACAGATCGGCCAGGCGATCCGCGGCGTCGAGATGGAGCCGCCGCGCCTGAAACGCCAGCTCATGCGCGTCGTGCGGATTTTTGGCGCCTGCGGCGGCGGCGTCGCGCTCCTGGTCGTCGCGCTGTACGGCTTTTTCCGGGGAACGTGGCTGGACGGCCTGCTGGCCGGGATCGCGGTGGGGATGTCGATGCTGCCGGAAGAGTTTCCGGTCGTCTTGACGGTCTTCCTGGCGATGGGCGCGTGGCGGATCTCGCAGGCGCGCGTCCTGACCCGGCGCGCGGCCGCCATCGAAACCCTCGGATCGGCCACCGTGCTCTGCACCGACAAGACCGGCACCCTCACCATGAACCGCATGTCGGTGGCCGAGATCCGCCTTCCCGGCGGCGCCGCCTTCCGCGCCGGCGCCGCCGGTCCGCGCCTCCCCACGGAATTTCTGGCGGTGCTTGAAACCGGCGTGCTGGCCAGCGCGGTCGATCCGCGCGATCCCATGGAAAAGGCGTTCCATGAATTGAGCGCGCGGCACCATGCGGCGGGCGGCGGCGGCCGCGCGGACGCCGGCGGATTGGTCCGCGCCTACGGCCTGAGGCCCGATCTGCTGACCGTCTCGAACGCCTGGCGGGGCGCGGACGCGCGTACGTCCCTGATCGCGACAAAGGGCGCGCCGGAGGCCGTCGCGGACCTGTGCCGCCTCGATGCGTCCGCGCGCGAGGCCTTGCGCCGTCACGTCGACGACATGGCCGGCCGCGGGATGCGCGTGCTCGGTGTCGCACGGGCGCGTTTCGAGGGCGCGCGATTGCCGGACTCGCAGCGGGACTTCGCCTTTGAATATCTAGGCCTGGTCGGTCTCGCCGATCCCCTCCGTCCGGAGGTCCCGGACGCGGTGCGCCAATGCCGGTCCGCCGGGATCAGGGTGGTGATGATCACCGGCGACTATCCGGCGACCGCCCGCGCCATCGCCGAACAGGCCGGCATCGCGGCCGGCGCCGTCCTCGCGGGCGATGAACTCGCGCGGCTGGCCGACGCCGATCTGTCCGGGCGGGTAGAAGCCGTCAGCGTGTTCGCGCGCATCATGCCGACGCAGAAGCTGCGGCTTGTCGAAGCCTTGAAGGCCGACGGCGAGATCGTCGCCATGACCGGCGACGGCGTGAACGACGCGCCGTCCTTGAAGGCGGCCCATATCGGCATCGCCATGGGCGGGCGCGGCACCGACGTCGCCCGCGAGGCCTCGTCGATCGTTCTCCTCGACGACGACTTCGGATCGATGGTCAAGGCCATCCGGCTGGGACGCAGGATCTACGACAACCTGCGCAAGGCCATGGGTTTCATCTTCGCCGTCCATGTGCCGATCGCGGGGATGGCGCTCTTGCCCCTGATCGCGGGTTATCCGCTGGTCCTGGGCCCCGTGCATATCGCGTTCCTCGAGATGATCATCGATCCGGTGTGTTCGCTCGTCTTTGAAGCCGAAGCGGAAGAGGACAACGTCATGGACCGCCCGCCCCGGGATCCCGATGAGCCGCTCTTTTCGCGGACCATGATCGCCTGGGGCGTCGTTCAGGGCGCGGTGGTCATGATCCTCATCGCCGGCATTTTCACGCTCGCGCTCGGCCGCGGAATGCCCGAGCCCGAGGTGCGCGCGCTCACCTTCTTCTCCCTGGTCACCGCCTTCGTCGCGCTGATCTTCGTGAACAGGTCGTTCGGCGCGTCGGTGTTCAAGGCGGTCCGGCGCCGCAATCGCATTCTCGCCTTCGTGCTGGCCGCGATCGCCGCGGTGCTGGCGCTGACCCTCGCCGTCCCGGCGGCGCGCGAGTTGTTCCGGTTCGGACCGTTGCATCCGCACGACCTCGCCGTCGTCCTGGGCGCCGGCGCGCTGGTGCTGCTGGCGCTGCAGGCCCTGAAGCTGGCGCTGCTGAAGACAAAGACGCTCTGTGAAGAATTGGGCTCACCCTGACCCCAATTTTCTACACCCACGATTTCCGTGCGGCAGACGTTTAGATGCTGTCGATTGCCGCGGCGGCGCGTCTTCACCTTTAAAGACACGAAATTACCCACCCATACCCTTGGCGCACCCCTGACCCGCCCCAACCAAGGCTAACGCCCGCGCCGGGAACGGAGTAATAAAGTCCTCCCCAAATCTGCCCGGCGGCTTTTTTCGTGCACTCCCGTTCGCTTCCCGTCTCGCACATGCTTCTGATGCTCGCGGTGGTCGCCGTGTGGGGCACGAACTTCGTCGTCATCAAGACGA
>JAYSFT010000244.1:0-4075 GCA_041913245.1 Rhodospirillaceae bacterium | reverse complement strand
CCGGGGCGCTTGTATCAGTTTGACCCCTGATCTGGAAGCTCTAAAAGGGCATATGGCCGAGACCTGGTGGCATCCTGAAACCCTCGCGCGAAAGCGCCCCTTCCTTGACGCCCGCCGCGCGGCCGTCAAGGCGGTGCGGGCTTATTTCCAGGCCGAAGGCTTTCTTGAGGTCGAAACCCCGGCCCTCCAGCGCTCCCCGGGCGTCGAGCGCCATATCCGGCCCTTCGCGGTAAGCCTGCGGGAGCCTTTGGAGGAGGCGGGCCGGCCCCGCTACCTCCATACCTCGCCGGAATTCGCCATGAAGAAGCTCCTCGCCGGGGGCTTGCCCAAGATCATGCAGCTCTGCCGGGTTTGGCGCGACGGTGAACGCTCACCCCAGCATGAACCCGAGTTCACGATGCTCGAATGGTACAGGGCCGGGACCGACTACGCCGCGATGATGGCCGATTGCGCGGCCCTCGTGCGCAATGTCGCCAAGGTGGCGCAGCGCAGCCTCGCCAACGACGGCCTGTTCCGGCGCGGCGGCGCTGTCTGCGATCCGGCCCGCGAACCGCGCCGTCTCACCGTCGCGCAGGCTTTTTTTGAATACGCCGGCATCGATCTGCTCGCGGCCGCCGACGGCGCACTCATGCCCGATCCCGCGCCGCTGCGCGCCGCCGCGCGCGGGCGGGGCATCCATGTCGGCGACACCGATACATGGGAAGACATCTTCTTCCGCGTGATGCTCGAACGCATCGAGCCGCATCTCGGCATGGGCGCGCCGACGATCCTTTATGAGTATCCCGCGAACCTCGCCGCGCTCGCCCGCAGGAAACCCGGCGACGGGCGCGTGGCCGAGCGGTTCGAGCTCTATGCCTGCGGCGTCGAGCTCGCCAACGCCTATTCCGAACTCACCGACCCCGTTGAACAGCGCGTCCGCTTCGAAGCCGACCGCGCGCTGCACGCCGAGCTTTACGGAACGGCGCCGCCGGTCGATGACGAATTATTAAAGGCTCTCGGGCAACTTCCGCCGTCCTCGGGTTGCGCGCTGGGCTTCGACCGCCTCGTCATGCTCGCGACCGGGGCCGACACCATCACCGACGTTTTATGGGCTCCCGTCACATGAAAATGAATCCTGAAGTCGACGCCTACATCGCCGCCTATCCGCCGAAGGTGCGTGTGCTGATGAAGACCATCCGCGCCACCATCCACAAGGCGCTGCCGGACGGCGAGGAGAAAATCAGCTACGGCCTCGTCGGCTATTTCCGCGACGGCGCGGTGGCCTACTTCTCGGCCTTCAAGAACCACATCGGTTTCTTCCCGCCCACGGACGATCCCAAGCTCCGGAAGGCGACGGCGAAATTCGCGAACGCCAAGGGCAATCTCAAATTCCCCCTGAACGCGCTGCCGCCTTACGACATCATTTCGAAACTGGTCGCCACCCGCGCCGCAGGCAACCGCAAGAAAGCGGAAGCGAAAGCCAAGGCGGAAAAGAAGAGCGTGAAGAAAGCCGTGAAGAAGACGGCCAAGAAAGCCGCCCCGAAAGCAGCGAAGAAAAAAGCCGCTAAGAAAAAGGCGGCGAAAAAGAAGTAGTTATTTTGCGCTCCCCTGAAAGGGGAGGGGTTGTTTTCTGTTTCCCGCGAACAGGAACGAACAAGCGCCCCCTAATCAGCCGCGAAACGGATACTTCTCGAAGATAGCATTGAAGTCGCGCACGGCGGCAGCCGGTCCTTGGGGGTAATTCCACACGCCGTTGCACACGGCGATGAAGTCGGCGCCGGCCTGCACGATCGGCTCGCAGTTCTCGACCGTGAGGCCGCCGATGGCCACCGACGGGATCATGGTGGTCTCGGTCCAGATCTCGATGATCTCCAGCGTGACGCGCGCGGTGGCTTCTTTGGTGGTGGTCGGGAAAAAGGCCCCGAAAGCCACATAGTCGGCCCCGGCTTCGGCGGCTTCCATCGCCGCGTGGCGGGAGTCCTTGCATGTGACTCCAACGGTCGCATCGGGTCCCATCAAGGCCCGGGCTTCGTCGTAGGGCATGTCTTCCGGTCCGATATGCACGCCGTCGCACTTGAGGCGGGCGGCGAGGTCGGGCCGGTCGTTCAGGATGAAGGCCACGTCGTGGGCATGGCAGATCGGCATCAGCGCCTTCACGGCGGCGACGATCGCCTCGTCCTTCACGTCTTTCAGGCGAAGTTGCAGACAGGCCACGTCACCGGCCGCCAGCGTCTCCTCAAGCTTCTTCTCGAAGCCGTCCGGAAGCGCGGGCGGGGTGATGATATAAAGCCGGCAGCTTGGCGTGTGCGCGGCCAAAGTTGCTAGTTCTTGCCCTGGTAGATGTCGACCAGCTTCTGGAGCAGGGCCAGGGCCTCGCCCTGCGGACGCTGGAAGGCGTTGCGGCCGATGATCGAGCCATTGCCGCCGCCGTCGCGGATGGCGCGGGCGTCGTCGAAGATGCTGTCTTCGCCCTTCTTGGCGCCGCCCGAAAACACGACGATACGCCGTCCCCCGAAACAGCTCTGCACCACATGCTGGACGCGTTCGGTCAGGGTCGCGCCCGGGATCTTCGCGGACTCATAGACCTTCTTGGCTTCCGGAAGGTCGAGGTGCGCGTTCGGCAGCTTCACCTTGATGATATGCGCGCCCATGAGCGCGGCCATGTGGGCGGCATAGGCGATGATATCGAAGCCCAGCTCACCGTCCTTGGTCACGTACTTGCCGCGCGGGTAGGACCACACGACCACCGCCAGGCCCTTGGCCTTGGCTTCGGCGGTCAGCGCGCGCAGGTCGTTCAGCATGTCGAAGGCTTTTTCCGAGCCCGGATAGATGGTGTAGCCGATCGCCGAGCAGCCAAGCCGCAGGGCGTCGTCCACGCCCGCGGTGATCGCCTGGGTCGGGGCGTCCTTCTCGCCGTTGAGCGAGTTGGCGCTGTTCACTTTCAGAATGGTCGGGATCTGCCCGGCGAAGGTCGCCGCGCCGTCTTCGATCATGCCGAGCGGGGCCGCGAACGCCGAAAGCCCGGCCGAGATCGCCAGCTGCCAGTGGTAGTGCGGCTCGTAGCCCGGCGGATTGGCGGCGAAGCTGCGGGCCGGACCATGTTCGAAGCCCTGGTCGACGGGAAGGATCACGAGCTTGCCGGTGCCGCCCAACTTGCCCTGCATCAGGATGCGGGCGAGGTTCGCCTTGGTGCCGGGGTTGTCGCTTTCGTAAGCGCTGAGGATGGTCTTAACCCGGGGCGTCATGGTCATGAATCGTGTCCTTCTATGATCGGTCGGAAGTGTGCCGGCGAGGCTCGGGCGGAGATATAACGAGTGCAATTCCCCTTGGATAGGTCCCAGTACAACGCTCACCCGGTTCGGTTGTTTTGGCGTGCGCGAGCCCGTTGTTGACGGCTCACCTGGAACTTCATAGGCTTAAACTCGTTTTCGAGGTTGGGGCGCTATTTCTTTGAAAGATATTGTGAACCCGCATGTGCGTGAGGCGCTCGAACGGCTTGAGCGCGCCATCACACGCATCGATTCAGCGGTTCGCGCCAAAGGCCGGGCGGAAGACGTTTCGGGACTGAAAGACGCCTTTGACCAACTCACCCGCGACCACGCCGTGCTGAAGGCCAGCGCGAGCCGTGTGGCCGACCGGCTCGACGCTGTGATCGGCCAGGTCCGCGCCGGTCTGGACGAATAGGCGTCCGGCCATGGGACAGGTCTCCATCACCATCCGTGGGCGCCAGTATCAGATCGCCTGTGACGACGGCCAGGAAGCCCATTTGGCGCGCCTTGGCCGCTTCCTCGATCAGCGCGCCGAACAGCTGCACGGTTCGGCGGGCTCGGTCAGCGATGCGCTTCTTCTTGTGATGACCGGCCTGGTTGTCGCCGACGAACTCACCGACACCATCGCCGAGCTCGAAGCCATGAAATCGGCTTCCGGGAATGCCAGCCGGATGGCCTCCGAGACCGCCATCACCACCTCCATTAATAATCTGGCAGAGCGTATTGAACGTATTGCCGCCCGCCTCGAAGGCACCTAGGTTGGTTAACGGAGCTGCTGGGCAGGTTAGGTCTCTGAACCCCCAGGGGCGATAATCTTCGCTCGGGAG
>JAYSFT010000243.1:0-4089 GCA_041913245.1 Rhodospirillaceae bacterium | reverse complement strand
TCTCGACGCAGTCGCCGTTGTAGATGTGATTCGGCTTCAGCGGTTTGGCGGCGGCGGCCATCGTCACGTCCCTTATCCTCTAAGCAGTCTTTTTTGTGGGAAGCGTGCGCCCCTGAAAGGCAGAACTTCCCTCCCCACCTTCACGCGCGCCGCTTCAAACGGTGCCGGGGCAGGTTCCTTTTTTGATAACGCGGACGCCGCTTTGATGCGGCGCTACTCAGAACACCGGCGGCGCCCGTCGTTAATTCGTTAAGGCCGCGATCGGGCGCAAAAACCGGTTGCCCATTTTTTTGCTGATCGCGTCCCCTGGAAGAATCATTAGAATCAAAGGGTTACTAGGTCGTAAAGAGGACCAGACCGGGAACCCAAGATGTTGAGTCGCCCCGAGTCGCGCGACTCTATCTGTAGCGATGGCGCCGGAAATTTTTGCCGGTTGACTAACCGGGCGCGCCTTCGAACATCTCGGCCTGCTTCGGCGCGGCGCCGGCGAGCTGGGTGCGCACTAGCCCGAACGTCTTGCGGTGATGCGGCGTGAGGCCGAGGGCGATGATGGCCTTGCGGTGCGCGGGCGTGGGATAACCCACATTGTTCTCCCAGCCGTAGCCGGGATATTTGCGCGCGAGTTCGACCATGTAGCGGTCGCGCGTCACTTTCGCCACGACCGACGCCGCCGCGATGGACAGCGACTTGCCGTCGCCCTTCACGATGGTCTCGAGGTCGCAGGGAAACTCTTTGGGTGTGCGGTTGCCGTCGATGAGCGCGAACGTCGCGGCGCGGCCGAGGGAGGCGACCGCGCGCCGCATGGCGAGATGCGCAGCGTTCAGGATGTTGAAGCTCTCGATCTCGTGCACTTCGGCGCGCCCGACGCCGACCACGGCCGCGTCGCACGAGACCAGGATGCCATACAGCTCCTCGCGCTTTTCGAGGGCGAGCTTCTTTGAATCGTCGAGGCCTTGACGCAGCGACTTGGGCAGCTTCTTCTGATCGAGGATCACCGCGCCGGCGACGACGGGGCCGGCGAGCGGCGCGCAGCCGGCTTCATCGACACCGACAATGATCGCATCGGGAAGACGCTTCAGAACCGCTTTCTCATACTGGAAGTTCGGAAGCTTCGGCATCGCCGCCCTACACGCCTAGTCCTTGTTGATGTGCTCCCGAAGGCGCGGCATCAACTCGACAAAATTGCACGGGGTATGGCGAGCGTCGAGTTGGTATTTCAGGATTTCATCCCAGCCGTCTTTCACCGCGCCGGTGGAACCGGGCAGCGCGAAAAGATAGGTGCCGTTCGCCACGCCGGCCGTCGCGCGCGACTGGATCGTAGAGGTACCGATGCTCTTCAGGCTGATCCAGCGAAAAAGCTCGCCGAAGCCGGGAATCTCCTTCTCGCACACCTGCTCGAAAGCCTCCGGCATCACGTCGCGGCCCGTCACGCCGGTGCCGCCCGTGGTGATGACGCAATCGACGTCGGGATCTTTGATCCAGGCCTCGAGTTGTTGGACGATGAGATCGACGTCGTCCTTCAACAGTTTCCGCGCCGCGAGCTTATGGCCTACGCCCATGAGGCGCTCCACCAGCGTCTGGCCCGACGTATCGGTCTCCAGCGTGCGCCGGTCCGATACCGTCAGCACCGCGATGTTGATCGGAACGAATGTCTTCTTCTCGTCGATAGTCATGTTTTAAGCCCTGGATTGATCAAGCCGCTCGCGGATGGACAGAAGGTCGCGCCAGGCGAAACGCTTCTGCTGCGGCGAACGTAAAAGATAAGCGGGATGGAACAGCGGCATCGCCGGCACCGGCGCGTTGAGCCCCGGCGAGGAATACTCGTGCCAGCGGCCGCGCACGCGCGTGATGCCGAGGGTGGTGCCGAGCAGGGTCTTCGCCGACAAACCGCCGACAAAAACAAGCACGGCGGGATTCACGAGTTCGATATGCCGGCGCACGAAGGGCATGCATACCGCGATCTCTTCATCGGTCGGCGCGCGGTTGCCGGGCGGGCGCCAGAAGACGACGTTGGTGATATAGGCGCTGTCGGCGCGGGTGAGGCCGATGGACTCGATCATCCTGTCCAGCAATTTGCCGGACACGCCGACGAACGGCAGGCCCTGGCGGTCTTCGTCGGCGCCCGGCGCTTCGCCGACGAACATCACGCGCGCGGCCGGATTGCCGTCGGCGAATACGGTCTTGCTGGCGAATTTCTTGAGGCCGCAGCCGTCGAAGGCTTCGACCATGGCCTTGAGTTCGGCGACGGACGCGGCGGCGTCGGCGGGATGCGGACCAAATGCCGCGGGCGCCGCAACGGGGATCGCGGCCGGAGCGGCGACGGGCGCGCGCGCGGCGATCGATGGTGCGGGTGTGGACGCCGGAGCACGCGCCGGGGCCGGCGGCGGCGCTTTGAATCGGTCGACCGGCGCCTCGCCGATGCATTCATCGACGCCGGCGTCGACGTACCAGCGCAGAAGCGCGGCGGGATCGGCGAATTGCTCGGTCATTGCCGGGGGAGCTTGGCAACCTCCTGCGGCCGGGACAAGCCCAGTGACGCAAAAAGCGACGCAAAAAAGGAGGCGGCGGGGTCCGTTACTTGGACGGCGGCGTGTACTTGTAGCCGAAAAGATTCACTTCGGCGGTGCGGGCCCGCTTGTAGAACCACATCACGAACCAGATCACCAGCGGCGCGCTCACGGCCACCGACAGTTCGAACAGGATGACGATGTTGTTCTCGCCCCACCGCAGCGGCAGATAGCCCAACGCCTCGACCGCCTCTTCGGCGACGCGCAGGAAACCGAAGGCCGCGACCGTGATCAGGACGGCCAAAGTGCCGGCGAACAGGACCGTGGCGATCATCGCGGAAAAGGTGGCGTTATGCTTCATCCTACAGCCAAGTCCTTGTAAACGCTGCCTAGATACCCTCCGTGAAAGGGGTATACTCTGGGCGCAGGTAGGGGCATAGCCGAACCGTCATTTCTTGTCAAAACCGGGTCGGTCGCGGGCCGGACCTAATGGACGCCCCCCTCCGCCTTTGAATTGAGCTTGGGACCGAGACCATGAGTGAACGCGAAGCAATGGAATTCGATGTCGTGATCGTCGGAGCGGGGCCATCGGGCCTTGCGGCCGCCATCCGGCTGAAACAACTGGCCGCCGCGAGCGATCATGAGATCTCCGTCTGCGTGATCGAGAAGGGGTCGGAAGTGGGCGCCCACATTCTCTCGGGCGCGGTGATCGATCCCATCGCCCTCAACGAGTTGATTCCGGACTGGAAGGAAAAGGGCGCGCCGCTCAATACACCCGTCACGGAAGACAACTTCCTCGTGCTCACGGAAACGGGTTCGGCGCGCTTCCCCAACGTCCTGTTGCCGCCGCTCATGAACAATCACGGCAACTACATCGTCAGCCTCGGCAACGTCTGCCGCTGGCTCGCGAGCCAGGCCGAGGCCCTGGGCGTTGAGATCTATCCCGGCTTCGCCGCCGCCGAAGTGCTCTATAACGCGCAAGGCGCCGTGGTGGGCGTTGCCACCGGCGACATGGGCATCGGCAAGGAAGGCGAGAAGACGGACGCGTTCGAGCCGGGCATCGAGTTGCGCGCCAAATACACGCTCATCGCCGAAGGGGTCCGTGGATCTTTGGCGAAAATGATCCAGGCGAAGTTTGATCTCGCCAAGGATTCGGACCCGCAGAAGTTCGGCATCGGCCTCAAGGAGTTGTGGGAGATCGAGCCCAAGAAACACAAACCGGGCCTGGTCACGCACACGATGGGATGGCCCCTGGATTCGTCAACGGGCGGCGGCTCGTTCATGTACCACCTGGAGAACAACCAGGTGGCCATCGGCTTTGTCGTGCACCTCAACTACAAGAACCCGTATCTCTCGCCTTTCGACGAATTCCAGCGCTTCAAGCATCACCCGGAGATCGCGAAATATCTCGAGGGCGGACGGCGCATCTCCTACGGCGCGCGCGCCATCACCGAAGGCGGTCTCCAGTCGGTGCCCAAGCTCACCTTCCCCGGCGGCGCGCTGATCGGCTGCTCGGCCGGCTTCGTGAACGTGCCGCGCATCAAGGGCAGCCACAACGCCATGAAGAGCGGCATGCTCGCCG
>JAYSFT010000242.1:0-4148 GCA_041913245.1 Rhodospirillaceae bacterium | reverse complement strand
GGAGCCATGGATCGCAAGATCGAAGCGCCCGCTTGGCATAAGCGCGCCAAGCTCGCTGCCGCGGCCGGCGGCAGCGTTCTTCTTCTCATCTCCCTCGCGGTCTTCATCGCCATGCCCGGCGGCAAGGCGGTGAAGGTGGAAAGCTCCACCGTCAATGTCGGTGAAGTCACGCGCGGCGCCTTTGAGGACTTCGTGCCGGTGCGCGGCCGCGTCGCGCCGCTCAAGACCGTCTATCTCGACGCCATCGAAGGCGGGCGTATCGAAAAGATGTACGTGGAAGACGGCGCCGAGGTGAAAGCCGGCGACGTGCTGGTCGATCTTTCGAACACCCAGCTGCGCCTCGAAGTGCTGACGCGCGAAGCCGAGGTCGCCCAACAGACCAACAACGTACGCACCCTGGAACTCAACCTCGAGCAAAGCCGTCTCAACAACCGCCGCGACATGATCGAAGCGGAGTACCAGGTGCAGAAGTTGGGCCGCGCGCTGGAGCGCCGCAAAACCCTGTTCGCCAGCGGCAACAGCTCGAAAGCCGACCTTGAAAACCTGGAGGACGAATTCAACTTCCAGAAAAGAAAGTTCACGCTGCTCAGCGAAACCCTGAAGAACACCGAGAACCTTCAGGAAACCCAGCTCAAGCAGATCAAGGAAACGGCGAAGCGTCTGACCGAAAACCTCGAGATCGCCCGCCAAAATCTCGACGGCCTGACGGTGCGCGCGCCGGTGGACGGCAAGCTGACCGCCTTCAGCGCCGAGATCGGCCAAAGCCTCGCGAAAGGCGAGCGTCTGGGGCAGATCGACGATCCGGGCCGGCGCAAGATCGCCGCCGAAATCGACGAGTTCTACCTGAGCCGCGTCGAGCTCGAGCAAACGGCCATGCTGTCCTGGAGCGGCAAGGATTACACGGCGCGCGTCGCGAAGATCTACCCGCAGGTGCGCGACGGGCATTTCGTCGCCGATCTTGTATTCGAGGGCGCGGAGCCCGCCGACATCCGCCGCGGCCAGACGTTGCAATTGAAGCTGACGCTGGGCGATCCGACGGAAGCTTTGCTGATCCCGGACGGCGCCTTTTTCCAGGACACCGGCGGGTCGTGGATTTTCGTGCTGGCTGAAGGCGGCAGCGAAGCCGTGCGCCGCGACGTGCGCCTGGGCCGCCGCAACTCGCGTTTCATCGAAGTGCTCGACGGACTTGAGCCCGGCGAGAAAGTCGTCACGTCGCCTTACACCACATTCCTGGACAAAGACCGCCTCGAGATCGCGGCCAACGGATCACCATAGGGGAACCCACATGCTGAAGCTTTCGAACCTCACCAAGACGTTCCGCACCGACGAAGTCGAAACCACGGCCCTCGATGCGGTGGACATCGAGATCAAGGACGGCGAATTCGTCGCCATCATGGGGCCGTCCGGCTGCGGCAAGTCGACGCTGCTCAATATCATCGGCATGCTCGATACGCCGAGCGCGGGCTCCTACCGGTTCAAGGGCGAGGAAATCTCAACCTACAGCGAAGCGAAGCTTGCCGACCTGCGCAAGCAGAACCTGGGTTTCATCTTTCAGAGTTTCAATCTCATCGACGAACTCAGCGTATTTGAGAACATCGAACTCGCGCTGCTCTACCATGACGTGCCCGCGAAGGAGCGCCGTGAACGCGTCATCGCGGTGATGGAGAAGGTCGGCATCGCGCACCGCGCCGGTCACAAACCGGCGCAGCTTTCGGGCGGCCAGCAACAGCGCGTCGCGGTCGCGCGCGCGGTGGTGTCGAATCCGTCGCTGATCCTCGCCGACGAGCCGACCGGCAACCTCGACTCCCAGCACGGGGCGGACGTGATGGCGTTGCTGCGACAGCTCAATAAGGAAGGCACGACAGTGGTGATGGTGACTCACTCGCGCACCGACGCGGGTCGTGCGGACCGGGTGATCAACGTGCTTGACGGTCACGTCGTGGCCGAAGGGCTGCGCCCGGAAGGCGACGCCGCCTCCCGTCCGTTCAAGTCCGTTGCGGCCTAACCGGTCCGAAGGCAAGGGGAATCACCATGCTCAAGAATTACATCACGGTTGCCTTGCGCAACCTGCTCAAGAACCGGCTCTATACGGCCATCAATATCTTCGGTCTCGCCGTCGGTCTCGCGAGTTGCATCCTGATCCTTCTGTATGTGCGTCACGAGACGTCATACGACGAGTGGTTCCCCAACGCCGGCCGCATCTACGCGGTGCAGAGCCGGTTCGACATCCCGGGCCGCGAAGTCTTCAAGGCCGGGCAGGCGCCGGGGCCGGCGCGCGATGCGCTGATGAAAGACTTCAGCGAAATCGAAGCCGGCGTGCGGCTGACGGAGCAGAACCCGATCATTACACGCGGCAGCGACGTGTTCCGCGAACCGGTGGCGCTCGCCGATCCCAACCTGTTTGACGTTCTCGACCTCCCGATGGTCGGCGGAGACAAGAAAACCGCCCTTTCTGACGTCTCGTCGCTCCTTCTGTCCGAAAGCATGGCGCAAAAATATTTCGGCTCGGCCGCGGCGGCGATGGGTCAGACGCTGCCGCTCAATTTTACCAACATCAACCTCAAGCGCGACTATCGCGTCACAGGCGTCTTCAAGGAACTGCCGACCAACACGCATCTCGATATAAAAATGATCGCGCCGATCAATCCGCCGGATTGGAAGGCTCGGCCCTGGATGCTGGAGTCGTGGACCTCCGTCAACACCTCGCTGTATCTGAAGCTGAAAGAGGGCGCGCGCGCCGATGCGATCGCGAAAGCGCTGCCGGAATTCGAGAAGCGCAATATCCCGAACATCAATTTCGGCGGTCAGGACCTCTCGGTCGCCGACTTCCTCACGCTCGATCTCGTGAATGTGCAGGATGTGCACCTGCGTGGCGACCGGTCGAATATCGACCGCCCGCCGGGCGACGTGCGGTCGATCACGGCGTTTACCATCGTCGCCGCGATGATCCTTCTGATCGCCTGTATCAATTTCACCAATCTCGCGACCGCCCGCGCCAGCCAGCGCGCCCGTGAAGTGGCGCTGCGCAAGGTGCTCGGCGCCCGGCGTGCGCAGCTGGTGTTCCAGTTCCTGTCGGAGTCCCTCCTGCTTTCGGCCATCGCCTTCGTGCTCGCGCTGGTGTTCGTCTATGCCGCCCTGCCGGTCTACAACACCATCCTGCAGCGCCAGCTTGGCCTCAATTTTCTGGCCGGCGACATGCTGGCGCCGATGATGGCCGTGCTGATCGTGTTCGTCGGCCTGGCGGCCGGACTTTATCCGGCGCTCTATCTCTCCGGCTTCCGCCCGGCGCGCATCCTGAAAGCCAACAAGTCGGCGGCGGCCGAAGGGTCCGGCCGCTTGCGTGCGGGGCTTGTCGTCGTCCAGTTCGCGATTTCGATCGGGTTGTTGGTTTGCACGACGGTGATCTATACGCAGACGGTCTTCGCCCGGAACATGAACCCCGGCTTCGACCGCAAGGGCTTGCTCATTGTCCGCACACCTTTTGGCGACGAGTACAAGTCGCTGCGCACCACGATTGCCGCGGAAGCCGCGAAGGTCCAGGGCGTGACCGGCGCGACCTTCAGCAGCGCGATCCCGACGGACAACGACAGCAACAACAACATCTTCGAAATCCCGGGCAAGCCGAGCCCCAATCCGATCCTAATCTCGACCCGCACCGTCGATTTCAACTACTTCGAGACCTACAAGATCCCGCTTCTGGCCGGCCGCAGCCTTGAAGAGGGCCGAGGCGGCGACGATTACACTGGTTCCGACGACGATAAGGCTGCGCGCGGCGGCAACATCCTTCTCAACGAAGCCGCTCTTGGAAAGCTTGGATTGGGTTCGCCGCAGGAGGCCATCGGCAAGGAATTCCGCATCGGCGTGGGCAACGCCGACAAGGACAGCCGCCAGGCGACGGTCACCGTTGTCGGCGTCGTCGGCAACGTGGCTTACCGTTCGGCGCGCGATCCGATCGAGCCGACCTTCTATCAGCGCGACGAGGAGGACTTTTATAACCTCACGGTGCGTACGGACGAGGCCTCGGGTTCGGCCGTGAACGCGGCGCTGGAGAAGATCTGGCGTCAGCTCGAGCCGCAAATCCCGTACCGCTCGGAATTCATGCAAGTGCGCGTCGACGCGCAGTACGAGCAGGAAGAGGCCGAAGCCAC
>JAYSFT010000241.1:0-4182 GCA_041913245.1 Rhodospirillaceae bacterium | reverse complement strand
CTTTGTACGAGCTGACCGTTTGCCCATCTGGACCTTTTGCTCCTGACTGGTGAACTTACCCGTCCCGGCCCGGCGGATGCCGTGCGCGAGGTCATCACGTCTGACTTCGGCGCCTCCTTCGCTTGGATGTGGGGATGCTGAAATGAAATGCGGCGGGCGATAATCGTGCCCGCGGCCGCGCGATGGGTTCAGGAATGCCGGGGGAGTATGATCGCCGAAGGGAGACCGCCCGGGGTCCTCGATATGATCGGACCCCGCGTCGGTGATAGCGTCGTAACCTTGAGTTCGCGCCGTCTGCATGAGCGATCTGGCGAACATCCCCTATTACTGTGGGAATTATACAAAAATTGCGCGAATTGTCACCCCATTTTGTATGTATGTCTCGTGACACCCCAAGATGTGGCGCTGGGTGGGCCGGGATTGAGGTAAGATCGCGCCGGGCTGTGGATAAAATTTGGGTCCTCTCAACTCCGCAAAGGACGCGTCGATGACGAGCGATGGACAGCGTTTCGACGACCCGCTTGCCGATCTCGAGCGCTGGATGGCGCAAGGTCAGCGTGTTGTCCTCGCAACCGTCGTCGCGACATGGGGTTCGAGCCCGCGCCCCGTCGGAAGTCATATGGCCATCGGCGCGCGCGGCGACTTCACCGGATCTGTTTCCGGCGGATGCATCGAAGGCGCGGTCATCACGGCCGCGCTCGAAAGTCTTGAAAACGGCCGGTCCAAGCTTCTCGAATACGGTGTGTCCAACGAGATGGCGTGGGAGGTCGGCTTGGCGTGCGGCGGGCGCATTCAAGTCTTCGTGGATCCGCTGACGCCATGAAAGCACAGCTTCTTCACACCCTTCAGGCCTGGCGGACGCAGAAGCGCGCCTGCGCGCTCGTCACGCGCCTCGCATCGGGGACCTCGGCCCTTGTCGACGGCGCGAGCTTTGCAGGAGAACTGCCTTTGAGCGCGCAGGATCTCGCGGCGGTGCGGGCGCGGATCGCGGCCGATCAGTCGGGTGTCGTGGAAGGCGATCTTTTCGTGCGGGTTTATGCGCCGCCGCTGCGGATGATCGTTGTCGGCGCCGTGCATATCGCCAAGACTTTGGCGCCGATGGCGGCGCTGTCGGGCTTCGAGGTGATTGTCGTCGATCCGCGCGAGGCTTTTACGAGGTCCGAACAGATGGTTGGTGTGACCGCCAAGATCGCCTGGCCCGATGAAGCTTTGGCGGAGCTGAAACCCGACATGCGCACGGCCGTCGTGACCCTCACGCACGACCCGAAGCTGGACGATCCCGCGCTGGCCGCGGCGCTGCGCTCGCGGGCTTTCTATATCGGCGCGCTCGGCAGCCGTAAAACGCACGCCAAACGGATCGAGCGGCTCAAGGAAGCGGGTTTCTCCGATGCGGACGTGAGCCGCATTCATGGCCCCGTGGGCCTCGACATCAACGCCCTGACGCCCGCCGAGATCGCTATTTCGATCGTTGCGCAAATCATCGCCGTTTTGCGGGCCGAGGCGGCATGAAATACGGCCGTTTCCCTGTCGAAGCCGCGGTGGGCATCATCCTCGGCCATACGGTGCGCGGGGCCGTGGTCCTGAAAAAGGGCCACGCGGTCACGCCGGCCGACGTCGAGATGCTGAAGGCCAGCGGGATCGGCGCCGTTACCGGCGCCCGGCTGGATCCGAACGACATCGGCGAGGACGCCGCGGCGGGCCAGATCGCCGCCGTGCTCGCCGCGCCCAACATCCAAGCCTCGCCCGCCCATACGGGGCGCTGCAACCTCGTCGCGGGCGAGAGCGGCCTCATGCTTGTCGAAAAGCAGGCCGTGGACGCGGCGAACACCACCAATGAAGCGGTGACGGTCGCGACGCTTCCTCACTTCGCCGCCGTGAAGGCGGGGCAGATCGTCGCGACGGTGAAGATCATTCCTTTTGCCGTTCCCGGCGATGTGCTGAACGACGTCAAAAAAAAGTTGGGACAGGCCAGTCTTCGCCTGGCGCCGTTTCGCGCCAGGAAATTCGCGCTGATTTCCACGCTGCTCCCGACCTTGAAGCCGTCGGTGGTCGCATCCACCGAGGACATCGCGCGTCAGCGTATCGCTGAAATCGGCGGCACCGTGTCGCGTTCGACGCGCGTTGATCACGACGCCCGGATCATCGCCGCAGAGATAACGGCGGCGCGGGAGACCGGCGCGGACCTCGTCTTGATCGTGGGCGCATCGGCGACCGCGGATCGCGGGGATGTCGTGCCCGCTGGCATCGTGGCCGCCGGCGGCGTCATCGATCATTTCGGCATGCCGGTCGACCCGGGCAATCTCCTGGTCCTCGCGCGCGTCGGCGCGTGTCCCGTTCTCGTCCTGCCGGGCTGCGCGCGGTCGCCGAAGCTCAACGGCGTCGATTGGGTGATGCAAAGGCTCGCGGCGGATATTCCGGTCTCGGGCCGCGACATCATGGCCATGGGCGTGGGCGGGCTTCTTGTCGATACGCCCAGCCGGCCGCTTCCGCGCGCGCAGGCCGTGCAAAAGCCGGCGCCGGCGCCCAAGGCGAAGATCGCCGCGATCGTGCTCGCCGCAGGGCAGTCGCGGCGCATGGGCGGGCGCAACAAGCTCCTGATGGCGGTCGACGGCGTCGCGCTGGTGCGCCGCACCGTGAACGCCATCCTCGCGGCGCCCGTCTCCGAGCTTGTCGTTGTAACAGGCCATGAGCCCGAAAAGATCGCCGCGGCGTTGCAGGGGCTGAAGGTTCGCATCGTGCACAATCCGCGCTATGCCGAAGGTCTTTCCACATCCCTGAAAACGGGTCTCGATGCGCTCGGCGCGGCCGCCGACGGCGCCGTGATCTGTCTGGGCGACATGCCGGACATCGCGGCGAAGCACGTCGGTCCGCTGGTCGCCGGCTTCGATCCCGAGGCGGGGCGCGAGATCGGCGTGCCCACGCATCGCGGCAAGCGCGGCAACCCCGTTCTGTGGGGGCGCCGCTTTTTCCAGGAAATGCATGAAATATCGGGAGATGTGGGCGCGCGGCACCTGATCGGCGCCAATGAGTCTCTTGTTTACGAAGTCGAATTTGAGGACACTGGCATGTTGATGGATCTCGATACGCCGGGGCAGTGGGACGATTATTTGTCGTCATCGTCTCCACCGCGGGAGTAGGTAGGGTCATCGTCCGGCGTTGTTCGGGGCACGCGTGCCGTTTCTTGGAACGGCACGTTCCATGTCTGCGTTCCTGTACAGGGAGGGACTATGCCGGACGCCGGGAGCCAATCTCATAAGACGGATGTGATCATCATCGGCGCGGGGCCCGTGGGCCTCTTTGCCGTGTTCGAACTCGGCCTGCTCGGCCTTTCGGCGCATGTCGTGGACATTCTCGACCGGCCCGGCGGACAATGCGCCGAGCTTTATCCCGAGAAGGTGATTCTCGACATCCCCAGTCGCCTCAAAATCACCGGGCAGGAACTCACCAACGATCTCATGGCGCAGATCGCGCCGTTCAATCCCACATTCCACTTCCAGGAAATGGCGACCACGCTCGAAAAGCGCGAGGGCGGCGGTTTCATCATGACCACCGACGTCGGCACGCGTATCGAAGCGCATGCGGTGGTGATCGCCGGCGGCGGCGGAAGCTTCACGCCCAAGAAACCGAAACTCGACCGCCTCGATGAGTTTGAGGGCAAATCGCTTTTCTACGCCGTGCGCAAGAAGGAGCAGTTCCGCGGCAAGAACGTGCTGATCGCCGGCGGCGGCGATTCCGCCCTCGACTGGGCCGTCAATCTTCAAGGTGTGGTGTCCGGGATGAGCCTCGTGCACCGGCGCAACGAATTCCGCGGCATGCAGGCGACCGTGGATCAAATGTATGCGCTGGTGAAGGAAGGCAAGGTGAACCTTCAAATCGGGGATATCGTCAGGATCAACGGGGACAACGGCCAGATCAGCTCGGTGACCCTCAAGAACGCCGAGAAGCGGGAATTCGACGTCCCGTGCGACACGCTGTTGCCCTTCTACGGGTTGACCATGAAGCTTGGGCCGATTGCCGATTGGGGGATCCAGTTGGACGACAAGGACCGAATCCCGGTCAGCACGGAGAGTTTCGAGACCGCTGTTCCGGGCATTTTCTGCATCGGCGATATGTGCGCCTACCCAGGCAAGCTGAAGTTGATCCTGTCGGGATTCCACGAATCGGCCTTGATGGCCCATGGCT
>JAYSFT010000240.1:0-4192 GCA_041913245.1 Rhodospirillaceae bacterium | reverse complement strand
TCGTCGATGTCGTCGGGGCCGACTTCGGTGCAGGCGCCGAGGAAGGTATTCATGGTGCGCTGGCCGTCCGGAGTGACGAGGATCACGCAGGTGGCCGTGGGCAGGGCGCCGGTCGAGCCGGCGAACTCGACGCCGCCGACCTCGATGTCGTGGACGAAAATCTCACCCAGCTTGTCCTTGCCGACCTTGCCGATGAAACAGGGCTTGCCGCCCATGGAGGCGATGCCGGCCATGGAATTGGCCGCCGAGCCGCCGGAGATTTCCACCGCCTTGCCGATGCGGTCGTAGATGAACTTGGACCGGGCCGCGTCGCACAGGGCCATGGTGCCCTTCACCATGCCATGGGCTTTGATGAAGTCGTCCTCGGTGCGCGAAAGGATGTCGACGATGGCCGAACCGATACCGATGACGTCGTAGCGAGCCTCAGGCATTGCGTAGGTCCTGTGATTGAGATGCGAAAAACCAGTGTAACCGAGGCTTTAGACCACAGAAGCTTCGTCCCTTAAAGCCCGCTATGTTAGATTTTTCAGGGGTTTTTAACCGTCCGCGGTTAACCTCGGCTGCTTTCCTTGGCCAAGGACAGGACGAGACAGCGGTGCCGGAACAGGACAAACAGGACAGTGCGGACGCCACGGGCGAGACCAGCCCGCGGCTCGATCTGTCGAAAATGACGCGCGGCATCCGCCCCCCCGCGAAGGCTTTCACCGCGCGGCCTTTGAAGCGCGGCTTGTTCCGGACCAGCACGCTTACCACCTCGCTCTCTAGGGAGACTTCGATGTCGGATAGATTCACCTCGGATCGCATGGCCGCGTTCAATCCGCAGATTCCGCGCCGCGTCGCGGACATCCCGGGCCCGGGCACCGTGCGCGGCAGCGACGACGTCGAAGGCAAGCGCCTCGTCGTGGGCAAGCAGGTGCGTATCCATGGCGAAATCTCGGGCTGCGAACGCCTGGTGGTCGACGGCCATGTGGATGCGAAAGTCTCCGGCGTGAAGACCCTGGAGGTGACCGCCACAGGCACGTTCAAGGGATCGAGCGAAGTCGACAGCGCCGCCATCGCCGGCACTTATGACGGCGACCTGAAGGTGAACGGCCACTTGGAAATCGCGGCGAGCGGCGTGGTCACCGGCAAGGTGAGCTACAAGACCATCGCCGTGGCCAACGGCGGCCGTCTCCAGGGCGCGATCGAAACGCTCTAACGCGTTTTCTTCTTTTTGTTCATCACGGCTTGAAGCGAACCAGGTGGCGGCGTCTTCGGCTTGAAGGCGCAGAGATCGGCCACCGGGCAGCGCCAACATTGCGGCGTGCGCGCGACGCAGATGTAGCGGCCATGTAAAATCAGCCAATGGTGCGCGTGACGCTTGAACTCGTCGGGCGTTACTTTCTCGAGTTTCTCTTCCACATGCAGCGGCGTCTTTCCGGGAGCCAGCCCCGTGCGGTTGGAGACGCGGAAGATATGCGTGTCCACCGCGATGGTGGGCTGGTCGAACACGACGTTCATCACGACATTCGCGGTCTTGCGGCCGACGCCGGGCAGTTCCTCAAGCAAATCGCGGTTCGCCGGCACTTCGCCGCCGTACTGGTCCACCAGGATCTTCGACAGGGCCATGACGTTCTTGGCCTTGGTGTTGAACAGGCCGATGGTCTTGATGTAATCGCGAAGCTTCTCCTCACCGAGGCCGAGCATCTTCTGCGGCGTGCCGGCCACCTTGAACAACGGGCCGGTCGCGCGGTTCACGCCGATGTCGGTGGCCTGCGCCGACAAGACGACGGCGACCAGCAATGTGTAAGGATTGAGATAGACCAGTTCGGTCGCGGGCTCCGGGTTCTGATCCCGAAGGCGCGCGTAGAAGGTGACGACGTCGTTCGGCTTCATAAGCCGAGCACATCCCGCATCGTGTAGAGGCCCGCCTTGCGGTTCTTGGTCCACATGGCCGCGCGCACGGCGCCGCGCGCGAAGACTTCGCGTGACGACGCCTTGTGCGTGATCTCGATGCGCTCGCCGTCGGCTGCGAAGATCACGGTGTGATCGCCGACGACATCACCGCCACGGAGAGTCGCGAAGCCGATCTCGCCCTTGGGGCGCGCGCCGACCTGGCCGTCGCGTGTCCGGCGCGACACCTTCGCGAGCGCCACGCCGCGGCCCTTCGCGGCCGCTTCGCCGAGGCCAAGAGCCGTACCAGAGGGCGCGTCGACCTTGTGGCGGTGATGCATTTCCACAATCTCGATGTCGTAGTCGTCCTTCAGCACACCTGCGAGCTTTTCGGTGAAAGCGAGCAGCACGTTCACGCCGGTGCTCATATTGGGCGCCTGGACGATGACGGTCTTCTTGGATGCGGCCTTGAGGGCGCGTTTCACATCCGCGGGCAATCCGGTGGTGCCGACGATGAGAGCCGTGCCCGCCGCACGCGCGCGTTCAATATGCTTCGCGGTCGCCGCCGGCGCGGTGAAATCGATCACCGCGTCACAGGCCTCGAACAGCGCCTTGGCGTCGCTGGTGATCTTCACACCCGCGGCCTTTTGGCCGACCAGCGCGGCAAGATCCGTGCCGAGCAGCGGCGACTTCGCCGGCTCGGTGCCGCCGCCGAGTTTCGCGCCCTTGGTGCGCAAAACCTCCGCGATGAGCATCCGGCCCATGCGTCCGGCGCAGCCGACAATTCCGATTTTCATGTGAACACCTCAGTCGTCACCCTCGGCGAAAGCCGAGAGTCCAGGGCCGCATGGGATGTCCATGAAGCGCCGGCCACTATTTCCGCATAAATCGGGTTTCGCAACACCGGATCCTCGGGTCAAGCCCGTGGATGACGGCAGGAGAGGTCGTTATTCCGCCGCGTCGGTGAAGAATTCCTTCACCCGGTCGAGGAAAGACGTGCTTTCCGGCGAATAGGTCCGGCTGTCGCTTTCCTTGGCGAATTCCTGGAGGAGCTTCTTCTGCTTGTCGGTGAGGTTCACCGGCACTTCGACCGCCGCTTCGAGGAACATGTCGCCGCGCGCCGCCGAGCGCAGCACGGTCATGCCCTTGCCCTTCATGCGGAAGCGATGCCCGTTCTGGCAGCCCTTGGGCACGCTGACCTTCACGCGTCCGCCGTCCACGGCCGGCACTTCCACATCGCCGCCGAGCGCGGCAACATGCATCGGGATCGGCATGCGCATGAAGAGGTTCGCGCCTTCACGCTGGAAGATGCGGTGCGGCGCGACGGCCAGGAAGATGTAGAGATCGCCCGCCGGAGCCCCATTGAGGCCGGCTTCGCCTTCGCCGGCCAAACGAATGCGAGTGCCCTCCTCGACCCCGGCCGGGATCGTGACTTCGAGGGTCTTTTCCTTGCGCACGCGGCCCGCGCCGTTGCACTTGCCGCACGGGTCGGTGATGACCTGGCCGCCGCCGTGGCAGGTAGGGCAGGTGCGTTCGACGGTGAAGAAGCCTTGCTGGCTGCGCATCTTGCCGGCACCGCGGCAGGTGGGGCATGTGCTGGGCGCCGCGCCGCCCTTGCTGCCGGAGCCTTTGCAGGACTCGCAGGCGATCGAAGACGGGACCTTGAGCTCGGCCTTTTTGCCGAAGAAAGCTTCTTCGAGGGAAATTTCGAGATTGTAGCGGGTGTCCTGACCGCGGCCCGCATTTCCGCCGCCGCCGCCGCGCCGGCCCATCATGTCGCCGAACATCTCGTCGAAGATGTCGGCGAAACCGCCGCCGAAACCGAAGCCGCCGCCTCCACCGCCGCCGCCCTGCTCGAAGGCCGCATGACCGTAGCGGTCGTAGGCCGCGCGCTTCTGCTCGTCGCGCAGGATCTCGTAGGCTTCGCTGAGGACCTTGAACTTGTGTTCGGCGTCTTTATCGCCCGGGTTCTTGTCCGGGTGATACTGCATGGCGAGCTTGCGGTAGGCCTTCTTCAAATCTTCGGCCGAGGACGTCTTCGCGACACCCAGGACCTCGTAGAAACACTGCTTCGCTGCTGTCGCCATCGCGTAACTAAACTCTTGCCCGCCTGCCGTTGTGCAACACCCGGAGCCAAGGCCCCGGGTGTCGTCCCCGATGGAATGATATCAGGTTACTTCTTGTCTTTGTCGACTTCCTCGAAGTCGGCATCGACCACGTCGTCGCTCTTGGCTTCTTCGCCGCCCGATGATCCACCGTGCGCGCCGCCGCCGCCGGCCGCCGCGCCCGGATCCTGCTTGTACATGGCTTCGCCCATCTT
>JAYSFT010000239.1:0-4326 GCA_041913245.1 Rhodospirillaceae bacterium | reverse complement strand
AGTCATTGGCAGCAGGCCGGTCCGCAGGTTTCAAGTAAATGGGTGAGTAGGCGCCGCCGTCCTGACGGAGGTCGGCTTTGCCCTGACGCACCAGCTCAAGAACGGCGATCAGGGTGGTGGAAATCGCCGAACGGCGCATGAGAGGACGGCGCTCGCCTTGCGGCAGGAACGCCTTGAGGTCGGTCCAGTCCGGAACGCCCGGCAGAATTTCCTTAAGACGCGCGATCGCTTCGTCGATGGAGTAGAGATCGAAGGCCTCGATTTCAAGCGCCTTGATGTTCTTCTCGCGGTGCTGGGCGCCGTAGGCGCGCAGAAGGTCGTACAGCGTGATGTCGTAGACCGTGCGATAGGTGATCGGCAGGCCTTCGCTGGCGCCGCGCGGGAAGAAATCGATGCCGCGGCGGGGCAGTTCGAACAGCTTGCGGCCGGCCTCCTGCATCGCTTCGAGACGGCGCATCTGGAATTTGAGGGCCTCGGCCATCTCCTCGGCGGTCGGTTCGACGCCGGACTCTTCCTTGGGCAGGAGAAGCTTGGACTTCAGGTAGGCAAGCCAGGCCGCCATCACCAGATAGTCGGCGGCCAATTCCAAGTGGTGCTCACGGGCCTTCTCGACGAACAGAAGGTACTGTTCGGCCAGCGCCAGGATGGACACCTGCATGAGATCGACCTTCTGGTCGCGCGCGAGCACGAGCAGGACGTCGATAGGGCCTTCGAAGCCGCCCAGGGTCAGGACGAGCTGGGACATCGGGTCCGCGGAGGCGGACGGCGCCGGATCTTCCACGAACTCGGGGAGTTCCCCGGACAGTTCGGACGGCAGTTCGGACGGTGTTTCGGACATACGTAATCTTTAACCAGTGAGTCCCGCGGTGGCCGCGATCCAGTTCACCACGGCGTCGGTGGCAGGCAGGAGTGTCCACGCGAGGATGTTCAAGTCGGCGCCGATGTACGAGCCCAGCCAGGGCAGGAGGACCACGGCGCCGAGGATCAGGAACATGCCGTAGTTTTCCAGGCGCGCCAAGGCCCGGGCGGCCGGAAGCGGCAACAATCCGACGGCCACCCGGCCGCCATCCATAGGCGGCAATGGAATCATGTTGAAAAGGCCCAAAATCACGTTGAACTTCATGCTTTCGATCAGCATGGAGACGAACCACTGGCGCGACGGATCCGGGGCCAGCAACGCCAGGTGAATCAGCAGGGCCGATACAATCGCCAGGAAAAGGTTCGTGCCCGGTCCGGCGATCGCCACCGCGACCATATCCCGGCGCGGATTCTTGAGCCGGCCGAAGTTCACCGGCACCGGCTTGGCCCAGCCGAACAGGAACGGCGCGCCCGAGGCGATTAGGAAGCCCGGCAGGAGGATCGTGCCCATCACATCGACATGGCGAATGGGATTGAGGGACAGGCGCCCCGCTTCCTTGGCTGTGGGGTCGCCGCGCCAAAGCGCCGCATAACCGTGCGCGGCTTCGTGCAGGGTGATGGCCAGGATCGCCGGGATCGCGAACACCACGACTTCGGCGATCTTTGTCAAAAGATCGCTATCCACGGCGCAGCGCCGCCATGATCTTGAAGTCGGCGGCCTGGGCGTCGGCCAGGATCGCGCGCGGCCGGCGGCGGATGACGGCGGTATCGGCAAGCGCCTTCAGGCCGCGTTCACGCAGAGCCCCCGCCCCGCGCGCCACGGCTTCCATATCGTCCATGTTCCCGTCGCAATGCAGGACCACGTCGCACCCTGCCGCCAGCGATTTGGCGGCGCGCTCTTCGTAGGGACCGCTGAGGGCCTTCATGCCGAGGTCGTCGCTCATGAGCAGCCCCTGGAATCCGATTTCGCCGCGGATAATATCCTCGATCACGCGGCGCGACGTGGTTGCGGGCCGATCGGGATCGATCGCTTCGTAGACGACATGAGCGGTCATCGCGAACACGAGCGGCTGGTCCGAGGCGGCGCATAAGGCGCGGAACGGGGCGAAATCGGCGGCGCGCAGGGCCGCGAGATCGGCGCCGACGCGCGGGAGCTCCAGATGGCTGTCACTCATGGCCCGGCCGTGACCGGGGATATGCTTGATCACCGGCACAACGCCCGCGTCGATGAGGCCTTCGCAGACCTGGCGCGCGAGCTCGTAAACCGTGGTGGGGTCGGCGCCGTAGGCGCGGTCGCCAATAATGTCGTGGGATCCCGGAGCGGGCACATCCATCACCGGCGCGCAGTCCACGTCGATGCCGACGGCGCGCAACTCCTCGCCGATGAGCTGGAAGTTGGTGCGCAAGTGCCGCGCGGCGGCGTCCGCATCCCTGGCGTAAAGGGCAGCGAACTCCGCCCCCGCCGGCGCCGGCCGCCAATAGGGCGGCTTCAAGCGCTGCACCCGGCCGCCCTCCTGATCGATCAGGACGACCGGATCGAGGCCGGGGGTGAGAGAGCGAAGATCATTTGTCAACGCAAGAACTTGCGAGGGATTTTCAATGTTGCGCGCGAAGAGAATATAGCCGGTCGGCCGCACGCGCCTGAAGAAGGCGCGCTCCGCGTCGTTCAGCGTAAGGCCTTCAAGGCCGAAGATGGCGGCAAGCGGAGCCGCCGCGTTTTGAGATAGGGGCATCGGATTAAGGGAGCATCGGCTTAAGGTTTGACGACGATGCAGCCGACGTTCTGGGCGCCGAGGGCGGAGCAGACCGTGTCCGCCGCCGCCTTGTCCTTGAGCGGCCCGGCGCGCAGGCGGAAGAAGACCCCCTTCTCGCCCAAATCCACGCGCGCCACGTTCGGGGTCAGACCCGCGAGCGCGTCCTTGTTCTTACCGACGATGCGGTTCCACTCCCCCATCGCCCCCTGCTCGGAGCGTGCCGAAGCGAGCTGGATCTGGAAGGCCCCCGCCATGGCGGCGGGCGATACGGCGGGCGGCGCGACAACCGGCGCCGGCGGCGCGGCGGCCACCTGTGTCTGGGCCTCGGGCGCTTCGGCGGCGGGCGCGGCACCAGGCTTGGTGTTGATCGGACCGGTCGCGGCTTCGCGTCCGCCGGTGGCGGCGGCCACGAGGGACGCGAGGTCGTCCTGCTCGGCCTTGGCAGGCGCGGCGGGTTTCGCCGGCTCGGTTTTGGCCGGCTCGGTCTTGGCGACTTCTTTCGCGGGCTCCGGTTTCGCGGCTTCGGCGGGCTTCGCGGACTCGGCCGGCGGAGGTTCCGCTTTCGCAGTTTCGACCGCGGGCGCAGGTTCGGGCTTGGCCGTTTCAGGCTTGGCCGTTTCAGGCTTGACGGCTTCAGGCTTGGCGGCTTCCGGCGGCGGCGCCACGGGTTTGGGCGGCGCTTTCGGTTCCTCGGGCGCGGGCAACAGGTTCTCGACACGCGGCGGCGCCTCACCCTTGGCGACGCGGTCGTAAACCAGCTTGTCCTGGTTCTCGACCTTCAATCCGCCCGGATTTTCCGGCTTCACCTTGTAGGGATCGGGATCGGCCTTCACGAGTTGAGGGACACCGTCCACCGGGCCGCGGCCGCCGATGACGCCGCTGTTCCAGAGAGACCAGCCGATCCCGGCGACGGCCGCGACGCCGATCACGACGCCGGCGATGAGGCCGAAGGGTGCGCCCGCCTCTTTGCGGCGGGTGTGATATTCGCTGAACACATCATCGGTGAAGGGCTGGACGCGCAAATCGTCCGCGGGCCGGTTCTCGGCGGATTGACCCCGCTTTTGGTCCGGAGCCCGGCGCAAAGGCGGATCGTCGTTGTCGCGCAGCGGCATTAACGCATTTCCTCCACGGGCTCCACCCCGAAGACCGCAAGACCAGAGGCTATCACCAGCCCGACGGCGCGAACAAGCGCGAGGCGGGCCAAGCTCACCTCTTTGTCATCGGACTGGAGGAAGCGCAGTTCGACCGCGTCGTTGCCCTTATTCCACAACGCGTGGAACGCCGAGGCCAGATCGTACATGTAGAAGGCGAGGCGGTGCGGCTCGTGGGCGAGCGCGGCGCCCTCGACGGTGCGCGGCCAGGAGGCCATCAGGCGCATGACCGCGATTTCATCCGGATCCGTGAGGCGCGCGAGGTTGGCCGCGGCCAGGCCTTTGTCCGAAAGGTCGGCGCCGGCGAACATCTCGGCGGCGTGACGGAAAACGCTGCGGCCGCGGGCGTAGGCGTACTGCACGTAGAAGACCGGGTTCTCGCGCGACTTCTCGGTGACCTTGGCGTAGTCGAAATCGAGCGGCGCGTCGTTCTTGCGCGTCAGCATGATGAAGCGCACGACGTCCTTGCCGACCTCGTCGATGAGATCGCGCATGGTGACGAAGGTGCCCGCGCGCTTGGACATCTTCACCGGCTCGCCGTTGTTGAACACGCGCACCATCTG
>JAYSFT010000238.1:0-4376 GCA_041913245.1 Rhodospirillaceae bacterium | reverse complement strand
CCCGCGGCGACGGCGCCGATGGGACCTGCCAAGTCATGGCAAAGGCGCGTGCACAAAAGCTGCGCCAGCTCCAGGTCCGTATCGTTCATAGCCCCTAAAACCCCAATCCCCACACGAAAGATAGTTTAGCAGGGCAGACAGCGGGCTCGAAAGCATCTAAAACAGAAATATAACGAATTAACAGGTAGATAGCGGAATTGTTGCATGCACGGCGAGCTGACGCCCGGTATGCTTGTAAGGAATCCGGACCAGCCCGCGTGGGGTCTGGGCCAGGTGCAATCGGCGGTCGGTAACAGGGTGACGGCGAATTTCGAAAATGCCGGTAAGGTGACCCTGAACACGACCGTGGTAAAACTGGTCGTGGTCGAAGACGACTCGCCCCGGTCCTGAAACCAGCTATCGAAGTACGATGATCGATCCGTTTGGCCGTTCCATCAGCTACCTGCGCGTTTCCGTGACGGACCGCTGCGACCTTCGCTGCGTGTACTGCATGTCCGAGAACATGACCTTCCTGCCGAAGAAGGATCTTCTTTCGCTGGAGGAGCTGGACCGGCTGTGCTCGGCCTTCGTGGATCTCGGGGTGCGCAAACTGCGCATCACCGGGGGCGAGCCGCTCGTGCGCCGAAATATTCTCGAACTGTTCAATGGCCTCGGCCGCCACCTGAAGACCGGCGCCCTCGACGAGCTGACCCTCACCACCAACGGCACGCAGTTGCCGGCGTACGCCGAGGGCCTGGTCAAGGCGGGCGTGAAACGAATCAACATCTCGCTCGACTCCCTGGACCCGGAGCGCTTCAAGACCATCACGCGCTGGGGCAACCATGGCCAGGTAATGGACGGCATCCGCGCGGCGAAGGCGGCCGGCCTCAAGGTGAAGATCAACGTCGTGGCCATGCGCGACGTGAACGAGGACGAATTCATCGACTTCGTCGGCTGGTGCGGCCGGGAAGGCTTCGACCTCGTGTTCATCGAGACCATGCCCCTGGGCGAGATCGACGGCGACCGGACCGAGCAGTATCTGCCGCTGTCCCTGGTGCGCGCGAAGCTCGCCCAGAAGTGGACGCTCGATCCGATCCCCGACACCACCGGCGGCCCGGCCCGCTACACCCGCGTGCGCGAGACGGGCGGACGCGTGGGCTTCATCACGCCGATGACCCACACCTTCTGCGAGTCCTGCAATCGCGTGCGCCTGACCTGCACCGGCACCTTGTACATGTGCCTCGGCCGGGAGGACGCCGCCGATCTGCGCGCGCCGCTGCGGGCCAGCGAGAGCAACGCGCAACTGATGCAGGCCATCGGCGAGGCCATCGCGCGCAAGCCCAAGGGCCACGACTTCGTCATCGACCGCCATCACAAGCGCCCCGCGGTCGCGCGCCACATGAACGTGACGGGCGGTTAGCCATGGCCTATTCGCGCGTGGCCTTCCTGGCGGCCGATACGCCGCAGGCCCAGGAGTCCTTGCAGGCGCTGGTCGACCGCTACGGCCAGCACGACCCCAAAAAGGCGGACGTGATCGTGGCCCTGGGCGGCGACGGCTTCATGCTGGAAGCCCTGCACGCTTATATGTCCGCCGACGCGCCGATCTTCGGCATGCACCGCGGCACGGTCGGCTTCCTCATGAACCGCTTCGACGAGGAAGGTTTGCCGGAGCGCCTGGCCCGCGCCGCCGACGTGACGCTGCATCCCTTGCGCATGAAGGCCACCACCGCGGACGGCAGGCAGGTGGAGGCGCTGGCGATCAACGAGGTCTCGATGCTGCGCCAGACGCGCCAGGCCGCGAAGATCCGTATCTCGGTGGACGGCCGCGAACGCATGAGCGAGTTGATCTGCGACGGCATCCTGGTGTGCACGCCCGCGGGATCGAGCGCCTACAATCTTTCGGTCCACGGACCGGTGCTGCCGGTGGGGGCGAACCTGCTCGCGATGACGCCGATCAGCGCCTTCCGCCCGCGCCGCTGGCGCGGCGCCTTGCTGCCGCGCACGGCAACCGTGCGCCTGGAACTGCTCGAAGCCGACAAGCGACCCGTGTCCGCGGTGGCCGACCGCGAGGAAGTGCGCGACGTGGTGGACGTGACCGTGCGCGAAGACCGCAGCATTGCGCTGCGCGTGCTGTTCGATCCCGAGCACAACCTGGAAGAACGCATCGTCGCCGAGCAGTTCGAGCCGTAGCTACCAGTAAAAACCCCGGATCGAGAACGTCGGCATCTGGCCTTCATGCCTGGCTAAAGCCTCGGCTTTCGCGGGATCGGCGGCCTGGCCGTAGTCCACGCCAAGCGCTTCGGCGTGGATGCCGCCGGTGCACCAAACGGACGCGAGGCCGCTGGCGCGCGCGCCCTTCACATCGGTTTCCAGCGCATCGCCCACCACAGCCACCCGCGTGGGATCGAGGCCAAGCGTTTCGATGGCGAGGTGATAGATCTTCGGATCGGGCTTGCCGCGCAAGGCGACCGCCCCGCCCATCTGCTTGTAGCGCGCCGCGATCGCGCCCGCGCAGACGATGGGACGGCCGCCGCGGATCACCACGAAGTCGGGATTCGCGCAGACCATGGGGAGCTTGCGTTCCGCGGCCTCGCCCAGCAGCGCGAGATAGTCCTCGATCTTCTCATCGAGGCTGACGGGACCGGTGTTGAGGATGAAGCCGGCGGCGGCGAGATCGGCGACGATGGTGAGCCCGGTGCCTTCGAACACGCTGCGATCCCGCCCGGGGCCGAGGTGATAGACCGTGTTACCGAGCCCGGCGAAGAACGGATCGTCCTTCTTGATGAGCGCGGCGCGGGTGGCCTCGCCGGACGACAGCACTTCACCATAGAGATCGCGGCCGATGCCCATCCTGGTCATGGCCTCGACCAGCGCGTGCGCGCGGCGCGGCGCGTTGGAGAGCAGGATCGTCTTCTTTCCCGCGGCCTTCAGCGCGCGCAGCGTATCCGCGGACGGCGGATAAGGTTTCTCGCCGTCGTGCACGAGCCCCCAGAGGTCGAGGATGAAGCCGTCGAAGTCGTCGCGGATTTCACTGAGGCCGGCGATCGCGCGCAAGCTCATCGGTGATCGGCTCCCACGGCGGCGGCGACGGACGCGAAGCCGTCGCGCTTGAGCAGCGCGGCCAGGTCCCTGTTGATCCTGTTGACGAGGGCGGGGCCTTCGAACACCAGCGCCGAGTAGAGCTGCACCAGCGACGCGCCGGCGCGGATCTTGGCGTAAGCGTCGGCGCCGCTGGCCACGCCGCCCACGCCGATGAGCGGGATCGCGCCTTCGGTGAGCTTGTAGACCTCGGACAACATGCGCGTGGAAAGCGCGAACAGCGGCGCGCCGCTGAGGCCGCCGGTTTCGGCGCGGTGCCTCGACTTCAAGGAGTCGGGCCGGCTGAGGGTGGTGTTGGAAACAACAATGCCGTCGAGCTTCTCCGCCCGCGCCGCCTTCACCGCTTCGGCGAGGTCTTCCGGCGTCAGATCCGGCGCGATCTTGATGAGAAGCGGCGGCGCTTGCCCCGTCATCGCGGCGCGCGCGGCGCGGATGATGGCGATGAGCGGCGCGGCGCTTTGCAGCGCGCGCAGGCCCGGCGTGTTGGGCGAGGAAACATTGATGACAAGAAAGTCGGCATAGGGTGCAAGCGCGCCGGCCAGCGTGGCGTAGTCGGCGGTAGGATCGGTTTGGTCCTTGTTCTTGCCGAGGTTCACGCCCACGATTCCGCGGCGCGAGCCGCGCGCGCGCAGGCGCGCTTCGACAACCTCGAGTCCGTCGTTGTTGAAACCCATGCGGTTGATGACGCCGCGGTCCTCGTTGAGACGGAACAGCCTTGGCTTCGGATTGCCCTTCTGCGGCAGCGGCGTCACCCCGCCGACTTCGACGAAGCCGAAACCGAGATCGAGCGCGGCGTCGAACGCGACGGCGTTCTTGTCGAAACCCGCGGCCAAGCCAATCGGATTCGGGAACATGCGGTTCCATACCGACTGATGCAGAACCGGGTCGTCGACCGGCGCGGAGTAAAAAATAGTAGCGAGCCGCGACCTTAAGCCAAGCAGCGCAATCTTATGCGCCCGCTCGCTGTCCATCCTGAATAGAAACGGGCGAAAAATATGAAACGGATCCAACGTCATACCAGCTCAATTTTGATTCGCAGTCGCACAAAAACGACCACAGGTGGGGTTTATAACGAGTCCAAATTTATCTGCCGTTGTGTGCAGCGTTTTTTGAGGCCGATGCGTTGTATAGCGGCTCGCTTTGGTGAAGCAATTTGCTTCTTGTTCGAACGACGAACGGATATATTGCCCGCTCCAGGGGAATCTTTGTCAGCGTTAAAATAACAACATCGTGCGTAGCGACCCCAAGCTTTCAACAAGGGGCTTGGCTCGCCTGATCGAACAGGTGGGCAAGGCTGC
>JAYSFT010000237.1:0-4404 GCA_041913245.1 Rhodospirillaceae bacterium | reverse complement strand
TCTTCGGGTTATAAGAAGCGATGGATCCCCGCCTCGGTCTCGCTCTCAAATATTACGATCAGGGTCTGCCCGACGCCGCGTGGCACGCGGTGCACGATCTCGCGCGCGCCGCCGGTGCGCCGCGCGAGGCTCTGCACCTGGCCGCCGTGCTGTGCCTTGAGATCGGTCATCAGGACGAGGCCCTCGGCTTCGCCGATCGCCTGATCGCGGCAAACGCCGCCGATGCCGACGCGCAGCTGCTGCGGGGTCAGGCGCTGCGCGAGCTCGGGCGTTTCGAGGACGCCCTGGACGCTTTCACGCGCGCGGGGATGTCGCGCGCGCCGGATGCGGCGCTTCACTTCAATCTGGGCCTCCTGCATCACCGCGCCGGGCGGATCGCGCAGTCCGAGGCGGCGTACCGCGCGTGCCTGGCCTTGTGTCCGGACGACGCCGGCGCCTGGAACAACCTCGGCCTTCTTTACGACGACGCTGGACGGCCCGACGCCGCGCGTGAAGCGTTCGCGCGCTCCATCGCGCTCGCCCCGGACGTGTCGGCGACCTACAATAATCTCGGCGCGGCGCTCGCGGGGCAGGGGCGCTACCGGGCCGCCGCGGCGGCGCACGCCAAGGCGCTCGAGATCGACCCGCGCAGTATCGCCGCGCGCGTGAACCTCGGCGCGGCGCAGCTCGAACAGGGCGCCATCGACGACGCGCGCCGCACGTTCGATGCGGCGCTCGCGCAAGGCCCGCTCAATCGTCATGCCGCCGACAACCGGCTCTATCTCGATATCTACGTCGAAACCGATCCGGCGAAGATCTGCGCGCATCACCGCGCCTGGGGCCACGAACTTCATCCCGCCGTGCCCGCCGTACGCCATGCCGTGCGCAAGCCGCTCAAACTGGGTTACGTGTCCGCCGACTTCCGGCGCCATTCGGTCGGTTTTTTCATCGAGGAACTGCTGCGTCACCACGACCCGCGCGAGGTCGAGGTCCATGCCTATTCCGATGTCGCGCAGCCCGACGCGCTGACGGCGCGGTTCATGAAGCTGGCGCCGCATTGGCATGACGTCGCGGCGTGGGATGACGAGCGCCTGCGCGCCGCGATCCGCGACGCCGGCATCGATGTGCTCGTGGACCTTTCGGGCCATACGAACGGCAACCGTCTGTCGGTCTTCGCCAAGCGCGCCGCGCCGGTGCAGGTCAGCGCGCTGGGATATCCGGCGACCACGGGCGTGTCGGCGATGGACTACCGGCTGTGCGACGCCGTCACCGATCCCCCGGGCAGCGAGGCTTACGCGACCGAGGAACTCATGCGGCTGCATGCGCTGCACTGTTTCACGCCGCCCGCGGACGCGCCGGCGGTCGCCGCGTTGCCCATGCTGACGCGCGGCATCGTCACCTTCGGCTCGTTCAACAAGCTCGCGAAGATCAGCGATCACACGGTGCGTCTGTGGGCCGGCATCCTGAACGCGGTTCCCGGCGCGCGCCTCGTGCTGAAGACCAAGCCGCTGGTGGAGGAGGAGACGCGCGCCGCGCTGCGCCGCCGCTTCGGCGCGCACGGCGTCGATGCGGCGCGTCTCGATCTGCGCGGCTGGCACCCCGAGGACAAGGACCATCTCGCCGCCTACGGCGAGATCGACATCGCGCTCGATACCTTTCCCTACAACGGCACGACCACCACCTGCGAGGCGCTGTGGATGGGCGTGCCGGTGGTGTCTCTCGCCGGGAAAGGCCACGCCGCGCGCGTCGGCGCCAGTCTTTTGACCAGCGCCGGGCTGCGCTCCTGGTGCGCCGCGCGGGAAGACGAAATTCAGGGGATCGCGGTGTCGGCCGTCTCCGATCCCGAGACGCTCGCCGGCCTGCGCGCGGGGCTGCGCGAGCAGGTCCGGGCCTCGCGCCTCTGCGACGGCCTCGCCTACACCCGCGATCTTGAGAGCGCCTACCGCGCGATGGTCGCCGGATGATGTTGTCGGCCCTCGGCTTCCTGATGGTCGCGGCGTTCATGATCCTGATCATGACGAAGCGCATGGCCCCCATTGTCGCGCTCATCGTCGTGCCCGTCGCCTTCGGCCTGCTGGCGGGTTTCGGCGCGCAGCTCGGCCCGATGATGCTGGACGGCGTCACGCGCATGGTGTCCACCGGCGTGATGCTGATGTTCGCGATCCTCTACTTCGGCGTCGTCACCGACGCGGGCCTGTTCGATCCGATCGTGCGCGCGCTTCTGAAGATCGTCGACAACGATCCGGTGAAGGTCGTCGTCGGCTCCGCGGTCCTGGCCGCGGTGGTCTCGCTGGACGGCGACGGGTCGACCACCTACATGATCACCGCCGCCGCCTTCATGCCGCTGTACCGGCGCATCGGCCTCAATCCCATGATCATGGCCTGCCTGCTGCTCAACGCCAGCGGCATCATGAATATTATCCCCTGGGGTGGGCCGACGGCGCGCGCGGCGACCGCGCTCCAGATCGACTCGTCGGGCGTGTTCATTCCCCTGGTGCCGGCGATGGCGGCGGGCCTGGCTTGGCTGGTTCTCCTGGCGATCTATTTGGGACGTCGGGAACGCAGGCGGCTCGGCGCGCTTGCCTTGCCGGACGGCGCCCATCCCGCGCTCGACGGCGCGGCCTTCAGCGTGTCCACCGATCCGGCCATGTGCCGCCCGCGCCTGGTGTATGTGAACGCGGCGCTGACGGTCGCGCTCATGGTGCTGTTGGTGATGGCGGTGCTGCCGCTGCCCGTGCTGTTCATGTGCGGCTTCGCCGTCGCCGCCACCTTGAACTATCCGCAGCCCGCCGTCCTCAAGACCCGCGTCGCGCAGCATGCGCCGAATGTGCTCGCGGTGGTCTCGCTCATTTTCGCCGCCGGGATCTTCACCGGCATTCTGTCCGGCACCGGCATGGTCGAGGCCATGTCCAAAAGCCTGCTCGCGGTGATCCCGCCGTCCCTGGGGCCCTATCTCGCGCCGATCACCGGCGTCATCAGCATCCCGATGACGTTCTTCATCTCGAACGACGCCTTCTATTTCGGAATGCTTCCGGTGCTGGCGGAAGCAGCCTCGCACTACGGCCTTTCGGCGCAGGAGATGGCCAGCGCCGCGCTCGTCGGCCAGCCGGTCCATCTTCTCAGCCCGCTGGTGCCCTCGACCTGGCTGCTCGCCGGCCTCGCCGGCGTGGACTTCGGCGAGTACCAGAAGTTCACCCTGAAATGGGCGACGGCGACCAGCCTTGTCCTGCTGATCGCCGGCCTCGTGTTCGGCGCGTTTCCGCTGCGCGCGGGTTAGGGCGCGATGGAGCAAAAACGGGGTCGGCGAGCAGGAGAAAGCTTCGCGGTGCTTTGGCGTGTCTTACCGCAGATAATTCAGAAGGCTTAACTCCTGCATCTTCGCGAGCGAAGCGTAGGAGATGTTCAGCACCTGCGAGTCCGTCTGCAGGCGCACCGCGACTTCCGTGGTGTCGGCCTTCTCCAGCTCGTTCTGGCGTCCTTCCAGGAAGGCGAGGAACGAGGTTTGGACGCCTTTGGCGTCTTCCAGGGCCTTCTGATTGATGCCGATGCGGTCCTGCACGGCCTGCAGATCGCTCTTTTCTTCCGTGGGCTGCAGCGGCGAATGTTCGATGGCGTCGTTGAGGATGGCCAGCGCCTGCTGCACGCGGTCCGGGTTGTTGATCAGGTCGCCCTGGGCGATGATGCCGAGCGCGCGCGTCAGCTTCTCGAACGCCGGGTCGAGGCCGGTCACGTCCAGCTTCAAGGACTGGGTGTCGCTGATGCGCTGTTCCGTCGACAGGCTGGTGCCGGTCAGGAAGGCGCGGGAATTGAGGCTGATGGTCTCCGGAACGCTCGAGACCGGCACCTGGTTGTCCAGGAAGATCATGTCGCCGCTGACGACCTGACCGGCGTTCGGATCGTAACCGGCCGCCGCCAGTTCCGCGTTGGTCGGCCAACGCACGGTATAGGCGCCGTTGTTCCCGTTGGTGGAACCCGACAGCGCCATCGCGGTGCCGTTGGGGATCGTGAGGCCCATTTCCACCGAGCCCGAGGTTTCGGCGCCCGCGGTCACGTTCTGATCCAGGGTGATGGTCAAGCCGTCGGGCGATACGCCGGTGA
Organism: Rhodospirillaceae bacterium; assembly: GCA_041913245.1. Classification (GTDB taxonomy): domain Bacteria; phylum Pseudomonadota; class Alphaproteobacteria; order Rhodospirillales; family Rhodospirillaceae; genus SHVO01. Next base: position 327 of record JAYSFT010000237.1, on the reverse strand, counting down.
TGGTGTAGACGCCGTTGTTGGACAGGGTCGAGCCGTCGAGGATGAAGGTCTGGCCGACCTGCAGGGAGCGGAACGAACCCGGCGTGGTCGCGCTGATCTTGCCGTTGGAGCCGACGTTGGAGAACAGGAGGTTGCCCGTCGCCGTCTGATCGATGGTCGAGGTGATGAAGTCGTTCGCCGAACCGGTCACCAGCGTCATCGGATTGGAGGCGACGGTGACGTTGGTGTAGTTCACGTTCTTGTTCTCGACGGACAGGTCCACGAGGTTCGCCACGCGCGTCGAGGGGAACACCGCGTTGATGCCGTCGTAGAACTGCTGGAATTCCT
>JAYSFT010000236.1:0-4420 GCA_041913245.1 Rhodospirillaceae bacterium | reverse complement strand
AGCGCGGCGATCTGTTTTTCCAGGCTCGCCTTCAAGGCTTCCATCGCCTTGATGTTCTGCTGGAGAAGGGCCAGTTGCTGCGCCTGTTGTTTGATCGTCGCGCTCTGGTCGGCGCCGGTCTTGTTCAGCGCCGCGATCTCGGCGTTGCGCGCGGTGATGTCCGCCGTCGCGGCGTTCAGCTTCTCGGTCAGTTGCTCGTTGTCGAGCTTCACCTGGGCGAGGACGTCGAGCTGCTGGTTCGCCGCCTGCAAGTCGGTCGAGAGGCGCCCAATCGTCAGTTCCAGGTCGGCGCGCGCCTTGCGCTCGATGTTCAGCATGTCGGTGAGGCTGGCCATCTGGGAATTGAGTTCGGCCAGCGCGCTGTCGCGGTTCTGCAGCGCCTGGCCCAGCAGCGCCTGGCCCAGGACGAACACCAGCAGCACGAAAATGATGATGATCAGCAGCGTCGACAGCGCGTCCACCCAGCCCGGCCAGGCGTCGATGACGGTACGTCTGCGGCGCAGGAACCCGGCCATCGCGGCTTAGGATCCCGCGCTGTCGCGCGCGCCGGTCGTGGCGATCGTCTTCGCGAGCAGTTTGATCTCCCCGCGGATCTCGCGCACGATTTCCTCGCGGCCGGTCGTGACCGACGAGGCGAGACGGCCGAGGGCGCTGTCGATGTTGCGGATATGCCCGCGCGTCACGTCGTCCATGCCGCCGGCGTTCGAACCCGACGGCGCCGTGACGGCGGCGGCGATGTCGCTCATGCTGCGCACGATGGCGGACAGATCGCGCTGACCCTCGGCGAGACGCAGCAGGACCTGCTGCTCCGCGCGCATCTGGTCGGCCAGGATCGACAGCTTGTCGTTCAGATGATGAAGCTGCTCGTTGCCCGCGACGCGGCTCTGTTCGCCGCGCGCCATGATGTTCTGGAGTTCCTGAAGGCTCTCGGCGGTCTGCTCCAGAAGCGCTTCGGTGTACGCCGACACGCCCTGTTCGCCTTCGGCGCCGACGCTGCCCGACGACAGGCGCGTCACTCCCGACAGCCACTCCTCCAGTTCGTTGTAGAACGCGTTCTGGGCCTGGCCGGCTTGCAGATCGAGGAAACCCAGGGCCAATGAGCCGCCAAGACCGAACAGCGAGGAGGCGAACGCGGTGCTCATGCCCGCAAGCGGCGATTCCAGGCCGGACTTCAGGTTGTTGAAGACCGTTGCCATGTCTCCGCCCGTCACCGACAGGTTGCGTATGACGTCGGCGATGGATTCAATGGTGCCGAGAAGGCCCCAGAAGGTGCCGAGCAGGCCGAGGAAAATGCAAAGGCCCGTGAAGTAGCGCGATAGTTCGCGGCTTTCTTCCAGGCGCGAGCCGATTCCATCGAGCAGGGTGCGCATCACCGGCGCGCTGATGGTCAGGCGTCCGCGCGTGCGCTTTTCCTGCAGCATGCGCGCCATCGGCGACAGCAGTTTCAGCTTGCTTTCGTTCGGATGCAGGCGGTCGTCGGCGAGGCCGTCGCCCGGCGATTGGTTGGCCGTGCTCTGGAAGCTTTCGATCCACGCGGCTTCCGGGGCGATCTGCATCACCTGGCGGAAGTTGAGCACGATGCCGGTGATGATCACGCCGAAGATCAGCGTGTTGAGGACCGGATTGACCAGGAAGATGGTCAGAAGCTGCGGCGCGACGAAGGCCGATCCCGCGCCGACGACGGCGAGGAAGATGATCATACGGGTGAGGTAGGTTTTGGTATCGGTCATCCGTAGTCCTTTTACGGGCCGCGCGCGAAGGGTGTGCGCAGTCTGACTTTCGCTGTCTATTACGGCAAAGCTGGGGCGCGCAAAGTGACCCGCTTGTAACCGCGGTTAGCGGCGCACCAGCAGCACGTCGACGCGATCGGGCGCGCCGCCGCCGGATTGCTCGCCCAGCGCCCGCAGATTGATGCGCGTGGATTCGACGCCGGCCGCCAGCAGTTCCTTGCGCACGTTCACCCCGCGCTCCGTCGACAGACGGCGCGAGCGGCTGACGCTCTTCTGCGGGTCGGAGGCGTAGGCGATGAGTTCGACGCGCAGCGCCGGATCCTTGACCATGCGCGCGGCCAGCGCTTTCAAATTCGGGTTCGCGTCGGCCGGAACGTCGGACGCGTTGACCGCGAACGAGATCGTGTACACGTCCGGCTGACGCGGCGTGGGCGCTTTCACGGCGCTGGGCGGAAGCGCGGCGACTTGCGTTTCCTTCGCCGCTTCTGCGGCGAGGGCGCTCGGCGCTGGCGCGGCCGGTGTGCTCGGCACGAGCGTCGCGGGCGCGGCGGCGACGGTCTTGGCCGGCGGCGCCGCGGCGGGTCCGGTGAGCGGTGTTGGAGCCGAGGCCGCGGGGCTCGCGGGAGCGGCCGGTTTCGCGGCCGGCGGCGGCGCCGAAGCTGTGGTCGGCGGAGCGGCGACAGGTTTCGCGGCGGCGGGTTTAGCGGCGGCGGGTTTAGCGGCGGCGGGCGCGGCCGGCGGCGGTATCGCGGGCGCAGCCGGCTTTGCGGCGGGCGCCGGCGTGATCGGCGCTTGAGGTTTCACAGCGGCCATCTGCACCGGTTTCGCGGGCGCAGGCGCGGGCGGAGCGGCAGCGGGCGGCGCCGCAGGCTTCGCGGCGGCTGTGGCTGTCGCGGGCGGCGCTGGTTTCGCGGCGGGCGGCGGCGCTGAAGCGGTCTGTGTGGCCGGCGCGGCGGGTTTCGCGGCCGGCGCTGTTGCGGCCGGCGCCGGTGCGGCGGGCTTCGCGGCCGGCGGGGCCGTCACGGCGGGAGGAGCAGGTTTCGCGGCGGCGGTCGCGGGCGGAGCGGCAGGCGCGGCGGGCTTCACGGCCGCGGGCGGTTTCACCGGTTCAACGGCGATCGGCGCGCTCGGCTTATCCGCTTGAGGTTTGGCCGCTTGCGGCTTGGTTTGCTCAGGCGCGACCGCGCGCGCCATCTGGATCGGTTGGCTCGGAGCGATCGGCGCCACCCCCGGCGGCGGACGCAGGCGGATCGGCTGCGGGCGCGTGATTGACGGCGCGGTGCCTGCGGGTGGACGCAGGATCACGCGGCCGCTGGCGCCGCCCGGCGTCACGCGCGGCACGCTGCCGGAGCCGGGCACGAGAAGGCGGCGGCTGTTCGACGCGCCGCCGGCATCGAGGACGGAAAGATCGATGAAAACGGAGCCGTCGCCCCGGGTCGCGGCGGCGGCCGGTTTGGCGCTCGGAATCCCATCGGCGAGGGTGGGCGCGGCGCCGGCGAATACGGCCGCGAGCGCCCAAAGGCTCGACGTCCGCAGCAGCTTGCCTCTGCCCGTGGCGTTTCTCATGCGTCTCACGTTCGGCCCCCACACATACTAAGATGGCCCGCGTCTTCCTGCGCGTTGACCAAAGCCGTTGAAAAGTCTCCGCTTTGGCCTTTTCCCCAGGTTCAAAACTACAACAGCCGTCCAAGGTGAGACAACTGATTCAGGCCCGGAGAGGCCAGTCCGTCAGATATAAGCCAGGGGTAGTCAATCGAGGGTTAACGAAGCGGTGAGCCGGGACGGCTTAACCCTTGGTCACAAGATCCAAAATTTGCTTATGGAGCTTGCCGTTAGCGGCTACGACGTTGCCGTTGTGGACGACGTCCTTGCCGCCCTTGAAATCGGTGGCGAAGCCGCCGGCTTCCCGCACCAGAAGCACTCCGGCGGCGATATCCCAGGGCTGAAGCCCCGTTTCCCAGAACCCCTCGTAGCGGCCGGCGGCCACGTAAGCGAGGTCGAGGGCGGCGGCGCCCATGCGGCGGATGCCCGCCACTTCGGCCATCACCCGGCCCATCTGATCCAGGAACGGCTTGTGGCCCGGACGGCCCAGGAAGGGAATTCCCGTGGCGACCACCGCGTCCGACATGCGGTTGCGCGAGGACACCCTGAGACGATGGTCGTTCAGGAACGCGCCCTTGCCCTTCTCGGCGTAGAACATCTCTTCGACGATCGGGTTGTAGACCAGTCCGGCGATGACCTCGCCTTCCATCTCGAGGGCGATCGAGATGGCGAAGTGCGGAATGCCGTGCAGGAAATTCGTGGTGCCGTCGATGGGATCGATGATCCAGCGGTGCTTGCCGTCCTCGGCCGGCACTTCGCCGCCTTCTTCCATCAGGAAGCCGAAGCGCGGGCGCGCCTTCTGAAGCTCGGTGCGCAGCGTCTTCTCGGCCTTGAGGTCGGCGGCGGAAACGAAATCGCTCGGGCCCTTGTTTGACACCTGCAGCTGTTCCACTTCGCCGAAGTCACGGCGCAGCGCGCGGCCGGCCTTCTGCGCGGCTCCAGTCATCACGGTCCAGAGAGCGGAACCACGCGCCATCGAAAAAGCCCTAACGAATCAACAAAAGCAGGTATTTCGCGGATTACTTCGCGCGTTCGACGTAGCTGCAGTCTTCGGTGTTCACGACGATCTTGGTGCCCGCTTCGATGAA
>JAYSFT010000235.1:0-4423 GCA_041913245.1 Rhodospirillaceae bacterium | reverse complement strand
TGCGCGAGGTCGATGTCGCGCTGCTGCCCAGCCGCTGCGAAGGCGGCACCAATCTCGTCGCCATGGAAGCGATGGCGTGCGGGGTGCCCGCGATCTTGTCGCGCAACACCGGTCATCTCGATCTGGTGGGCGATCGGAATTGTTACACGCTCGATTTCCAGATCCCGATGGGTGAAGTCATGGGCCGCCCCGATCTCGACGGCTGGGGCGAGTCCTCCATCGATGAGATCGTGACCAAACTTGAAGACGCCTATACCGACCGCGCGGAGGCCGAGCGCCGCGGCGCGAACGGCGCGGCCTTCATGCGGGACTGGGGCTGGGAGCGTCAGGTGGAGAGGCTCCTAGACGCAATCGCGGTCTAGACGCGAAGGCCCGCACGGCGGCGGTGAAGTCCGCCGCGAAGCGTTGTCCGTCGCACAGGCTCTTATTGACGGTTTCGCGCAGGGTTTTGCGATAGGCCTGGAGGCGCGGCAGATCGCCCGCGAGCGACACCGCCAGCGCCTCGAAGGCGCCGCGATCCGCGGCGACCAGTTCGCCGAGGCCCGCATGCGTGAGATAGCCGGCCGCGTGGCGTCCGGCGAAGGTCGCGCCTGGGAACGTCACCACGGGACAGCCCATCCACAGCGCCTCGCAGGTCGTCAGGCCGCCGGAATAGGGGAAGGTGTCCAGCGCGATATCGATGTCGTTGTAGGTTCGCAGGAAGGTGTCGCGCGGCGCGCGGCCCGAAATGAAAAGGCGCTCGGCGGCGATGCCTTCGGCGGCGAAAGCGGCGCGCAGCCTTTTCTGGACACCTTCATCCTCGAGGCCGCGAAACTTCAAGACCAGTTTGGAACCCGGCGCGCGCGCCAGGATCGCGGCGTAACTCGCGATCGCCGCGTCGCTGAGCTTGGCCGGATTGTTGAGGCTGCCGAAGGTGATGAAACCGTTTCGCGCGGCCGGTGTATTCTCGGCGAGGAGTGTGTCGGCCGGCGGATCGAAACAGCTGTAGCCGTGGGGCAGGCGGATGATCTTCTCGGTATAGTGCGCTTCCGTGCCCGGGGGCGCCTGGACGGCGTCCGCCAGCACATAGTCCATCGCCGCGAGGCCGGTCGTTCCCACATAGCCCAGCCAGGAGATCTGCACCGGCGCGGGCCGGCGCGCGAACACGCCCAGGCGATGTCCGGCGGTGTGTCCCGACAGGTCGAACAGGATCTGCACGCCCGCGTCGCGGACCGCCGCGGCGAGGGCGTCGTCGGACAGTCCGTCCACCCGTCGCCAGTCCGACACGGCGCGGATGCGCGCGCTGATCTCGTCCTCGCGGCTCGCGGGCCGCGTGCTGAAGACGACGGCGCGGATCTCGCGCGGGTTCAGGTTCTCGAACATCCGCACGCTGAGCAGGCCCACGGGATGAAGGCCGAGGTCCGGTGAGACGAAGCCGATGGTGATCGGGACCGGCGATGCGGCGGGCGGCGTAGCTGGTGCCACAGCGCCGCCGTGACGCGCGGTCCATTGTGCATGGGCCCGTGCGAGGCTGTCTTCCGTCACACCCGCGACATACTGCTGCGCGCTCAGCCAGTTGCTCGCGGCCGGCATATACGACGCATCCTCGCTCATGGCGGCGGCGAACGCGCCGACCGCTTCCGACGAGCGGCCCTGGTCGGACAGAATTACCCCAAGCGTGTTGTAAGCCCTGGCGTAGGTTCGCTGGGCCAGCACTTTCCGGATCTCGCTCTCGGCGGCGGTGAGCTTGCCCTGGTCGCGATAGGCATTGGCGAGATTGTAGCGCGCCTCCACGAAACCGCTGTTCTGGGCCACGGCTGCTTCAAAAGCTTCCGTGGCCGCATCCAACCGCTCCAGGTCGCGCAAGGCGCCGCCGAGGTTGGAATGCGCCTCGGGGTAATGAGGTTTGAGGCGCAGCGCATCGCGATAGGCGGCGGTCGCGGCGGGCAGGCGTCCCTGCGCCGTCAGCAAGTTCCCAAGATTGAAATGAAACGTCGCCGTGTCCGGCGCGAGCGCGATCGCCGTGCGCATCGGAACTTCGGCTTCGCCCAGGCGTCCGGCGCTTTGCAGCGCCGTACCCAGATTGCCGTGGGCGTCCGCGAAGGCCGGCTTCAGCGCGACGGCTTTCTCGAGGGCGGCGATGGCGTTCACGAGATCGCCCGTCTGCACCAGCGCGACGCCCAGGAGATGCCAGGCGTCGGGGATCGCGTCGTTCAGCGCCAGGCCCCGGCGATAAAGCGCCGCCGCCGCCGCCGCGTCGCCGGCCTGATGGCGCGCGCGACCTCGTTTGAAAAGCTCCGCGGCTTCGTTCAAGTGAGCGCCTCGGCAAGTGTCACCGGCGCCGCCTGCGCCTTGATGTGATGGACCGCCACCTGCTGGAAGCGGTCGTAGAAGTCCGCCAGCATCGCGACGCCCGCGGCATCCGCCGCTCCGTCCGCGTCCGCCTCGGTGCCGCGCTTGAACACCGCGCTATATAAATGCTGCACGAAATCGAACAGGAAATCGAACTGCCGGCCCTCGGCTTTCGGATTCTGGCCGCGCGTGCGCCGTCCGAGTTCCATGACGTAGGTGATGAGCGCGTGAAAGAACAGGTAGACCGTATCGTCCCAGCGCGTCTCATGGCCGGCGTGCAGGGCCACCGGCGAGTTCAGGCTCTTGATCGGTTTGCCGCGCAGGAGGGTGACCAAGGGGAACCAATAGTCCCAGAACGGCATGCCCATGCAGAACGGGCTCTCGGCATAATCGTCCAGGAACGTGCCGGGCAGGAAGAAGTAGTCGTAGCCGATCGAGTAGGCCTCGCGGCCCGTCGGCGCGTAACCGGCGAAGTAATCGGCGCCCGGCACATCGACGCGCGGCCCGCATAGCAGCGCGCCTTGCGCCTCGCGCTGGATGAAAGCTTTCAGGCCGGCGACGTCGCGCAGATAAATGTCGGCGTTGATGAGGCCCGCCACGCAGGTTGCCGGCTCATGGCCCGACGCGGCGATGGCGGCGCGCAGCGCCTTCAGCATGTCGTGGATATAAGGCACCGGCTTCTTCGCGAAGCGCTCGGCCGTGCCGGCCGGCACGACGACCTCGATGCCGGGATAATCGGCGCGGATCGCATCGGCTTCGGCTTTTCCGTTGACCGACAGGACGTGGAAGCCCGCCGCGCGCCACGAATTGACAGCCGTCGTCTGCAGCGCGAGATCGCGCCCTGGGACGAGGCTCGTGGCCAGGAAAATCGGCGGAGGGAGCGCCATGCGCGGATCCTACATGCTTTCTTTATGATGCGCCGCCGTCAGCACGACCGGCATGAAGCGCGCGCGGTCCATCGGCGGCAGCTTGGCTTCGCGGCGGAGTTTGTCGGCGAGCGCGAAGTAATCGTCCATCGGCGCAAGGCCGCAAAAATGGCACAGCACGCCGGACCACAGCGCGGCGGGTTCGCCCGCGGCCTGCTTCACCAGACGCAGCTCGCCGGTCTCGATATCCATGACGCCTTGCGTGACGTTGGGGGTCGTCACCTGCAGCCGCGCCGTGATCGGCGGCTCCTCGGGATCGATCCCAAGCTGCGCCAGGGCGGCCGCGAAGAAGGGTTCGTCCGCGTATTCGCCTTCATGTTTATAACGATAGCTGATCGCATCGCGGTGCGGGCCCTCGTAAAGCGCGCGGACCTTGTCGAACACGGCTTTCGCGGCGGGCGTGCGTTCGAAGTACATCACCCCGGCATTGAAGACCGTCAGGGTGCGCACGCCGAGCAGCGCGCACAGGGCCGCGGCGTCCTTTTCGCCGAGCGAACAGGCGAAGACGGCGCCTTTGCTCTGGCGATGGCCTTCCACCACGAAAGGCCGGCCGTGGAACTTGCGCCAGAAGAACTCGATGCGGGGACTGAAGAGCAGGCAATCGGCGTCGATATAGAAGGTGCGCTCGTAAGGCGTGAGGTCGAACAGCCGCGCCTTGTTCATGGCGCCGCGCATATGGGCGTCGTCCTCGGCCACGATGACCCGGTCGAAAAGCGCGGCCAGGGCCGGATCCACCTTCACCTTGGCGTTCACCGCCACGCTTACGGGACGGCGCTCCACCCGGTGCACGGACAGCGCGAAGTTGGCCGCCAGGTCCAGGTAACGGGCATCGTCGAACGCCAGAAGAAGGTAGCCCTCGGTCATCGTATTTGGGATTTCACAGCCAACAGTTGTCGCGGTGGAAGGGCTCCCACCGGCGCGTCTTCCATCTGTGCGCGGAAATCCTGAAAATTAGGCAAATATGCTTGCCGCGCCGCCGATAAGGAGTTAACAATTTGATAATACTCATTAATTTTGCGTTACGACAGCGTTTGACAGCCTTCCCGCAAGCCTCTATAAATTGCGGTGCTCAGAGTAGCTCCTGAATGGAGGCCTGTTCTGAGCCGACAGCAATGTCGTCAACACTGTCCTAGAAAAGGAGCTACGCGTTATGAGTGATATTACCC
>JAYSFT010000234.1:0-4433 GCA_041913245.1 Rhodospirillaceae bacterium | reverse complement strand
TGGAACGGCTGCGGCAGGGCGTGATACTGGCCGGCGATGGACACGCGGACTTCCTGCATCGCCTGCAGAAGCGCCGATTGCGTACGCGGGCTCGCACGGTTGATTTCGTCGGCCATCAGAAGCTGGCAGAACACCGGGCCCTGGATGAAGCGGAAGAAGCGTTTGCCGCCGGCGTCCTCCTCCAGCACTTCCGTGCCGAGGATGTCCGCGGGCATCAGGTCGGGGGTGAACTGCACACGCTTGTCGTCGAGACCGAGCACCACGCCGAGGGCGTGCACGAGTTTGGTCTTCGCGAGGCCGGGCACGCCGATGAGCAGCACATGGCCGCCCGCGAGCAGGGTGATGAGGCTTTCCTCGATCACCGATTCCTGACCGTAGATCACATGGTCGATGGCGGCGCGCGCCGTCTGGACGAGGTCCGCGACGCGCTCCATGTCGGCGACGGCGTTTTCCGCAGCCTTTTCCGCCTTATGATTATCGGTCTGTGTTATCGTTGAAGCCACGCGCGAACTCCACCATATGAGATCAGACTAGACTAACGTCTGCGGGGCGTTATGGAACCCTCGGAACCTAACAAAACAGCAATCGACCCTGGCGGCCCCAATCCGGACCCGGTCCCAAAAGGGCTGTCCCTCCCTCATGGGTCCAGGATCGATCAGGCCCTCGACCGGGCCGCCGCAAAATTTCCGGATCTGTGCGGCGATTTTAACATGCGCATCGACCGCAACGGCACCTGGTACTACCGCGGCTCGCCGATTGGCCGCGCGGCCTTGGTCAAGTTGTTTGCAACGGTCTTGCGCCGCGACGAGGAGGGGGCCTTTTGGCTGACGACGCCCGCGGAGAACGGGCGGATCGAGGTCGAAGACGCCCCATTTATCGCGGTCGAAGTTATAGCGGATGGGGCTGGGCCCAGCCAAGTCATACGATTTCGCACAAACGTCGACGACATCGTGACCCTGGACGCGGCGCACCCTCTGCGCGTGGCCGAGGATGCCGCCAGCGGCGCGCCCAGACCCTATATCCATGTCCGCAAGGGTCTGGAGGCGCGGATCGCGCGCCCGGTCTTTTACCACCTGGTTGAACACGGCGAGTCTTCCGCCGACGGAACCTTCGGGGTCTGGAGCGCGGGCCAATTCTTCGCTTTAGGTTCCCTGACATGACTCCCGCGCCGGGTCTTACCCGCGCGCAGATCCGCGCGCGTCTCGCCGCGGGCCGCCCCGCGCGCGGCGAGACGGCGACAGCCGAACGGCTGGCGGTGCAAACGGCGATCCCGCTCGCGCCCGAGAAATATGCGGCCGTGGGCATGCCCGCGGCGATCCGCGCGCCGGTGGAGACGCGCATCCCTGCCGCCGTGCTGGTACCCCTGATCGAGCACAGCGAGGGTTTCTCGATCCTGTTCACGCAGCGTACGGCCGATTTGAAGGCGCATGGCGGGCAGATCTCCTTTCCGGGCGGGCGGATCGAGCCCGGCGACGCGGATGCGGTCGCGGCAGCCTTGCGCGAGAGCCGCGAGGAGATCGGTCTGATCGGCGATGCGGTCGAAGTGCTTGGGCGTCTGGATCCCTATGTCACGGTGACCGGGTATGAAGTCGTTCCCATCGTCGGCGCGGTGCGCCCGCCGCTACAGGTGAAGGCCGATCCTGTCGAGGTGGCCGAGATCTTCGAGGTGCCCTTGTCCTTCTTCCTCGATCCGGTGAATCACCAGCGTCACAGCCGCGCGGCCAACGGCGTGACGCGCGCCTATTACGCCATGCCCTATGGTGATCGCTATATCTGGGGTGCGACCGCGGGTATGCTCTTGAACCTGTATGATGTGCTGGTGGGGAATTCAAACGCGTGATCCGCATCCTCTTCACATATGTCGTGCCGTTCCTGCTGCCCATCGCGACCTATTCCGTATGGGTCTGGTGGCGTACGCGGTATGCGGCCGCGCACGGCGGCGAGGCGCCGGCCTTCGAGAAAGGCCCGTGGCCGATGTTGCTGTTCGCCGGCGCTGTGCTGGCGCTGGTCGTGCTCGGGTTCACTGCCTTCCTCGACAGCAATTCACCCGATGAAGGCGACTATGTGCCGCCGCGTGTGGTGAACGGCGAGATTGTCCCGGGGCACATCGCGCCCCGGAAAGCCCCTTGACCCTCGACTGGATCAAGACGCGCGAGGTCGTGCGCCTGTTCGAGGCGCTCGGCGCGCCCGCGGTGGACGCGCGCGTCGTCGGCGGCTGCGTGCGCAACCATGTGATGGGCCTTCCCGTCGGCGAGATCGACGCCGCAACACCCGAGCCGCCCGACGCCGTCATGGGGCGCCTCGCGAACGCGGGCGTGCGCGTGATCCCGACGGGGCTCCAGCACGGCACCGTCACGACGCTGATCGGCGAGCGCTCGTTCGAGATCACGAGCCTGCGCCGCGACACGGCGTGCGACGGCCGCCATGCGGCGGTCGAATTCACCACGGACTGGAAAGAAGACGCACGGCGGCGCGATTTTACCTTCAACGCGATGTCGATGCGCGGCGACGGCGCGTTGTTCGATTATTTCGGCGGCCTGAGTGACGCCGAAGCGGGCCGCGTGCGTTTTGTCGGCGATCCGGGCGACCGCATTCAGGAAGATTATTTGCGGATCCTGCGTTTGTTTCGCTTCTACGCCTGGTACGGACGCACGAGCCTCGACGCCGCGACGCTGGCCGCGTGCCGCGCGCATGCGGGCGGCCTTGCGCGCCTGTCCGCCGAACGCATCCAGGCCGAGATCGTGAAGACCTTGGCCGCGCCCGCGCCGGCGCAAGTGCTGTCATTGATGCAAAGCTGCGGCGTGCTCGCGGCGGTGCTTCCCGAGGCCGTCGATCTGTCGCGCCTCGCCGCGCTCGCGCGCGTCGAAAGCGCCGTGGCCGCGCCGACGGATTGGCGGAGGCGTCTTGCGGCATGCGTGGCCGCGGGTCAGGCCGATACGCTGGCGCAGCGGCTCAAGTTCTCCTCCGCCGACCGCTTGTGTCTCGTGCGCCTCACGACGACGGAGCCGTTGCTCGACGCGGCGACGCTCCCGGCGCAACTGCGCGCCGCGCTTTATCGTCATGGTCCGGACGTGATCTACGACCGCATGCTGCTGGCCTGGGCGCTCGCGCGCGCCCACGGCGCCAACGATGACGGCTGGGTGGATCAGCTCGGCCGCGTCGCCGCCTGGCAGCCGCGGTCCTTGCCGGTCTCGGGCGCGGACGTTATGGCGCTCGGCATCCCGCAAAGCCCCCGCGTCGGCCAGATCCTCAGCGCCGTCGAGGCGTGGTGGATGGAAAAGGATTTTGCGCCGAACCGGGAAGAAACGCTTGCCGAACTTCGGCGTAAGGCAACGCGGTTCTAACCGCACGCCGCTTGTCATGCTGGGCCTGTTCCCGCAGCGAGACGGAAAATAAGGCCGCCGCCCGATCCCTAAGCTTAAAATGATAGCGGCCCTGTAGGGGAACAGGGCCGCTTCTCATTGGACTCTGGAGGGGGGCCAGGTCCTTGCCTGTCGCATCCGAACTTCGAGGGGAACTAGGTCCGGATCGCTGACGGTAGGTAAATAGTACGCCCGGCCCCCTTACAGGACCATGGTGGAGCTGTGAATTTCTTGTCATGGACAACGCCCCGTTGTAACGGGATGGTGAGCGGGTCTAGAGCGATGTTTTTTCAGTAAAAAATCCGAGCTGTCGCAACGCCTCGGTCAACACGATGGCCGCTGCGGTTGTTACGTTCAGGGAGCGCATTTCAGCCGCGATGGGAATCCGCACGGCGGCGTCCGCCGCGGCCCCCACCTCGGGCGGGACTCCCCGGCTTTCCCGGCCCAGCAGGAGGCTGTCCCCCGCCTGAAAGGTGAAGTCCGAATAGGCCATCGCGCCGGCGGTGGTCAGGAGAATCAGGCGCTTGCCGGCCTGGGCCCGCAGGCCGGCCAGATAAGTCTCCCACGAGGTATGCCGGACCAGCTCGCAAGACCCGCCGTAATCCATGGCGGTACGCTTTAAACGCTTGTCATCGAAGGGAAAGCCGCAGGGTTCGATGACGTCCACCGGCACGCGGAAACAGGCCCCCAGGCGCAGCATCGCCCCGGTATTCTGGGGGATATCGGGCTGGTAGAGAGCAAGGCGCATCGGGTCTCCGGGGTCACAAAAATGTACGGTCGGCGGGTCCCGGCCACGCCGGATTTTGCGGCCAATTCAACCTGTTATCCTGCAAAGCAGGCCCCGAACCACGGCCCTTTTCAAGGGGGGCTTTTTATTCTATACCCCGGGCACTGAAAACCCTTGTGCTTCCGCCGGTTGGGGCCGGTTCGGGCATGGGGGGAAACAATGGTTCAACCCGCCGCCGACCCTTTTTCGGAACGTGGAGCCGAAAGGGATCAAGTCGCTGCGGCGCGGAATAAGGGCCGTTGGGGGTCTAGGAAGGAATTACATCATGGCGAATACGGCACATG
>JAYSFT010000233.1:0-4468 GCA_041913245.1 Rhodospirillaceae bacterium | reverse complement strand
CGACCTTCGGCACCAAGAGCAACCAGACCTCCAAAGAGATCAGCGAGATCCTGGTTTAAAGAGGTCCGAGCTGGCTTCCGCAGCCCCAGCAGGGAATCCATCCCTGTTGGGGCTGCTCTGCCTTTAGAGATGCGAAACCGGGAGAGCGGCGGCCGCCATTTGCGGAGCGCCGGGTTCAGATAAGGATGAAAAAAATGCGTTGTCTTGGGAGAGTTGTGAGCGGTACCGCCGTTGCCGCGGTGGCTCTGATCATCGTGCCGTCTGCTCAGGCGCAGGACAAATATCGCCCGCCCGTCGCCCAACTCGAGGACTATGTGCGCGAGCCGTTGCCGCCGGGCTTTGGAGTACAGCACACCGACGTCGATGGTCCGGTGTTCGTCGATGCCAAGGGCATGACGCTCTACAAGTGGCCGCTCAAGGATCTGCGCAACGGCGATACCGGCGACCGCAAGAACAAGGAGCCGTTCTGCGCCAACGTCAAATACACCGAGAATTCAGGCCTGATGAGCCCGTATCCGCCGGGCCTCGTCCTGCCGGAACTCGATACGCGGCCGACGTGCGAGCAGGTGTGGTTCCCGGTGAAGGCGCCCGAAGACGCGAAGGATGTCGGTAAGTGGACGACGCTGAAGCGCTACGACGGCACGAAACAGTGGGCGCATGACGGTCTGCCGCTCTACACCTCCATCCTCGACAAGAAGCCGGGCGAAGTTTATGGCGCGACCGCGCGTGAAACCGCGAACGACGCGCCGGCGCTGCGCGAACCCGCCGCGCCGAAGCCGAACGTTCCCCCCGCGTTCAACGTGAAGACGGTCGCCTCCGGACGCCTGCTCGTCAATCACGTCGGTTTCTCGATCTACGTGTGGGACAAGGACGGTCCCAACAAGTCGAACTGCTATAATGACTGCTTGAAGGATTGGACCCCGGTGCAGGCGCCGCAGACGGCGCAGGCGCAAGGCGAATGGGGCATCATCGAACGGGCCCCCGGCATCAAGCAGTGGACCTATCGGACGCGCCCGGTTTACATCCGCGTGCAGGATCGCCGCTTCCGCAGCATGGAAGGCAGCGACGTCCCGGGCTGGCACAACGTCTATACCCAGAAGAACCCGGATCCGCCGCAGGGCTTCACGGTGCAGGACGCGCGCATCGGCCAGGTGCTCGCCGATTCCACCGGTAAGACGATCTACGTTTACAACTGCGCCGACGACGCACTCGATCAGTTGTATTGCGATCATCCGAATGCCCCGCAGGTTTACCGCATGGCGATCTGCGGCGGGAATGACGCGGCGCGCTGCCTCGCGACTTTCCCTTATGTCATCGCGCCGGCCAACGCGAAGACCAGCAATCTGATCTGGGGCACGATGTGGATCGATCCCATGACCGGCAAGAAGGCCGAAGCCAACGCGAAGGGCGCACTGCATATTTGGACCTTCCGCGACCGCCCGATCTACACGCACTCTGGCGACCTCAAGCCGGGCGATACCAACGCCGACGCCTGGGGCGAGTTCAACGGTTACCGGAACGGCTTCAAGGCCTTCTGGCTGCGCGACGATTTTCTGGACAACGTGAGCTGAGGCCGCGGCTCTCTTTATAAGAGGCCGGCTTAGGGAGAAATGAAATGAAACAGTCTTTGAAAGTGAAACTGCTGGCGTCGGGCACCGTCGCGGCCGTCTGTGCACTGGCGATCGGCGCCGGTAACGCGGGCGCGCAGAACGCCTCCGACGTGCCGACCGTCGTGAAGGACGGCAAGATCGGCTACGTGCTGACGCACCGCTATTGGGCGGTCTATCAGACGCCGGAAGGCAAGGTCGAATGTCCGAAGGGTTACAACGACGGCCCGCGTGAGCAGTTCAAGGCTTTGTTTCCGGAAGACGGCACCAAGCGCACGCTGCTCGACACGCAGCTGATGCGTGAAGGCCGCCAGTGGTTCCCGACGACCGCGGAGGAACAGTTCACCTTCAAGGATGCCGGCGGCAAGGTCTCGTACGGCATGGACCTCGACGGCAAGGTGAAGGACACCGATTTCACCAGCCCGGACGGCGCCAAGGGCATCGACAACCAGATGTACCGCGCCATGGGCTGCATCTCGAACTACCGCGCGCCGGAAGGCACGATCTACCACTTCGAGAACGAGTACCTTCGCCGCTACAACACCAACCGCTTCATGATCGAATTGTCCGGTGTCGATAGCCTGGTCAACGACGACGACGTGACCGTCAACAGCTACCGCGGCATGGATCAGCTTCTGACGGACGCCACGGGCGCGAACTTCATCCCGGGCGGTACGCAGCGTATCGACGGCCGTTTCGGCGGCTACGTGCGCGCGACCTGGAAGGCGAAGATCGTCGACGGCGTATTGATCAGCGAACCGGCCGACGTGACGATCCCGGCTTCGGCGACCTTCGACACCAGCGCCTTCCATGTCTTCAAAGGCATGCGCTTCCAGCTGAAGCTGACGGCGGAACGCGCTGAAGGCGTGATGGCCGGCTATGTCGACGTGGCCGCGTTCAATCATCACCTGAACACGTCGTGGTCCACGCATCACCAGAGCTATGGTCAGCTCTCGGCGCCGTCGATGTACCGCGCCCTGCGCCGTCTCGCGGACGGTTATCCGGATCCGAAGACCGGCGAGATGACCGCGATTTCGTCGGCGCTCTCGGTGAAGTTCACGCAGGTCTATATCGATCATCCGCCCCAGGCGACCGCGTCCACGGGTGCGGCCCCGCAACAGGCGGTCCAGACTTCGCGCCAGTAAGCGCGTCGGCCTATCGAACGGCGGGATCGGCGCAGGCCGGTCCCGCCGTTTTCTTTTTCAGGCTATTTTCTTGGACCACACGGCCATCTTGTTGCGTTGCACCTAAATATTTTGCGGAAAAATGCTCAAATTTCCCGAAGTACTGCATTGATAATCCTCAAAACTGGCCAAATATACAAAGTCCGCGGCGGGCCCGAAGCGTATAGTTCTTCCATTCCGCTGCGCAACCGGCGTTGCGGCACCCTGGGCGCGCCTTGAACACGCGCCGGCAGGAGAGGGAGAGCAGGATGGAAAAGTCGGCCAGCATCAAATGGTTCGCCGCCGCGGCTGCCGCGGTGGCGATTGGCGCGGGCAGCGCGACCGCGGAGACTGCGGCAAACGACAAGCCGGCGGTCATCCGCGACGGCCGCATCGGTTATGTCCTCACTCACCGTTACTGGGCCGTCCACCAGACGCCGGAAGGCAAGGTCGAATGCACGAAGGGCTATAACGACGGACCGCGTGAGCAGTTCAAGCAGCTGTTCCCCGAGGACGGCACGAAGCGCACGCTGGTCGATACCCAGCTCATGCGCGAGGCGCGCCAGTGGTTCCCCGATACGTCCGAAGAACCGTTCACCTTCAAGGACGCCGGCGGCAAAATTTCCTATGGCATGAATCTCGACGGCAAGGTGAAAGACATTGATTTCACCAGCCCGGACGGCGCGAAGGGCATCGACAACCAGCTGTTCCGCGCCATCGGCTGCATCTCGAATTACCGCGCCCCTGAAGGCACGGTGTATCACTTCGAAAACGAGTTCATGCGCCGGTACAACAGCAACCGGTTTCTCATCGAACTCTCCGGTGTCGACAGCCTCGTCAACGATGACGATGTCACCGTGAACAGTTATCGCGGCCTTGATTCCCTGCTGACGGATGCGACGGGACAGTCATTCATCGCCGGGGGTACGCAGCGCATCGACGCCCGCTTCGGCAAGGAGATCATGTCGACCTTCAAGGGCAAGATCGTCGACGGCGTCCTGGTCACCGAAGGCTCGCCGCTCGTCATTCCGGCCTCGGCCACCTTCGGCACGTCCACGCAGCACCACTTCCGCGATGCACGCTTCCAGTTGAAGCTGACGCCGGAGCGGGCCGAAGGCGTGATCGCGGGCTATGTCGATGTGCAGGCTTTCAACAATCACCTGAATACATCCTGGTCCACGCATCACCAGAGCTACGGCCAGCTTTCGGCGCCCTCGCTCTATCGCGCCATCCGCCGCCTCGCGGACGGTTATCCGGATCCGAAAACCGGCCAGATGACCGCGATTTCCGGCGCGATGAGCGTCAAATTCGTTCAGGTCTATGTGGACCATCCGCCGCAGCAGGTTGCCGGGATGGACCGCGGGAGTCCCGCGCCGGTTCAGCCGTCCCGGGAATAAAGCAGGCGCGTAAAAACAACGCGAGGCGGCGCCGGCTCGGCGCGCGGGCGGCAGGATTGACGGGAGGTCGGTCCTGCCGTCTTCTTTTCCGGGCCGGCCCGGTCTTCGGTGCGGCGCACACGATGGGGCCGAAAAAGGACTGATTTTTGCGGGAAATCCACTCGCCCCCGCCGGTCCCGGCGCGTATATTTACAAACGAGATTTGAGATCCGGGCGCCTCGCTGATCGGGAGTCGCGACTTCAGCGCGCGGCCGAGTTTGGGAAGGAAATCACGCTATGAGTCTGAAGAGCACCGTCAGCA
>JAYSFT010000232.1:0-4481 GCA_041913245.1 Rhodospirillaceae bacterium | reverse complement strand
GTCGTTCGCAATGACGAGGTCAGCGGTTCGATCCCGCTCAGCTCCACCATCAACGTAATGGCTTGGCGTTTTTCACGCTAAGCCGTTTTTGTTTGCGGAAGTGCTGCGGAAGCAGTTGGAAGCGCATTCATCCCCCGAATTATTTCCCCAGCCGGAGCAAAAATCTTCAGGATCTGTATCCGCACCCCCGTATCACTATGACGAGGGCAAACATCTGTCGGGTGTCGAACTAAAATGCCGGACGTAGTAGCGCCGATACTTGATAAGCCAACCTGAGTTTTTCAGCCTGTCGTCCAAAGACAGCCCAAGCGGCCAGAGATACTGCAAGCTTGCTGATGGCCGCATGGTTCCATACGCGGATGTAGGTTTTGGATATGCGAGGGTTCCCGACGGCGGCACCGCCACCGATGTCGGGGCAGGCGTCGGTGCTGGCCATACTGTTGCGGGTATGAATTGGCCAAACGAATCGAAGGACGGCGGATTGGCGGCCCGGGGGCAAAAGTGGGAAAGGTACATCTTCCGCTTCACGGATACTCAGGGATGCTACGGACTCCGCAAAGTTCGCGCCGTTAAGAACCCATCACCGGAACGGCGAGTGTTGGCGGTTCCTTGGCAAGAGCACTTCCTGTGATTGGATCGGGGATGATGCTCATGAATTACTTGCGCACAAAGGATGAGCTGGAAGAAGCGCCAGTATGCAAACTATTGAGCGTCTCGCTATCTTGGCCGGTACGGCAGGACGGGTTGCGCAAGAGGATTCTCCGGACTGCCCACATCCGCATACGAGCCGATTTTGAAATCGAAGCCGTTAAGCGCGCCGCCGAGGAAGCAGAGGAGATTCGGGCCAGCGGCCGTGAAGCACGGCAGCAGAATCGGCGCATCTTGCACGGCCTTGTCGCGCGCGAAGCGTTTTTCGAGCGCGAGATCCGCCGCCATGGGGCCCGCGGCGGGACCGGGTCCCGCATAGAATTCGCGGCGCTGACGTTCGCAGCGTTCGCGGTCCTCGGCCGTGAGCGCCTGATTGAGCCCGCAACCGACGTAACCGCCGAGTACGGACAAGTCCTTATCCGGCGACGGCGCCGGGATAGTGGGAATCGTGGGGATGGTCAGCGGCGGCAGCGTAATCGCGGGGGGCGCGATGGCCGCGCTGCGCCCCAGGACCGCGGCCGCGTCCTCGGGGACCGGCGCGCGCGGGATGACGGTGATGGGCAGCGCCGCCGGGATGTCCTCGCGCGGTAAGGCGCGGCCGAGAGTCAAAAAACAAGCGAGGATCACAAGATGAACCAGCGCGGCCGCGATGGCCGGGACAAATGCGCGCAAACCGGGTTGCATACCTTGAACTGTAAGGTATTATACCTGGAAGTTCAATGTATGAGGCCGTCCTTGCCCGCGCGAAAGACCAATCCCGATTTCATGACCGGCGTGCCGGAGCTTTTGATCCTGCGGCTGCTCAGCGCCCGCGAGATGTACGGCTACGAAATCGTCCAGGCCATCCAGACCGCCAGCGGCGAAGCAATCAGGCTGGGCGAAGGCGTCGTGTACCCTGCGCTGCATGCTCTGGAAGAGCAAGGCTGCCTGAAATCGCGCCGTAAAGCCGTCAACGGGCGTACGCGCGTTTACTACATCGCCACCGTCGCCGGAAAAAAGCGTCTGAGCGATATGACAGGTGAATGGCGGCGCATCACCGATGCGGTTGCGGGGATCGTGACGGAGGCGAAACATGCAACAGTTTGACGAACTCGCGGCGCGGCTTCTGCGCGAAGGGGTCGCGCACCGCCATGTGCGCCGCTATGTGGCCGAGCTTCGCGATCATGCCGAGAACGCCGCACAAGCGGAGATGCGTCGCGGCGCGAGCCTGGAAGACGCTGCGGCGATAGCGCTCGCACGGCTTGGAACGCTGGACGACCTCG
Organism: Rhodospirillaceae bacterium; assembly: GCA_041913245.1. Classification (GTDB taxonomy): domain Bacteria; phylum Pseudomonadota; class Alphaproteobacteria; order Rhodospirillales; family Rhodospirillaceae; genus SHVO01. Next base: position 2,571 of record JAYSFT010000232.1, on the reverse strand, counting down.
CGCGCAGCATGACCGCACGCGGCGAACTCCGGGCCATGAGCGCCAAGTTTCCTAAATTCTGGGGCGGCGGTATGCCGGTCCTTGTATGGATCGGCATTCTCATCGCCGGCGGTCTTATCCTCGGCACCATCGTGCCCGCATTGCGCGCGGGCGGAATCGTGCCAGACGGCGGCGGGGCGCAGGCGCTCGCGGCTTGGCAGGGCCCGGCGGACGCGATCATCGTGCTGGTCACACGCGTGCTTCCGGTTGTCCTTGGCGGCGCGACTCTGATTCTCGCCTTGCGGCAGCGCACGGCGATACTGTGGCCGGTGATCGGCGCGGGCGTCCTGGCGGTGATTGCGGCGGCCGTTCAAGCTACCGTCCGCTTTTCCACGACGCCCGAAACGCTGAGCAGCCTCAATCTCGGCGTCGGCATCGCGCCGGAAACGGCCCTGCGCGCCGGCCTCATGTTCGCCGCGATGCTGACGCCGCTTCTGCTGCGGAACCGCCTTACGCGGTTTGCATCCTAAGCGGCCCGGGCTCCTTGATCGGCAGATTGGTGAGGGCCGCCGCGCCGGCGAGGATCGCGTCCGCGTACCACATCCACTGGTAATTGCCGGTGGAGGCGAACGTCAGGCCGCCGAGCCAGGCACCGAAGAAGCCGCCGACCTGGTGCGAGAGCAAGGTCATGCCGAACAGAGTCGCGAGATAACGGGTGCCGAACAGCTTACCGACGATCGTCGCCGTGGGGGCGACGGTGGCCAGCCAGGTGGCGCCGAGGCCCGCGGCGAAGATGTAGAAGGTCATCGCCGTTTTGGGTGCGAGCAGATAGGCGAGAATTAGCGCGGTGCGCGAGGCGTACATCGCGAACAGGACATGCTTGCTGCGGTAGTGACCGGTAGCCCAGCCGGCGATGAGGCTGCCGGCGACATTCGCCAGGCCGATGATCGCCAGCGACCAGCTCGCAACCGACGCCGACATGCCGCAGAGCGCGATCTCGCCGGGAAGATGCGTGACGAGAAAGGCGATGTGGAAGCCGCAGGTGAAGAAACCCGCGTGCACGAGGATATAGTTCCGGTCGCCGAACGCCTCTTTGATGGCCGCGCCGAGGTTCGACGGCCCCGGCATGACGCCCTGGACCGCGGCGGCCGCGGGTTTACGCAACATCCAGGCGAAGGGCAAGGCGGCCAAAGCGGCCGCGGCCGAGAGCCACATCGCGCTCGCCCAGCCGGCGGTCGCGATGATGACCTGCAGGATCGGCGCGAACACGAACTGGCCGAAGGAGCCGCCCGCGTTTGAGATTCCGGCGGCGAGGCCGCGCTTTGCCGCCGGCACGCGATGGGAGAGCGCGCCCATGATGACCGACAGGCTGGCGGCGCCCGCTCCCGCGGCGGACAAAATTCCAATGGTGAGGATGAGCCCAAGCGTGGAGTCCATGAACGAGGTCAGCGCCGAACCCAAGGACAGCGCGATCAGGCCGGCGGCCATGACGCGTCCGGGGCCATAACGGTCCGCCATCGCGCCCGCGATGGGTTGGATCGCGCCCCAACTGAACTGGCCGACGGCGAGCGCCAAGCTGATGGAGGCGATGCCGAGGCCGGTGGTCTTGTCGATGGGCGCGACAAAAAGACCGCTGGTCTGACGCACGCCGATGGTGATCAGCAGCATCGCGGCGGCGGCGGCGGCAGCGAGATGCCATGAATCATGTGTATGGGACTGGGTCATAGCGCGTGACGTTAACCGATTTCAAAGCCGCTCCCGCCCGGCGACTCGCGCGGACAAGCCATGCTTGCGCGCACGCGGGCGCCGATGAAGCGAAGGCAAGGTATATCACGCTCTATCCCCTTGAGCAGGCTGCAATATCCCCTGTACAACAGAGGCTCAGCGAGACTCTTTAGGATAAGCGCGTGAGCGAGCGGGATCTGGTTTCCGTCGTCATTCCCATCTTCGACGAGGCCGAGAATGTCGGCCCGCTGGCGGCGGCGTTGATCCCGGCGCTGGATGCGCTTGAGCGTCCTTATGAAGTGATCTTCATCGACGACGGCTCGAAGGACGGCACCGCCGAGGCGCTCGCCAAGGCGGCGTCCGACAACGCGAATATCCGGGTCATCACCTTCAAACGCAACTTCGGCCAGACCGCCGCCATGATGGCCGGCATCGATCACGCCAAGGGCGCGGTGATCGTGCCCATGGACGGCGACTTGCAGAACGATCCTGCCGACATCGGCCCGCTTCTGGCGAAGCTCGACGAAGGTTACGGCGTGGTGTCGGGCTGGCGCCGCGATCGGAAAGACACGTATCTGACGCGGATCCTGCCCAGCAAGCTCGCCAATGGGCTCATTAGCTGGGTATCGGGCGTGAAGCTGAAAGACTACGGCTGCACGCTGAAAGCCTACCGCCGCGAAGTGCTGGAAGGTTTCCGCCTGTACGGCGAGATGCACCGTTTCGTGCCGGTCTACGCGAAATGGCAGGGCGCGCGCATCACGGAGCTGCCGGTCAAACATCATCCGCGCACCAGGGGCAAGTCGAAGTACGGTCTCGCGCGCATCTTCAAGGTGATGCTCGATCTGTTGGTCGTGAAGTTCCTGACCC
>JAYSFT010000231.1:0-4513 GCA_041913245.1 Rhodospirillaceae bacterium | reverse complement strand
TTTTGCCTTCAACAAAGGATGGCTGAGTAATGGCTGCGTCTAAGAAGTCCGCGAAAAAATCCAAATCGTCGTCCAAGGCGCCGCAAGCCGTCGGCTCCAAGAAGGGCAACAACCGCAAGGCCATGCTGCTGTCGAAGCCGGTCGAGCATATCGACATGACCTCGTTCGACGCCCGCCCGATCATCAACGCCATGAGCAAGATGTCCTTCACCTCGCGCGATACCGCGCGCGCGGCCGAGATCCTCAACATGATGCTCGCCGACCAGAAGTGCTCGGTGGTGCTCACGCTCGCCGGCTCCACCTCGGCCGGCGGTTGCATGCAGGTGTACGCCGACATGGTGAAGTACGGCATGGTCGACGCCATCGTCGCCACCGGTGCCTCCATCGTAGACATGGACTTCTTCGAAGCGCTCGGCTTCCGCCACTATCAGGGCAGCCAGTTCAACGACGACAAGGACCTGCGCGATCTGTACATCGACCGCATCTATGACACCTACATCGATGAGGAAGAGCTGCAGACCACGGACCGCACGATCGGCGAAATCGCCGATGGCATGAAGCCGGGCCCCTACTCGTCCCGCGCCTTCATCAAGGAGATGGGCCGCTGGCTGAAGACCAAGAAGAACCGCAAGAAGGGCTCGCTGGTCGAGACCTGCTTCGATCACGACGTGCCGATCTTCTGCCCGGCCTTTACCGACAGCTCGGCCGGCTTCGGCCTCGTGCTGCACCAGGTGAAGAACCCGAAGGGTCACATCACGATCGATTCCGTTGCCGACTTCCGCGAACTGACCGACGTGAAGATCAAGGCCGGCTCGACGGGCCTGTTCATGATCGGCGGCGGCGTGCCGAAGAACTTCATGCAGGATACGGTGGTCTGCGCCGAAGTGCTCGGCATCGAAGCCGAAATGCACAAGTACGCCGTCCAGATCACGGTGGCCGATGTTCGTGACGGCGCCTGCTCGTCCTCGACCCTCAAGGAAGCCAATTCCTGGGGCAAGGTCGACAGCTCCATCGAGCAAATGGTCTTCGCAGAAGCGACGAGTGTTATGCCGCTGATCGCCTCGGACGCCTACCATCGCGGCCACTGGAAGAAGCGCAAGGCCCGCAAGTTCGCCCGGCTCTTCAAGTAGAAGCGCGGCAAGACTTGGAAACAAAGAGGGCGGCACCCCGTGGGGTGCCGCCCTTTTGCTGCGGAGGGTGTGGGGTCGCGATGACACGGCCTGCGCGTCGCTCCGATAATTAGCTGTTGTCGGACATCTTGATGTCGCCGGCGCCGACGACGTCGAAGTCGTGGCGCTTCGGGCGCTTCAGGAGATCGACGTTGCCCGAGCCGATGGCGCGGGCCGCCATCGGCGCCAGCTTCAGGGCCGTGGGGCCGGTGACGTAGCCGACAATCGCGGCGTAGTGCAGGGCGGCCCCGGCCACGACGAAGCTGTGCCAGATCGGGATCTGGTACGGGAGGCCGTCCGACAGGAAGACGGCTACGCCCGCCGTATAGAGAACGCAGCCGGCGGTCAGGAGCCAGAGCCCGGCCGCGGGCACCGTTGCCCGCAGGGGTTTGCGCATGATCAGGAACAACCAGCCGAGCAGCACATAGGCCGCGACGGCGAGCTGCTCGAAATACTGAGGAACGATTAACTTGAGCGCGATGCAGATGTTGGTCGCACCCCAGATGGCGGCGAACATCCGCTGGCCGGTGGTGCCGCGTACGCCGAGCAGGGCGAGCGGCGAGTAGGTGCCGGCGATCATCACGAAAATCGCCGCATGGTCGATTTGGCGCAGGACGTGGCGCTGCGGGTGATCGACATAAAGATTATACGCCGTGGAGCAGATCAGCATCGCCATCAGTCCAAGACCGTAAAGCGCGAGGCTGAGCGGGAGCAGGGAACGTTCCGGGCAATCGCCCATGCAGCGCGCGCGGCGCACGGCGAGCACGCCCATGACAAGGCAGGCGAGGAACGCGAGCGTGGCGCTGGCGGTATTGAGGATGGCGTCGGCGAACCACTCGGCGCCGTGGTCACGGGGCATCGCGGCAACTCGAAACAGACAAGGGCGTCACTCGATCCTAATGGGAGAGAAACGCCTGGAGTTCCCCGGCGGCTGCGAAATCACAATGACGCCGCAATCGCCTCTGTCTTTTCAGCAGAACCGATGTTATCCGCTGATCCGTCACGTTTTTTGGGGTGAGGGCATGGGTTACCGCAAGATCTGCATCGTCGGACCGGGCGCCATCGGCGGCATGATGGCCGTGATGCTGAAGGAAGCCGGCGCCGAGGTTTCCGCCCTCGCGCGGCCCGCCAAGGTGGCGGCCATCAAGGCCGACGGCCTGACCCTCGCGCTCAAGGATAGAACCGTGAACGCGCGCTTCCCGGTGGCGTCCGACCCGAAGGAGTTGGGGCCGCAGGACCTCGTCGTCGTGACCCTCAAGAGCAACGCGCTCCTTTCCGTGGCAAGCGGCATCGCCGCCCTATGCGGGCCGGATACGCCCGTTGTCTTCGTCATGAACGGCGTGCCGTGGTGGTTCTTCGAGGGCTTTGGCGGTCCTCTGGCGGGCCGGCGCCTCAAGGCGCTCGATCCGGACGGGCTTCTCGCGCGTACGTTCCCCAGCCGGCATATCGTGTGGTCGGTGGTGAATTGCAGCGTCATCGAGCGCGCCGACGGCGTGATCGAGCATACCCGCAATCAGCATTTGATCTTCGGCCGGCCCGACGACAGCCCCCGGGGCCTCGACGAGATCGCGGCGGCCTTCCAGCCGGGCGGCTATCAGACGGTCATCAGCGCGAATATCCGCAACGACATCTGGGCCAAGCTGGTGGTGAACGTCAGCGGCAATCCCATCAGCGCCCTGACCGAGGCGCTTCTGGGCGAGATGTACGCCGATCCGCTGGTGCGTGAATGCGCCTCGGCCGTCGCCGACGAAGCGCGCGAACTGGGCGCCCGCCTGGGCCTGGACCGCGGCGTCAATCCCACGGACCGGATGAAGGACTCGCCCGTCCGCACATCCATGCTCCAGGACTTCGAGCGTGGCCGCCCCCTGGAACTCGCCGCCATCGCCGAAGCGGTGGTGGAGATCGGCGAGGCGGCCGGCGTGCCGCTGCCGCAGACGCGCGCGGTGCTGGGGCTGACCCGCCTGCGCGCCGCCAAGGCCGGCATTTCGTAAATATCCCGGTTTCGCGTAAACTGAGCGCCGCAAGTTCCGGGGACCCGTCATCGATACCGTATCCATCCCGCCATCCGAGATCCGCGACCGCCGGCTGATCCAGCTCCGCGAGGGGCTCGCCGACGGGCGCTACAAGGTCCTCTCGGTTGATATCTTCGATACGCTGGTCTGGCGCCGGGTGCCGGAGCCCTACGACCTGTTCCTGCTCCTGGGGCGGGACCTTGTTGCGTCAGGTAAGCTGGCGTCCCATGTGTCGCCGCTTCAATTCGCCGAGTTGCGCCGTTCCGCCGAACGCGCCGCGCGCGAGAAGGCGGAAGCCGCCACGGGCTACCGCGAAATCCGGATGGCCGACATTTACGCCGGCTTGCCGGACGTTCTCTTTGCATCGGGCTTCGACATCGTCGCGCGCATCGCCGCCGAACTCGCCCTTGAGAAGGCGCTGCTGCATCTCGATGAGGACCTCGCCGCGCTGGTGCGTTTCGCGAAAACCTCGGGGGCGCAGGTTTTTTTCGTCTCGGATACGTACTTCAACACCGCCGAAATCTGGGATTTGCTCGCCGCGGCCGGCTTCGAGGATAGGGCGCTGGTGGACCGGCTTTATGTCTCGTGCGAAGCGGGCCGTCCGAAGTACCGCGATCTCTTCGACACGGTGCTGAAGGACGCGGGCGTGCCGCCCGCGGCCTACGCCCACATCGGCGACAACATGGACGCCGACGTGCATCCGGGCCTGCATCGCGGCATGGTCGCGGTGCACTATGACAAATGGATCTTCGCGCCCCGCGTTCAGACCGAGGAGTTCACCGCCGACCTCGCGCAGCGGGCGCAGCTTCTCGGCCGCTGGGGCGATTTCGGACTGACGGGCCTGCGCGGACGCTTGTTCCACCGGGCGCCCGAAAGCCTTCCGGCGGAGCATCGCTTCTACTGGAGCTATGGCGCCGCTGTTCTCGCGCCGGTGTTCGCCGGTTTCGCGCGCTGGGTCTTGAGCCAGGCGGAAGGCGCGGCCGTTTACGGCGTGATGCGCGAGGGCCGTTTTCTGGGCCGCGTTGTTGCGCGGACCGCCGCCGATCTCGGCCTCACGGCGGACGTGCGCGAACTTTGGCTGTCGCGCCGCGCCGTGATCCGGGCCGCCGTTTACGAAGACGGCATGCGTTTCCTCCCCGACGCGATCTCGCTCTCGCCCGGAACGACGCCGGAACAATGTCTTGAAAGCCTCGGCCTCTCGCTGGCCGACGTGAAGGCGGTGGTGCCGGACTTCGACTTTGGCCGCGCGGACAGCCTGACGCGTCTCGCCAATGCCGTCGCGTCCACCTTGCGCCTCAAGGACAAGGTCGTGATCCGTTCGGCGCAGCTGCG
>JAYSFT010000230.1:0-4531 GCA_041913245.1 Rhodospirillaceae bacterium | reverse complement strand
GAAATACGCGGCTGAAGAAAAACCGAGCCCGCAATGACCGTGAGCCCCGGCAACGGTTGACCGCTGAGCGAGAGCTCAATACCTCGGTGCCTAATGCTTCCCACGTCGGTGTAGATATTGGCTTGATCGCGATCGAAGTAGGGCTTTCTGACGTCGAAAACGCCGGCGACGAAACTCATTCCCCGCATGATCCGCCAGCGAATTCCCGCGTCCACCTGCCTGGTGAGCGCGGCGGGCACAGGGGCGCCGGCGTTGGCGGCGTTGTCGGGCGCCGTGCCAAACTCCTCGAGTCCGCGCGTATATCCTGCGTAAATCGCGAAATCGCGCGACGGCGTCGCGGTCACCGTGCCGCTGTAGAGCCAGGGCCGGCTGCTGGTCGGTGTCGGGGCGGCGTTCTCCTTCCCGAATTCGCGGTCGTAAAAGCTTTTTTGCACGGCCACGCTGAACTCGCCGACGCCTACCCACTGTCCACCATAAGAAATCCCGGGCGTGATCTGTTTGACGACGTCGCGGTCGCGTACACCGAAAGGCGCGAACGTCGGGCGCGCGACGGGTGTGACAACGCCGATCGCCGCCCGGCCGAGCGTGGCCGTCTGCCCGCCGCCGAAGAGCCGGACGGTGTCGCGCCCGCGCACGTCGATGTGCACGGTATGGCGGTAGGCGCCTTCCGTGTAGATCCCGGTCGCGCGAACCTCGCCGGACGTCGAGGTTAGCCGGTGATGCGGATCGCTGCGGACGGCGAGATCCGCCATGCCGTCGGATTGTGTGTTACGGTAGAAAACCACGAAGTTGTTTTTGCGATCGGATTCGGAACGGAAGATCGCGCCCTGGAGACTCCAATGGTTCGTGGCCGCGCTCCTCATGATGACCCCGCTATTGAGGTCGTTGTATCGATGCGTGGTCCAGTCCTGCCCGAAGTAGACGTTTCGGTCGTGACGCGGCGGCCGGTACGCGCCGGCCGTGAAAATCTGCGGCTGATTTTCGGCATCCATCTGCTGGTTATAGTAGATGAATGGAATCGCTTCGAATTTCTCGTTCGGCGTGAAGCGCCACAGCGCTGCGGTCGTCACGAACAGTTGCTTGCCGTTCCAATCATTGATCGTCGGCTGGTAGTTGGTGCCGACAAACATGCCGAGCTTGTCCTTGATCAGCGGCATCGAAACATCGACGATGATCTGTCGCTGCCCCTGAGGCACGGAATATTGCGCAACGGCGCTGACGATGAGATGGTCGGCGGGCATGATCAGCGATGTGTCGACAATGCCGGTCGGCGCCGGAAACGGATAGGATTGAGCGGTCAACCCGACGCGGATCGATTGGGTGCGCTGGAGGCGGCTGCCGAAGACGGCCTGCTGATCGAAATACAGTCCTTCGAGGCGCATATTGCCCGCCTGCTGCGGATCGAAGCCGCGGGCGTTACGCGAATCGTAGAGACCCACACCTTCGTTGCCGACGCGGGTGCCGAAGGCGTCTTCGGCCGACGTGACGGCATTTTCGTCGGCGCGCTGCGCCGCCGCCGTTTGACAATAGAACACCAGCCCGACGGCGGTCAGGCAGCCGCGATACCAGCCTTTCAAGATAAATAATCCCCCCCTCGACCGCGTCGCCCCTGCGGCGACGGTCCTCCCCCTCATTGCGGTAGGTTATAGCCTTTTTGGGCCGGTTTCGACGGCCAAATCGGCTATCGTGATCCGCGTGCGCCGAAATCGGGGGAGCGGGGCCGGTGAACATCACGCGCGACATAGCCGACCTATTTGAAAAGGGCCTCGCGGCGCTCGGTGCCGGCCAATACGCACCCGCCGCCGAGATTTTCACGCGTGTTTTGGCCCGTGCGCCGGGATTCGCGCCGGGACATAACGCGCTCGGCTTGGCGCTGGCGGGTCTGGGGCGCGGCGCGGCCGCGCTGGCCAGCTACGAAACGGCGGCGCGCGCGGATCGCTCCTTCGCGGCGCCCTATATAAATCGAGCGATTCTGCTGCGGGACATGGGCCGGATCGATGAAGCGCTCGCGAATCTCGACAAAGCGGTCGCGCTACAGCCGGGTGATGCGGCCGGTCATGGGAACCGCGGCAGTTTGCTGATGGAAATGGGCCGGCCGGCCGCCGCCGTCGCCAGCTTCGACCACGCCCTCGCGCTGGATCCGACTTTTCCCTATGCGCCGGGCCTTCGGCTCATCAACAAAGCTTACATCTGCGACTGGACGGCGATCGACGACGAACTCGCCGATCTCAAGGCAAGGATCCAGCGCGGAGAACCGGTTTCGCCGCCGTGGCCGCTGCTGGCTCTCGTCGATTCACCACAACTGCAGCGCAAGGCGGCGGAAGCATGGGTTGCGGCGAAATGTCCCGCGAACGACGCCCTAGGACCGCTCGTCCGATATCCGCGTCATGATCGGATCAGAATCGCCTATTACTGCGCGGACTTCCATCGTCACCCGACCGGCCATTTGATCGCCGGTCTTTTCGAACGCCATCACCGCAGCGCATTTGAGATCATCGCGTTCTCCTTAAGATCCGTGCGCGACGACGACATGCATCGGCGAATCAAAGCGGGGGTCGACCGGTTCATTGATGTCCGTGATCACAGCGACAAAGATGTCGCCGCGATGTCGCGCGCACTCGAGGTCGACATCGCCGTGGACCTCAATGGGCTGATCTCCAACAATCGCATGGGCATTTTCAGTTTTCGCGCCGCGCCGGTGCAGGTGAGCTATCTCGCTTACCCCTGCACAATGGGCGCGCGGTACATCGATTACATCATTGCCGACAACGCGGTGATTGCCGATCCGGCTTTCTACACGGAGCGCGTCGTGAGGCTGCCGGATTGCTATCAGGTGAACGATGCGCAGCGGCAGGTCTCGGATCGCAAATTCACCCGAGGTGAACTCGGCCTTCCCGAAAAGGCCTTCGTCTTCTGCTGTTTCAACAACAATTTCAAGATCACGCCGCGGATGTTCGGCGCCTGGATGCGTATTTTGCGCGCCGTCGACGGCAGCGTTCTTTGGCTGATGGAAGACAGCGCGGCCGCGGCGGCCAATCTCCGCAGGGAAGCGGAGCGGTGCGGCATGGATCCTGCTCGCCTTATATTCGCGCCGCGTATGCCGCAAGAGGACCATCTCGCGCGCCAGGTTGCGGCGGATCTGTTCCTGGACACATTGCCTTACAACGCGCACACGACGTGCAGCGATGCTCTCTGGGTCGGTTTGCCGGTCTTGACCTGTCCGGGCGAAAGCTTCGCGTCGCGCGTTGCCGCCAGCCAGTTGCGCACCATGGGTTTGCCGGAGTTGATCGCACCGACGCTTGCCGATTATGAAGCGCTCGCCGTCAGCATCGCCAAGGATCCGCGGCGCCTCGGCGCGATCAAGGCGAAGCTGAGACTTCACCGCGCATCGTCGCCGCTCTTCGATTTGGACCGCTTCACGCGGAACATCGAAAGCGCTTATGCGCGCATGTACGACCGCGTCTCCTGACATCGGAGCGCCCCCGATGGTCGATCTCTTTCATTAGAACGCTTCAAAAGGTAAGGCCGCACCGCAGCAAAACGCGTGAGCCGTTTCGCGCATTACACGAAAAGTCGTGAAAAGAGGCCTTCAGGGGCCGCTCTTGTCGCTTTTTTTTGCCGGCGGCCCATAATTGCGCCGGTACCGTGACGCCAGATAGCACGCAATGCGTAGTGTCCTTTAAGGGGCATACGCTTGGGAGGGGGCCCCGAGGGGAGCCGCTTCGCATTTGATGGAGTTGTCAGGGGGGAACGCCGCTCATCATGTCCTTGTTGCCGCACCGCGCCTGCGTCCGCCGATGCGCGCCCTCTCGCCGAAACTTGGATTCTCAAAGAAGGAAATGCGATCGCGTAAGTCCTGTTGGTTCATGTGATTCAATACTCTTAGGGGAGGGAACTTGAACGTGAAGAAGCATATCGTGGCCCGTCTTGCATCGGGCAGCAGCCTATTCGTCATTGCGCTGGGTGTTCAGGGAGCGCTTGCGCCGTCCGCGTCGGCGCAGACCGCGGCAGCGCCCGCTCCGGCAGCGGCGGTCGACGAAATCGTCGTCACCGGTTCGCGCGTTATCCGCGATGGTTATGAAGCGCCGACGCCGCTCACCGTGGTCGGCGCCGAGTCCCTTGAAAAGTCCGGCGTCTCCAACGTCGCCGACATGATGAACCAAATGCCGACCTTCTCGGGAAGCGCGTCGTCCGCCGGCAACGTCGGGACGAACACGGGCGTCGCGGGGATCAGCTCCCTCAGTTTGAGAGGCCTGGGCGCGACACGAACGCTGACCCTGATCGACGGCAAGCGTTCCGTGGGCGGAACGTTAACGGGTTCGGTGGACGTGAATACGATTCCGCAGCAGCTGGTCTCGCGGATTGACACGGTCACCGGCGGCGCTTCGGCCGCCTACGGCTCGGACGCCTTGGCGGGTGTCGTGAACTTCATCCTCGACAAGGAATATACCGGCATCAAGGGAGAGGTTTCCGGCTCCATCACCAACTACGGCGACAACGAAAACTGGAGGGTCGTCCTGACCGGCGGCAC
>JAYSFT010000229.1:0-4536 GCA_041913245.1 Rhodospirillaceae bacterium | reverse complement strand
TCTTCACCAGCTTGATGAAGCCGTCGCCGAGCGGGCGCATGGCCACCGCCCAATCCGGGTTCGCGACGCCAAGTGCGATCCCGACGGCGATTGCCATAAGGACCTGAACGTACAGGATACGGTAGAATGGCCGGCGCAACGTTGTTCCCCCCAATAGTCCCCCCCGAAACCGTAGCAGGATTCGGGACGGTCCTGGCTAAGATACTTATAGACGCACAATGGCCCCGGTTCCCGACACACTTCTGCGCGCCTTGTTCGCCGCGGCCGTCGGCGCGGCCGGCGCCGGCGCCGCGGTTCCCCGCCATCTGCCCGCGCCTCCCCGGGGGCGCACCTTCGTCGTTGGCGCGGGCAAGGCCGCCGCCGCCATGGCCGCCAGCGTCGAGGCGCACTGGGCCCGGCCACTCACCGGGCTGGTGGTGACGCCATACGGCCACGGGGCGCCCACGTCCCGAATCGAGGTGGTCGAGGCCGCCCATCCGGTTCCGGATGCCGCGGGAACGCGGGCGGCGGAGCGCATTCTCTGCGCCGTGCGCGGATTGTCGGCGGACGACCTGGTGCTGGCCTTGATGTCGGGCGGGGCGTCGGCCCTCCTGGCCCTGCCGGCCGCGGGCCTGACACTGGAGGATAAGCGCCGGGTCACCAGGAGCCTGCTTCGCTCGGGCGCGGCGATTTCCGAGATGAACTGCGTGCGTAAGCATCTCTCGGCGATCAAGGGCGGACGCCTGGCCCTGGCGGCCGCGCCGGCGCCGGTCGTGACCCTCGTGATCTCAGACGTGCCGGGCGACGATCCGTCCACCGTCGGATCGGGCCCGACCATCGCCGATCCGACGACGTTCGCCGAGGCCCGCGCGATCCTTTCCAAGTACCGCATCGATCTGCCGCCGGCGGTGGCCCGTCACATGGCGGCCGGGGCGGATGAAACGCCGAAGCCCGGGGACCCGCGCCTCGGCGGGGCGCGCGCGGTCATCATCGCCGATGCAAAGGGCGCACTCGAAGCCGCCGCCGCCAGGGCGCGCGAAAGCGGGGTCGAACCCCTTGTCCTCGGCGACGATATCGAGGGTGAATCGCGCGAGGTTGCGGCCGCGCACGCCGCGCAGGCGCTGAGCGAGAAACGCCCGCGGCCCTTTGTCGTGATCTCCGGCGGGGAAACCACCGTCACCGTGCGCGGCAATGGGCGCGGGGGGCGAAACAGCGAGTACCTGCTGGCGCTGGCGGTGGCGCTCGACGGCGCGCGCGGCGTCTATGCCCTCGCGGCGGACACCGACGGCATCGACGGCGTGGAGACCAACGCGGGGGCCATTATCACGCCGGACACGCTGTCCCGCGCCCGAGCGCTGGGATGCGACCCCGCCGCGCATCTCGCGAACAATGATGCTTTTGGCTTCTTCGCCGCCCTCGGCGATCTCGTGACCACCGGCCCGACGCGGACCAACGTCAACGATTTCCGCGCTATTCTCGTGACCTAAAAATCGGCGGCCAGGCGTATGATGTAGCGCCGCGCGGGCGAGGGGTTGAACTGGCCGGACGCGCCGTTGACGGTCCAGACATATTCATCGGTCAGGTTCTGCACGTCGAAGCGCACCGAGGCGAGCGTGTCATGGAGGCGGAAGTTGTAGCGTGCGCCGAGATCGATCGTGGTGAGGCTTTTCACGCGCAGGGTGTTGAGCCGGTTGGCGAACTGGCCGTCCTCGAAGGTGACTTGGCCGCTGACGGAGAACCCCCGCCACGCCTTCGGGCCGTAGTTGACGTTGACGCGCGCCGTCCCCGGGGTGCGGCCCGGCGGGACTTCGGCGATCAGGCCCTGGTTCACCGTGAAACCCGACACGCGCGCTTTCAACAGCATCGAGCCTGCCACGATCTTGAGGTCTTCGATCGGTTCTCCGGAAAGCGAAATTTCCACGCCGCGGTGCGACAGGGCGCCGACCTGTGTGAAGACATTGACGGCATCGCGGTCGAAGTAGGGCTTTTTCACTTCGAACACGCCGAGCACCAGCGTGGTCCGGGCGCCGAGCTTGTAGCGTAGCCCGGCGTCGATCTGTTTCGTGAGACTCGCGTCCAGGGCCTCGCCCGGATTGGCGGCGTTCTCGGGCGCGATGCCGGAATCCTCGAGCCCGCGCGTATAGCCGGCATAGAAAGTCAGCTCCGGCGTCGCGTAGGCCGCCAATGTCGCGTTATAGAGCCAGGGGTTCGCGCGCGTCTCGACGCGCCCGCGATTCGGATAATCCACCGCGCGGCGATAGAAGGCCTTCTGTATGCCGGCGCTCACTTCACCGACACCGGGCCATAGGCCGACATAACTCGCCCCCGCCGTGCCGTGACGGACATCGTCGCGGCTTTGCGGACCGAAGGTGAAGGCAGGCTTCGGGAATTCGTAGGTCACGCCCAGCGCGGCGCGCCCGGCGCTGGCGTTCTGGTCGGCGCCGAACAGGCGCTCGCCCATGCGTCCTCTGAAGGAAAAGTGCACGGTGTGGCGGCGTTCGTTTTCCACGAAGATACCCGACGCGCGGACTTCACCCGAGGTCGAGGCGAGGACCGGCGCGGGACGCGAGCGGATGACGACGTCGCCGACGCCGTTCGGCTGCACATCGCGGTAGAAAACCTGCCAGTCGTTCTCGAGGTCATTGACGGAGTGGAACAGGCCCGCCTGAAGACGCCAGGCGTCCGTGACGACGCTGCGTGCGATGACGCCGTAATTGTTCTGTTTGCGGTGGCGCTCCTGATCGAAGCGCGGCCCGAAGATCGCGGTGCGGTCGTAGAGCGGCGGCAGAAAAGCGCCGGCGGTGAAGATCGCCGGTCCGGATTCGCCCTTGCTCGCATTGCTGCGCTGGCCGAAGGCGATGACTTCGGTCCGGTCCGTCGGCGTGAAGCGCACGAGGCCCGCATAATCGACGTAGTAGAAGACGCTGTGGAAATCGAGTTCCTTCTGGCCGCCGGCGACGCTGACGAAGCCGCCGAGCTTGCCCGCGACGATGGGGCCCTCGAAATCCGCTTGCGCGCCGTAGGCCGAATAGGGGCCATAGTAGGCCGACACGCTCTTCACGGTCTTCTCCCCCGGAAGGCGCAGGCGGAAGTCGGCGATGCCGGTCGGGGCGGGGAAGGGATAGGACTGGGCCGTCAGCCCGACGCGCATGGTGGTCGAGCGCGTGATCTGGTTGGTGAAGCCGAAACTGCCCTGCTGGTCGTAGTAGAGCCCTTCGATGCGCATGTTGCCCGCATCCTTCGGGCTGAAGCCGCGCGCGTCGGTCGCGCTGTAGAGGCCGATGCTTTCATTGCCGATGGACGAACCGAAGGCATCCTCGGCCGTGGCGACCACGTTCTCGGAAGCGCGCTGGGCAAAGGCCGGCGCGCTCAAGAGGCAGGCGGCGGCAAGGGCCGGATAAAAGCGGAATGGGCGGTTCAAGCGGACGGATGTCCTCGCGCCGGCCCGAACATCCCCCCATGAGCGTTACCACCGGCTGGCCGGAAGGATACCTAAGTCCGGCGCCTCAAACCACGGCCTTGAGCCCGGCCCAGGTCACCTTGGTCACCGCGGGCAGGCGTTTGACCTGCGCCGCGAAACTTTCGGCGGACGCGGGGGAAAGCCCGCCGAGCACGAGGTTGATCTGGAAGGAGGGGCGTTCCGCCGCGCGGGTGAACTCCCATGCCGGTTCGGCCCGCGCATAGAAGGCGGTTTTCAGAATCCGGCCCAGGGCCCGGAATTCAGAACAATGAACCGTGAAGCGATGGAAGTGAGACGAACGGGAGACGGCGACCATGGAAGACCTCAGAGGCGATACGAGTGCGCAGGCAGATGCGATCAATCCGGCCCGTAATTCGGGCCGGCTTGGTAACTCGCACGCTCGTAATTCGCAGAAAGGTCATGCCGTTAGGGTTCTTGGTTCGCCGCGCCAATACGGCGGGCGCGGTGAACCTGCGCGATTCCCCCGGTATGGGCAAGAGACACCGCCCGAAAACGAAATTTTATTAGCTGGATCGGTTAAGGCACCTGCTTTTCGCGGGCTTTTTTCATCACCTCGGCCGCCACGCGGCTGCCGTAGGGGTTCGCCCGGGCCAGGCGCGAATAGTAGTCGAAGGCCGCCGCCGAGGCCGCGCGCACGGTGTTTTCGTTGGCCGTCCCGAAGCTGGTCATGATGACGAAGATGTAGGGGCGGTCCGGGACGCCGACGATGCCCCAGGCGTTGGAGACGCCTTCGAGCCCGCCCCATTTGAAGGCGATGGGCACGTTCGCCGGGATCGGGTCCTTGCCGGGATGCGGCGGCTGGGGGATCTCCATGATGGCGCGCAGGCGCGCGCAGGACTCTTTGCTCACCGGAAGGTCGCACGTCGCGATGCGCAGCATGAGCGCCGCGCCGTCGGACGCGCTCGAGATGTTCTCGCGGCCCATCGCCTGGCTGTCGCGGTCGAGCATCTTCCTTTGCAGGCGCATGGTCTTGAGGCCCAGGCTCGCCGTCAGTTTATTCACGTTCTCCATCCCCACTTCGTCGATGAGGATGTTGGTCGCGTTGTTCTCCGACAGATTGATCATGAGCTTGGCGA
>JAYSFT010000228.1:0-4538 GCA_041913245.1 Rhodospirillaceae bacterium | reverse complement strand
GAAATCGATTCGGATGTCGCCGACGATTTCGAACGCAGCGTCATCCGCGAGCAGGTTGAACTTGGCGTCGCCGTGCGCATGGCCGTTCTCGAGATCCTCGCGCTGAACAACAAGGATATCCAGGCGCGAAAGGCCGCATCATGAGCGTCGCGAAGCCCGGCCGCATCGCCTACATCAACGCCCGCGTCGTCGACCCCGCCTCGGGGTTCGACGGAAAGGGCGAAGTCCTCACCGGCGGCGAGGAGATCCTGGACGTCGGCCCCATGTTGTTCGACGGCAAGGCGCCGGAAGGCGCACACGTTGTCGATTGCGAAGGCATGTGCCTCGCACCCGGCCTTGTGGATATGCGCGTGCAACTGCGCGAGCCGGGCGAGGAACATAAAGAGAGCCTGAAGAGCGCCGGCGAAGCCGCCGTCGCCGCCGGGATCACCACGATGGTGTGTCTGCCCAACACCAATCCCGTCGTGGACGACGAACCGACGTTGGAGTTTGTCGCCCGCCGGGCGCGCCAGCTGGCGCTGACCAAGGTCTATTGCTACGGCGCGGTCACCAAGGGCCTGCAAGGCAAGGAACTGGCCGAAATGGGCCTCTTGTCCAAGGCCGGCGCGCTGGCCTTCACGGACGCCACCCGGGCGGTGGCCGACGCGCAAGTGATGCGCCGCGCCCTGCAATACGCCGCGACTTTCGGCCTGATGATCGTGCAGCATCCGGAAGAGCCGAGTCTTGCCGGAGGCGTCATGAACGCCGGCGAGATCGCGACGCGCATGGGCCTTTCGGGCATTCCGCGAGAAGCGGAAATCATCATGCTCGAACGCGATATTCGCCTCGCCGCCATGACCGGCGGGCGCTATCACGCGGCGCATATCTCCACGGCGGACAGCGTCGAGATCATCGCGCGCGCCAAGAAACAGGGCCTGCTCGTCACCTGCGACACGGCGCCCTTCTATTTCTCGCTGAACGAACTGGCGGTCGGCGATTACCGCACGTTCGCGAAACTCTCGCCGCCGCTGCGCAACGAGCCGGACCGGCAGGCCATCGTCGAGGGCCTGAAATCCGGCGTGATCGACGCCATCGCCAGCGATCACGCGCCGCACGACCAGGACAGCAAGCGCCTTCCCTTCCCACAGGCCGCGTTCGGCGGCAGCGGCCTCGAGACCTTGCTCGCGGTCTCGCTCGACCTTTTCCATAACGGCGACATGCCGCTGATCGAGGTCATGCGGCGCTTGACGTCCGCGCCCGCGAAATTGCTGGGCCTGGACGCCGGGCGGCTCGCGCGCGGCCAGAAAGCGGACCTCGTGATCTTCAATCCGGACGAAGGCTGGAAGGTGATCGCCGACGCGTTCAAATCGAAGTCCAAGAATTCGCCGTTCGACGGACGCCCCGTTCAGGGCCGTGTCCTGCGTACGGTCATCGACGGACGCGCGGTGTATGACGTGCTCGGCGCCGCGCAAGCGCCGGCCCGCCGCGCGGCGGCCAAGGCCTGATGTCCGCCGGCGTCCCCCTCGTGCTTTATGTCGCCGCGCTCGCCGGCGGCTACCTGGCTGGGTCGATCCCCTTCGGCCTCGTGCTTACGAAACTCGCCGGCCTCGGCGATATCCGCAGCATCGGGTCGGGCAATATCGGCGCGACTAATGTGCTGCGCACCGGCCGCAAGGGCCTGGCCGCGGCGACGCTGCTTCTGGACGGCGGCAAGGGCGCGATCGTCGTCGTCGCCCTCAAACTGCTCTCCGACGATCCGCTGGTTCCGCTGATTGGCGGCTTTGGCGCCATCCTCGGCCATAACTTCCCTGTTTGGCTGAAGTTCAAGGGCGGCAAGGGTGTCGCCACGACCTTCGGCGTCATGATTGCCGCCGCGCCGGTGATCGGCATCATGGCGTGCGCGACCTGGATCATCGTCGCGGTGCTCGCGCGCATTTCCTCGCTTTCGGCCTTGGTCGCGCTCGCCCTGGCGCCAATCTACGCCTACGTCTTCGGCTATCCGAACGAGGCGATCGAATTTGCGGCCCTTGGGGTTTTGGGCTGGATCCGGCATGCGTCCAACCTTCGACGGCTTCTCCGGGGTGAGGAACCGCGCATCGGCGCGAAAAAGTGACCGATGGCCGATCGCGCGCATCAGGAACTTCTGTCCTGGATCAGGCTGGCGCGCAGCGAAGGGGTCGGCGCCAAAACCTTCCGGCAGCTTCTCGAACGTTTCACCACCGCAACGGACGCCGTTGAACGCCTGCCGGAATTCGTACGCGCCGGCGGACGGCCCCTGAAACTGCTGCCGGCGGCCGACGCCGAGCGGGAGTTTCAAGCCGCGCACCGGCTGGGGCTGACGTACGTCACCTGGCGCCACCCGCACTTTCCCGAACCCTTGAAGGCGATCGAGGACGCACCGCCGTTGCTGGTCGTCAAAGGCCGGACGGATATCCTCGCCGAACCGATGATCGCCATCGTCGGCGCGCGCAACGCAACCGTGAATGGCCGCAAGATGGCCCGCATCCTGGCCGCCGATCTGGCGGCGGAAGGGCTGGTTATCCTTTCGGGCCTGGCGCGCGGTGTGGACGGCGCGGCGCACGAAGGCGCCTTGAGCGCCGCGGGCGGCCGGACGGTGGCCGTCCTCGCGGGCGGCGCGGACATTATCTATCCACCCGAGCACGCGAAGCTTCATGCCCGGATCGCCGAGTCCGGCGCGGTGGTGTCCGAGATGCCGCCGGGCACCGAACCCCAGGCCCCGCTTTTCCCCCGGCGGAACCGGATCATCTCCGGGGCCAGCGCCGGCGTGGTGGTGGTCGAGGCCACGTTGCGCTCCGGTTCGCTGATCACCGCCCGTCTGGCGGCCGACCAGGGCCGGGATGTATTCGCCGTCCCCGGCTCGCCCCTGGATCCCCGGGCCCACGGCCCAAACAGCTTGATTCGGGATGGCGCCATCCTCGTACAATCTAAAAATGATATTCTAGATAATTTGAACTTTAAAAGTGCGGAGCCTGTAAAAAAATCCACAGGCTCCGCGAAGACAATTCAAGCTGTTGAAACTAATGAGAAAATTGACGAGGCAGATATTCGCCTCCAAATCGAGAGCGCCTTGGGCACCGCCCCTGCCGCCGTTGACGAACTTGTGCGCCAATGCCAAGTGTCCGCCGCCGTCGTCGCCACCATATTAATGGAATTGGAACTCGCGGGACGGCTGGAGCGATTACCAGGTAATCGGGTGGCGTTAGTCGGAACGGTCTGAATTTTTTAACTTTTCCGCGTTATCAGCCAGAATTTACACGCCATGGGAGACGGAAAAAGCGGGCTTACCGCTCCCCATTTCGGCGTGGATGTGGGTAACCGATAGGTCGTCCGATGCAGGTCGTTATCGTTGAGTCGCCGGCCAAGGCGAAGACCATCAATAAGTATCTCGGCACCGGCTACAAGGTGCTCGCTTCCTATGGCCATATCCGCGACTTGCCGCCCAAGGACGGCTCGGTCCGCCCCGACGAGGACTTCGCCATGGATTGGGAAGTCGACGCCTCATCACAAAAGCATCTCAAGGAAATCGTCACCGCTTTGAAGGGCGCGAAGGGCCTGATCCTCGCGACCGACCCGGACCGCGAGGGGGAAGCGATCTCGTGGCACGTTCTCGAAGAGCTGAACCGCAGCAAGGCGCTGTCCGGTCAGCCGGTCAAACGCGTCACGTTCAACGCCATCACCAAGAAAGCCGTGCTGGAAGCCATGGAGCATCCGCGCGAGCTGGACCGCGAACTGATCGACGCCTATCTGGCGCGCCGCGCGCTCGACTATCTCGTCGGCTTCACGCTGTCGCCGGTCCTGTGGCGCAAGCTGCCGGGCAGCAAGTCGGCCGGCCGCGTGCAGTCCGTCGCTCTGCGCATGATCTGCGACCGCGAATTGGAGATCGAGAAATTCAAGGCCGAGGAATATTGGACGGTGGGCGCCGACATGGCGACCGCGGCCAAGGAACCGTTCACGGCCCGTCTCACCCACCTCGACGGCAAGAAGCTCGACAAGTTTGATCTGAACGACGGAACGAAAGCCGAGCGTGCCGCCGGCATTGTACGCAGCGGCGCGTTCAAGGTCGTCTCGGTCGAAAAGAAGAGCAAGCAGCGCCGGCCCTATCCGCCGTTCACGACATCGACGCTGCAGCAGGATGCTTCGCGCCGGCTGTATTTCTCCGCGCGCCAGACCATGGACATCGCGCAGAAGCTTTATGAAGGCGTCGAGATCGACGGCGAAACCACCGGTCTCATCACATATATGCGAACCGACGGCGTGCAGATGGACGCAGACGCCATCAACACGGTCCGCGGCCTGATCGGCGACCGCTACGGCAAGAAGTACCTGCCCGGCGAAGCGCGCATTTATAAGACCAAGGCGAAAAACGCCCAGGAAGCGCACGAAGCGATCCGTCCGACCGATCCGTCGCGTACGCCGGACATCGTTGCCAAGTACGTCTCGCCCGATCAGCTCAAGCTTTATGAGCTGATCTGGAAGCGCACCGTCGCCAGCCAGATGGAATCGGCGGTGCTCGATCAGGTGTCCGTGGTCGCCTCGAC
>JAYSFT010000227.1:0-4544 GCA_041913245.1 Rhodospirillaceae bacterium | reverse complement strand
GCTTACCTTCCGCGAGGATCTTCTGATACTCGGGATTCGAGCGGCCGCCGACCGTGGCTTCCGCGTCCGTGAAGGCTTCCTGCTGATGCATGCTTTCACGCGGATCGGTCTGGTTGAAGGCGATGACGTCCGCCAGGGTGCGGGTCTTCACGCTGTCCGGCGTGGTCGCGAGATAGGCGTTGAGGTCTTCCTTGAAGTCGGCGAGCAGGATCGGGCCCATCTGGCCGCCGACGTTGACGAGGCCGGGTTCGGTGATTTCGACGATCTCCGCGCCCTGCGCCGCCATGGTGGCGAGCGCTTCATCGAACACCGGAGTGGTCTTTTCGGTGAAGGCGCGCCCGAAGCGCACGACGCCAAGACGCTTGCCCTTGAGGGCGTCGGTCGACAAGGCCTTCACATAGTCGGTCTTGTGGGCGTCGGCGTCCTTCGACCACGGATCGCTGGCGTCGCTGCCGGCGATCACGGTCAGGATCATCGCGGCGTCTCGGACCGTACGGGTCATCGGACCGGCCATATCCTGGGTGAGGCTGATCGGAACGATGCCGGTGCGCGGAACCAGCGCGATGGTGGACTTGATCCCGACCACGCCGTTCACGTTCGACGGGCCGACGATGGAGCCCGAAGTCTCCGTGCCGATGGCGCCGGCCGAGAAGCTGGCGCTGGCCACGATGCCGGGGCCGTTCGAGGAGCCGGCCGCGGTGCGGGTGATGTCATACGGGTTATGCGTGCCGCCGCCGACGGTCGAACCGTTGAGGCCGGTGGCGGTGCGGAAGCCCGCGAACTGCGAGGTGTTGGCCTTGCCGAGGATGACGGCGCCGGCCTCGCGCAGCCGCTGGGTCACCACGGAATCCTGCTTGGGCATGTTGTGTTCGAGCGCCCACGATCCCGCCGTCGTCGGCATGCCGACCGCGTCCAGATTGTCCTTGAGGAGAATAGGGATGCCTTCGAGCGCGCCGGCCTTGCCGGCCTTGCGGCGCGCGTCGGAATCGGCGGCTTGCTTCAGCGCGTCCGGCGCGATCGCGATCACGCCGTGCAGCGGGCCGTCGTACATCTTGATGCGGTCGATATAGGCCTGCGTGACGGCCACGGCCGTGGTCTTGCCCGCGGCAAGATCGTCGGCGACCTGGCTCAGCGATACTTCTTCTACGGCATAGGGTTTCGGCGGCTCTTCCTTGCTGCACGAGGCAAGCGTGACGGAAAGAACGAGCGCGATGGCGGTCAGCGGGCGGTTCATGACGTCCTCTTTCTACTGTTTTGCGGCGGCGGTTTGTTTGTAGGCGGCCGGCGGCACACGTTTGTGCGAGGCCTGCTCGTAGGCGTATCCAAGCGTGATCATCAGGGAGTCGGACCACATCGGGCCGACGAAGGAGAGGCCCACGGGCATACCTTCGACGAGGCCCATCGGCACGGTGATATGCGGGTATCCGGCGATGGCGGCGTGGTTGGTGAGATTCACCGGGCGCGAGCCCTTGGGCGCGTCATCCACCACGTAACCGGTATCGGTGCCGTCCGGCACGATCGGGAACGCCGGCGGTCCGGTCAGCGTGACGATGGCTATAGCACCCGCGTCGGACAATGCCTTGTCGATGCCTTCGGGACCGGCGCGGCGTTTGGCGTACTCGAGCACCTTCATGTATTCGGGATTCTGGCGCCCGCCCTGCGTGGCCTCGGCGTCTTCGAAGATGTTCACGCCGTGCATGCTTTCGCGTGCATCGGATTTGCTGAAAGCGATCAGGTCGGCCAGGGTCCTGGTCTTCACCGTGTCCGGCGTCGTGGCGAGATAGGCGTTCAGGTCTTCCTTGAAGTCATAAAGGAGGATGATGCGCATTTCCGGCAGCAAATCCTCGAACATCTCCTTCGGCGCTTCGACGATTTCGGCGCCTTGCGCGGTCAGCGTGGCCAACGCTTCGTTGAACGGAACCTCGGTCTTCTCGTTGTAGCCGGCAAGACCGCGCACGACGACCAGCTTCTTGCCGCGCAGCGCATTGGCGTCGAGCGCGGCCGCGAAGTCGGTTTTATGCGTATCGGCATCCTTGCTCCACGGATCGCCCGCGTCGGAACCGGCCATGACGTTCATCATCAGCGCGAGGTCCTGAACGGTGTGGGTCATCGGACCGGCGGTGTCCTGCGTCAGGCTGATCGGCACGACGCCCCGGCGCGAAACCATGGCGATCGACGGCTTCATCCCGACGAGGCCGGTCATCGAGGACGGACACACCACCGAGCCCGAGGTTTCGGTGCCGACCGCGGCCGCGGCGAAGCTCGCCGCGCCCGACACGCCCGAGCCGTTGCTCGATCCGCAGGCGGACTTCGCCGGGTCATAGGGATTGCGCGGACCGCCGCCGACCGTCGAACCGTTGAAGGCCAGACGCGTGCGGAAACCGGCGAACTGCGAAGTGTTGGTCTTGCCGAGGATGACGGCGCCCGCGCCGCGCATCCGGCGGATCACTTCGGAATCCTGTTTCGGCATGTTGTCGATCAGCGCGTAGGAACCCGCCGTCGTCGGCATTCCTACGGCGTCGATGTTGTCCTTGAACAGGATCGGCACGCCGTCCAGGGGGCCGAGGGACTTTCCATCCTTGCGGCGCGCGTCGGCGGCGGCGGCCTGCTGGAGCGCATCCTCGGCGATCCGGATCACGCCCTTCAGCGGCGCGTCATAGGTCTTGATGCGGTCGATATAGGCCTGGGTCACGGCGACCGAGGTCGTCTTGCCGGCGGCAAGATCGGCGGAGACCTGCGCGAGGGTGACTTCCTCCACGGCGTAGGGCTTCACCGGTTCTTCCTTGTTGCAAGCCGAAAGGCTCAGCGCGAAGGCCGCTCCGAGCGCGATGACGATCCGTTGTGAATGCATGTGTCCCCTCTTGAAACTCAAGAGCCCGCGCCACTTATCGTGACGCGGGCTCCGGCGGTTGGTTATTTCGGCTGGGCGACGGCCTGTTTGTAGGCCGTCGGCGGCACCCGCTTCTTCGAAGCCTGCTCATAGGCGTAGGCCAGCGGATAGAGATCGCCCTCGGCCCACTTGGTGCCCGCGAACGAAAGGCCGAGCGGCATGCCGTTCACCTGGCCCATCGGCACCGAGATGTGCGGATAGCCGGCCGACGCCGCATACGCGGTCAGCGACGGCAGTTGCGAGCCGCGCGGATCCGATGAAACCGCGCCGCTGGTGGTGGAACCGTCCACCGGGATCGTGTCTGCCGGCGCCGTCGTGACGGCCACCAGCGCAATGGCGCCGGTTTCCTTGAGCACGCGGTCGATGCCGTCTTCCCGCGTGATGCGGAACATCTCGGCCAGCGTCTTCTGATAGTCCGGGTTCGCCCGGCCATCGACGGTGGCGTCGGCGTCGGTGAAGTTCTCCTGCTTGTGCATGCTCTCGCGCGGATCGGAGCCGTTGAAGGCGATCAGGTCGGTCACGGTCCGCACCTTCACCGTATCGGGCATCGTCGCGAAATAGTTGTTCAAATCTTCCTTGAGATCGGCGAGCAGGACGATGCGCATCTCGGGACGGATATCGATCCACTTGGTGTCGGGCACTTCGACCAGGTCCGCGCCCTGGGCCTTGAGGACCGCGAGCGCTTCATCGAACACCGGCGTGGTTTGCTCGTTCTGGCCGCGCAGACCGCGCAGCACGGCGAGACGTTTGCCCTTCAGGCCGTCGGTCGAGAGCAGCGAAACATAGTCCTTTTTGTTGGCGTCCGCGTCGACCGACCACGGATCGCCCGGATCGCTGCCGGCGATGACGTTGAGGAGCATGGCGTTGTCACGCACCGTATGAGTCATCGGCCCCGCCATGTCCTGCGTGAGGCTGATCGGCACGATGCCGCGGCGCGAAACCAGCGCGATGGTGGACTTGATGCCGACCACGCCGTTCTGACTGGAGGGGCTGGTGATCGAGCCCGAGGTCTCGGTGCCGATGGTGCCGGCGGCCATACTCGTCGCGGAGGCGATGCCCGGTCCGTTGGATGAACCGGCCGCGGACTTGGTGAGGTCGTACGGATTATGCGTGCTGCCGCCCAGGGTCGAACCGTTGAGGCCCGTCGATGTGCGGATGCCCGCGAACTGCGAGGTGTTCGCCTTGCCGAGGATCACGGCGCCGGCCGCGCGCAGGCGGCGGGTCACTTCAGAATCCTGCTTGGGCATGTTGTTTTCCAGCGCCCACGATCCTGCCGTGGTCGGCATGCCAACCGCGTCGATATTGTCCTTCAGGAGAATGGGAACGCCGTCGAGAGGCCCGAGCGCCTTGCCGTCCTTGCGGCGCGCGTCCGAAGCGGCGGCCTGCTGAAGCGCGTCAGGCGCAACGGCGATCACGCCGTTCAGCGGACCGTCGTACATGTTGATGCGCTCGATATAGGACTGGGTGATGGCCGCCGAGGTCATCTTGCCGGCGGCGAGATCGTCGGAGATCTGGCTCAGCGGCACTTCTTCGACGTTGTAAGGAGTTGCGGGCTCGTCCTTGCCGCAGGCGGCAAGACCCAGCGAAACAAGCAGCGCGAGGCTGGTGAAACAGCGGCGGTTCATCATCATTTTCACATCCCCTTATGCGAATG
>JAYSFT010000226.1:0-4584 GCA_041913245.1 Rhodospirillaceae bacterium | reverse complement strand
CGCATGGCCCGGTCGAAAGCCCTGCAAAAATGAACTAAGTGTCGCGTGGTGTCGCGTGGTGTCGCGTGAAAATCCACTCCGCTTGTGGATATGTGGGATGCGCCCCTACATCCAGGGCGCGACGTAGTCCATTTTCATGCCGGCCTGCGCGCGCGCTTCCAGATTGAACGGCGGTTTCGGTCTGCCGGTGAAGCGTTCGTCGATCACCTTCTTGTAAGTGGCGACGGGATCGAGGCCGCGTTTGGCGCACATATGCTCGAACCAGCGAACCCCGACGGCGAGATGTTTGATTTCGTCGGTATAGATCGCCGTCAGGATGTCGGCGGTTTCCCGGTCTTCGTTCCGGCGCAGTTTCGCCGCGCCCACCGCCGTGGTGTCCAGCCCGCGCGCCTCCAGGGTCATCGGCACGATGGCCAGGCGCGCCACCAGATCGTCCGCCGTGATCTCGGCGGCTTCCCATAAACCGTTATGAGCCGGCAGATCGCCGTAGCGCACATCCCATTGCGCGAGGCGTTTCCGTAATAGCTCGAAGTGTTCCGCTTCCTCGGCCGCCACGCTCACCCAGTCGTCGAAGAAAGCCTCGGGCAGATCCTCGTCGCCGAAGCGCGCGACGATGTCCCACGCGAGATCGATGGCGTTGAACTCGATATGGGTGAGGGCGTGCACCAGCGCGATGCGGCCCTTGGGTCCGGAGGAGCGTTTGGGCATATCGCCGGGACGGCGCAGTTCGGGCTTCGCCGGACGCCCCGGCCGGCCGGGCGGCGTCGCCGATCCAATCGTGCGCGCGCCGCCGCGCCAGCGCGCGGCGGCTTCGGCCGTCAGGGCGACCTTCTCGGCGGGATCGGCGGCCGCGAGGACGCGGACCGCGTCGGCGCGCAGGCTCACGGCGCGACCGCGTCACTCATAACGCGCGCAACGCCTTGACGACTTCATGGGCGTGGCCGGGCACGCTCACCTTGCGCCATTCGGCGCGCACCTTGCCTTCTTCGTCGATCAGGAAGGTCGAGCGTTCGATGCCCATGTAGGTGCGGCCGTACATGTTCTTCAGCTTCCACACGCCGTAGGCCTCGCATACGCCGGCGTCGTCGGCCAGCAGCGGGAAGTTCAGCTTGAACTTGGTCTTGAACTTCTGGTGGCTCTTCACATTGTCCTTCGATACGCCGAGCACCACGGCGTCGGCCTTCGAAAAGTCCGCTTCGGCGTCGCGGAAGGCGCAGGCTTCGGTGGTGCAGCCCGGAGTGTCGTCCTTCGGATAGAAATACAGCACGACGCGCCGGCCGCGGAAATCCTTCAGCGCGACCTTCCTGCCTTCGTCGGTCGTCAGCGTGAACGCGGGCGCGGCCTTGCCGGCGAGGGTCGCGATGGTCTTCGCGGGAGCCTTTTTCGGAGACGCCTTTTTCGCGGGCGCCTTTTTCGCGGGCGCTTTTTTCGCGACCTTCTTCACGGCTTTCTTCCTGGCCGCTTTCGGTTTCGCGGCTTTCGCTTTGCGTTTGGTCGCCATGATGCTCTCCGGTGTGTTAGTGCGGGACCTCGGCGAAGTCCGGCCGGGCGCGCTCGGCGGGCTCCGCGATGAGGCGCTGGAACAGCTCGGAAATAGCCCGGGCCTCGTCCTCCATCAAGCGCTCACATGCGGCGAAGTCCTCGGCGCCCACGGCCCTCGCCAGTTTCTGCTTCAGGCCGGGCGGGATGTCGGCCGGGGCGATATCGCTTTCGAACGTCAGGCGCAGCATCTGCTGCAAGCGGGCCCACAGGGCCGCGCCGTCCAGAAGGGTCTTCGCGTCGGCTGCGGGGAGGGCCTTGTGGGCCACGAGCGTCTCCACGATCGACGGCGGATCGGTGTCCTTCGTCTTGGCTTGGGGCGCGGCGAGCTTCAGGTACTGGAGGATGAATTCCGCGTCCACCAGGCCGCCCGCCCGGTGCTTGATGCTCCAGGCGCCCTGTTCGCCTTTGTCTTTGCGCATCCGGGCGCGCATGTCGCCCACCGCCAGAACCAGGGCCTTCGGATCGCGCGACTTCGCGAGCGCCTCGGCGATGACCGCCTCGGTTTTGGTCTTGAGGGGCGCGTCGCCCAGCACCACGCGGGCGCGCGTGAGCGCCATGTGCTCCCACGTCCAGGCGTCCTGGGTCTGGTACTTGGCGAAGGCCTCGAAGCTCGTGGCCAGCGGGCCTTTGTCGCCGTTGGGACGAAGGCGCATATCTACCGCATATAGTTTTCCTTCGGACGTCAGCGA
The DNA here is from genome assembly GCA_041913245.1 of Rhodospirillaceae bacterium. Taxonomy (GTDB): domain Bacteria; phylum Pseudomonadota; class Alphaproteobacteria; order Rhodospirillales; family Rhodospirillaceae; genus SHVO01. The sequence continues at coordinate 2,353 of JAYSFT010000226.1, read as the reverse complement.
GGTGAAGGCCGACACGATGCGCTGGGCGAGGCGGATGTAATAGGCGGAGGCCGGCAATGAACGCGGACCGTTCGCCGAATAGAGGTCGAGCGCCGCGTCGTAGATGATGACGAGATCGAGGTCCGAGGTCGGAGTCATCTCGTGACTGCCCAGCTTGCCGTAGGCGATCACGCCCAACTGGCCGCCCGGCACTTCGCCGTATTGCTTGGCGAATTCGGCCGCCACGCGCGGCACGAGGTTGCGGATCACCACCTCCGCCAGCGTCGTGAAATGCCTGGCCGCCGCCAGCGGATCGATGAGCCCGCGCAAGGCGTGCACGCCGACGCGGAACTGCTGGTCGTTCAGCCACCGGCGGCACAGGTCCAGCATCAGCTCGAAGACGTCGGTCCGGCCCAGTGTCCGCGCGAGATCCTCATTGAAGGCCGTGAAGCCTTCGAGCGGTTTATAGAAATCGGGTTCGAGCACGTAATCGAGCAGCGTGGGCGAGCGGGTGAGGTGATCGGCCAGGCGCGGCGCGTCGCCCATGATCTCGGCCACCAGGTCGAGCAGGTCCGGATTCGAGAAGAACACCGACAGGATCGGCACGCCCGCCGGCAGTCCGGCCAGGCACTTGTCGAACTTGATGAGCGCGGTGTCGGGCTGCGCCGTCTTTCCGAACGCGGCCAGCAGCGAGGGGATGACCTCGGTCAGCAGCTGCCGGGCGCGGTTGCTGCGGGTCGCGCGGTAGCGGCCGTGGTGCCAGCCGCGGATCATCTGCGTGACCATGCTCACGTCCTGATACCCCAGCCGGCGCAGGGTCGCGAGCGTGTCGGGATCGTCCTCGGTGCCCGTGAAGACAAGGTTGCCGTCCACGGCCAGCGAGGGCGCGTCCTCGAACAGTCCGGCGTAGTGCTTCTCCACCAGCCTCAAGGCGCTTTCGACCTCGGCCACGAAGATGTCGAGATCGGCGCGGCCCATGAACAAGCCGATATGCGCGAGTTCGCCGCGGTTGGTCGGCATGGTCTGGGTTTGCTGGTCGGCCACCATCTGCAGACGGTGTTCGAGCTTGCGCAGATAACGATAGGTTTTCTTGAGATCGTCGCGGACCTCGGGGGTGACGAAGTTGAGTTCGGTGAGCACGTCGAGCGCGGGCAGCGTGCGCGAAACGCGCGCTTGCTCCATGCGTCCGCCCCAGATCAACTGTTGGACTTGCGCGAAGAACTCGATTTCCCGGATGCCGCCGCGCCCGGTCTTGATGTTGTGGCCCGGCACGGTGACCTTGCCGCCGCCCTTGTGCGCGTAGATCTGGCGCTTGATCGAGTGGATGTCCTGGATGGCGTAGAAGTCGAGGGATTTACGCCAGATGAACGGCTGCAGATCGCGCAGGAAGCCGGCCGCGGAGTCCGCGTCGCCGGCCACGGCGCGGGCCTTGATCAGCGCGGCGCGTTCCCAGTTCTGTCCGTAGCTTTCGTAGTAGATCTGCGCCGCGCCGCGCGAAACGGCGATGGCGGTTGAGCCCGGATCGGGCCGCAGGCGCAAGTCGGTGCGGAAGACGTATCCCGCGGCGGTGCGCTCCTGCAGGATTTTCACCAGGTCCTTGGTGATCTGCACCACGAACTCCTGCGGCGTCTTCGTGCCGGTATAGTTCAGGCGCGGCTCGTCATAGAAGACGAACAGATCGATGTCGGACGAATAATTGAGCTCGCGTCCGCCGAGTTTGCCCACCGCGAGCACCACGTAACCCGAGCCGCGCTCGGGGTCGTTGGGGTCGGGCAGCGCGATCAGCCCGTTGCGTTGCGCGATCCCCAGAAGACAGCGCACCGCGCTTTTCACGCAGGCGTCGGCGAAATCGGACAAGGCTTCGATCACCCGATCGACCGCCCAGATCTCGGTGATGTCGGCGAGCGCGATCAGGAGCGCGGCGCGGGCCTTGGCGGCGCGCAGGCCCGGCATCGCGGTTGAAACCTCGGCGTAATGCGTGCCGTTCACGCCCGCGATGATGTCGGCGAACACCGCATCGGCGCCGTTCGCCGCGAAAGCCGCGAGGATATCGGGATGATCCGTCAGCAATTTGCCGAGGAACGGGCTGTTGCCGAAGACAGAGTCGAGCACGGCGGTCCAGACGGGCTCCCGCGCGGGGCCGTTGGCGAACGCTTGCACGCTGTCCGTGTGAGCGGCCGCGGCGGCCAGCCAGTCCTGGCGCTGATCGCGCGCGCGCGCCTCGTCGAAGGGGGACGGAAGCCTTGTCATATCGGGGGTAATCAAGCTCGACTCGCGGTATTTCCTGTTGTTCCGCCATACAGTGGGATATAGAGGGCGGGGTGGTCAAGCTGCGGTGCCGCGCCAGCAATTTGCCAACATTTTGTACGATTGT
>JAYSFT010000225.1:0-4604 GCA_041913245.1 Rhodospirillaceae bacterium | reverse complement strand
TTCCCAAAGGTTTCTTTCGTGGCGTTTCCTCACACTACCCCTGCGCTCGCGCGCGCGCTGTCCGAGCGCGCCTATACCGACCCGACCGAGGTTCAGACCGCGGTGCTCGCGCCCGGCGCCGAGGGCCGCGACCTTCTCGTTTCCGCGCAGACGGGCTCGGGCAAAACCCTGGCCTTCGGCCTTTCGATCGCGGTCACCTGCCTCGACGGCGCCGAGACGCTGGACCGCGCCGACACGCCGATGGCGCTCATCGTCGCCCCGACGCGCGAACTCGCGCTGCAGGTCCAGCGCGAGCTGACCTGGCTTTACCAATATATCGGCGCGAAGATCGTTTCGTGCGTCGGCGGCATGGATCCGCGCGCCGAGCGCCGCGAACTCAATTTTGGATGCCACGTCGTCGTCGGCACGCCGGGACGCCTGCGCGATCATCTCGAACGCGGCAGCCTTCGTGTCGGCAATCTGAAGGCCGTCGTGCTCGACGAAGCCGACGAGATGCTCGACCTCGGCTTCCGCGAGGACCTCGAATTCATCCTCGAAGCCACGCCGAAGGAGCGGCGCACGCTGTTGTTCTCGGCGACGCTCCCGCGCGATATCGCCAACCTTGCGAAAAGCTATCAGAACGACGCGCTGAGGATTCAGGCCTCGGGCGAGAAACGCGCGCACGCCGATATCGAATACCGCGCCATGCGTATCGCGCCGCAGGACAATGTGCATGCGATCGTGAACATCGTGCGCTATATCGATTCTCCGGCGACGATCGTCTTCTGCAATACGCGCGACGGCGTCCGTCACCTGCACGCCACCCTGGTCGAACGCGGTTTTTCCGCCGTCTCGCTGTCCGGCGAATTCAGCCAGGAAGAGCGTAATCACGCACTCCAGGCCTTGCGTGACGGCCGCGCCCGCATTTGCGTGGCCACCGACGTGGCCGCGCGCGGCATCGACCTGCCGAATCTCGGTCTTGTCATCCATGCCGATCTGCCCAACGACGCCGAAACGCTGCAGCACCGCAGCGGCCGCACCGGCCGCGCGGGCCGCAAAGGCATCAGCGTTCTTCTTGTGACGCCGTCCATTCACCGCAAGGCCGAACGGCTTCTCGGTCAGGCGAACATCAAGGCGTCGTGGGTCAATCCGCCGTCGCCGGACGCCATTCGCCAGATCGACAACGAGCGTCTGCTGCAAAGCGTGCTCGCCGCGGACGCCGGCGAGCCGGATGATCTCGTGTTGGCGCGGGAACTCCTCTCCCGGCGCTCGGCGGAAGAAATCGCCGCCGCGCTCGTGCGCGGCTATCGTGCGCGTCTGCCCGCGCCCGAGGATCTCATGGACACGGGCATGCCGGAGCGCCGCGAGCCCAAGAGCGGCCTCGCCAGCGCCCAGTGGTTCCGCATGAATGTCGGCCGCGACCGCAAGGCTGATCCCAAGTGGCTGATTCCCGAGATCTGCCGCCAGGGCGGCATCACCAAGCGCGAGATCGGCGCGATCCGCATTTTCGACGACGAGACCAAGTTCGAGATCGCGAGCGAGGTGGCTGAAAAATTCGCCGCTCGCACCGGCAAGCTTTCAAAGGGCGATATTCAGATCACGCCGGGCGAAGCACCCGCCGGCGGCGGCCATGTCCGCCGCCCGCCGCGGCCGAAGGACGGCGAATTCAAGAAGAAGTGGCGCAAGGACGACGAAGGCGGTCACAAGACCTGGAAGCCCAAAGGCGACTGGAAAGCCAAGAGTGAATGGAAGGCGAAGGGCGAGTTCAAGCACGTTCCCAAACACGCTCCCAAACACGACGACAATAAAGGCGATGTCCCCCGCGCGCGTTTCGACGACGACAAGCCGCGTGATAAACACCGTGATAAACCCCGTGACAAGAATCACGGCAAGCCGAAGTGGGCGGCGCACGGCAAGGCGGCGCACGCGAAAACCGGCAAGGACGGCCTGAAGCTCGACCGCAAATTCCAGAAGCGGCCGAAATAAAAGATGCGGGCGGTCGTTTCCCGGGCGGTCGTTTCCAAAGCCACGCCCGCCGACGCCGCGGAAATCGCGGATCTTGGCCGCGTCACCTTCGCGGAAACCTTCACGCACTATACGCCCGGCGATCTCGCGACGTTCTTGGACACGAAGTATCAGCCCGATATCTTCCGCGCGCTGATCGAGGACGCCGTCGAGATCACGTTCAAGGCTGTCCTGGACGGCAAGATTGTCGGTTACGCCCAGGCCGGGCCTTGCGGTCTTCCGCATCCCGATGTGACGCCGGCCTGCGGCGAACTTAAGCGGCTCTACGTGAAAAGCGGCCACCAGGGGGCCGGCATCGGCAACGCGCTGCTCGATGCCGCGCTGGGCTGGCTTGAACGGCCGGGGCGCAAATTATGGATCGGCGTTTTTTCCGAGAACCTTGGCGCGCAGAAACTCTATGCGCGGCGCGGGTTTGTCCGGGTCGGCGAATATAAGTTCGTCGTCGGCCAGGCCCTGGACGAAGAGTTCATTCTCCGCCGCGGCTAAGGCAACGAGGTCCTCTATCCCACCGCGCCTTCGGTCGCGATCACCAGGGCGCGCGCGCTTTCATCCGCGAGCCGCGCCGCCAAACCCGCCGCGCCCGACGGCGTGGTCGTGATCCCGTAGTCGTCGCGGAACGCACGCTGCGCCGCGGCGGCGGCGTCATCGCTCACGGTCCGATAGACGACATCGCAGCGCCGCAGGATATCGAAGGCGATCAGCGATGGGTCCTTGCAGTCCAACCGGCCCATGTTGGAGGCGGGCCCTGTCACGGTGACGGGTTTTCCCGCGCGGTGACTGTCGCGCAGGCACGGCGCCGCCTCCGGTTCCACGACCACGATGCGCGGCTGCACACGCCAATTGGCGCGGATCATGTGGGCGAGAGCGCCCGCGAGCCCGCCGACTCCCGCTTGCACGAAGACGTCCGTCGGCCATTCGCCGCGCTGTTCGAAGGAGGCGCGCAGTTCCTCGGCCATCACGGTATATCCCTCCATGACCAGGGCCGGCGGCCGGTGATAGCCGGGCCAGGAGGCGTCGGCGAGCAGGATGCTGTTGGTCTCCCGCGCATCGCGCGTCGCCGCCGCGACGCTTTCCTCATAGGTGTCGCCGGAGCGCACGACCGCCGCGCCTTGCACGCCCAGTCTGTCGGCGAAGTCCTGCGCGACGTTGGCGGCCAGATGGATGCGCGCCCGTGCGCCGGCGTGGCGCGCGCCCGCCGCGACGGCCATCCCGTGATTGCCGGCGCTTGCGCAGACGAAGGTGATGTCCTTCGCGAACGCCCGTAATTCTCCCTCGGCCGGGATTGGTGTTTTCATCACCTCGGTCCAACGGTCTTCCAACAGCCGCGCGACCGCGAACGGGCCGCCCAGCGCCTTGAAAGCGCCAAGCCCCATGCGCGCGGTCTCGTCCTTGATGAACAAAGTCCCGTCGGCGGTCTTGAAGTCCCGCACCGGCGTCGGCTGATAGATCGCCCATGGCTTCAGGAAAGCGAAGACACGCGCCGGATCGGGTGAGAACGTCGGCGCCGCGGCTCCATCCGTCAAAAAAGCGAGCGCCGGAAATCCGCCGCCATCCAGCGGCGCCTCATGGACCGTGATCACGCGGGCCGCGGGCAGTTTTCCGTAAAGGTGAGGGAAGAGCTGGCCGCCGCGCGAAGGCTCCCAAACCAATTCAGTTCCCAGCGCGTCGGCGTCGATCTCCAGCACGACGAGGTCCGCCGCGCCCTTGAAATGCAGCCGCGCCGTCTCTTGTGCCTGTTGTGCGGTCGAGAAGTGGATGTACCCGTCGCGGCGGTCGATGCCGGAGCCCTCGAATAGGCCGGCGGTCCGCGCCGCCCGCCATTCGTCCCGGGGTAGGATTTTGTAGATCGAAGCCACTTCAGCGCTGGTCCAGTTTCAGCTCGATGCGGCGGTTGCGCGCGCGGGCGGTCGCGTCCGCGCCGGGATCGATGGGCTGATATTCGCCGAATCCGGCGGCGGCCAGGCGTTCGGCCGGAACGCCCTGGGTGATGAGATAGCGCACCACCGAGATCGCGCGCGCGGCCGACAGCTCCCAGTTCGAGCGGAACTGCGCCGTGCTGATCGGCGCGGTGTCCGTATGGCCGTCGACGCGCAGGATCCAGTTGATATCCGCGGGGATGGTGCGCGAGACGTCGAGCAGCGTGCGCGCGAGTTGCGACATCTGGCGCTGGCCTTCAAGGCCGAGGTCCGCCGAGCCCGACGTGAACAGCACTTCCGACTGGAACACGAAGCGGTCGCCGACGATGGTCACGCCGGGGCGCGTGCCGAGGATGTCGCGCAGGCGCCCGAAGAACTCCGAGCGCGAGCGCTGCAATTCCTGCACCTTGCCCGCCAGCGCGCGGTTCATGCGCCGGCCGAGATCGGAGATCTGCGCCTTCTGTTCGGCGGTCAGCTTGTCCGAGGCGTCGAGCGCGGCCGCGAGTTTCTCCAGCTCCTTCTGCATGTCTTGCAGCTGCTGGCTCATCAGCGCGGCGGCCGCCTGGGCCTCGACGGTGAGCGCGCGTTCCTTGGCGATCTCGCCGTCCGTCCTGGCGGTCTGCGCGCCCAGCGCGGCGATCTGTTTTTCCAGGCTCGCCTTCAAGGCTTCCATCGCCTTGATGT
>JAYSFT010000224.1:0-4640 GCA_041913245.1 Rhodospirillaceae bacterium | reverse complement strand
GGCCGCGCAGGAGATTGGCGACGGTCATCAGCACTTCGTCGCCGGCCGCGTGGCCGTAGGTGTCGTTGACGGGCTTGAATTCGTCGAGGTCGACGAAAATCAACACGCCGCCGACGCCGTGGCGGCGGGCGACGGACAGTTCATGGGTCAGCGCTTCCTCGAAGCCGCGGCGGTTCAGCACGCGGGTCAGGCCGTCGGTGGTGGCCAGATTCTCGAGCTCGCCGATCCGGCGTTCCTGGCTTTTCAAGTGGTCGGTGATCTCGGCGACGAGGGCGTGGGCGAGCTTCGCGATCTCGATGATCGCGCCGGTTCCTTCGGTTGCACGCGCCGGCGCGGCCTGCTCCGTGAAACGGACAAGCTGCGTGAGCTTCGTGACAATCGACCTCGAAGATGGATCAGAATCCGCAGCGGCCTTGCGCTTGGATTCCGGCGCCCCGGACATCCCCAAATCTCCCCGTATCCCCAAATTCGGCGGCATTCTCGGAACGGCGGATCAGCCAGTCAACAAACTAAGTTGGTGCTGAGTACGAACCTTCAACCTGTGATCGTTGTGTGGAAAAACCGTCTTCCTTGAGCTATGACTAACCGCGCTTTTTCAGGCCAAAACCGGCTGATTTAACAATATAACAATTCAGAGGACCCGCGATCGGGGTAGGCTGAGGGGCCGGCTCCGCAACATCAATTCTGTTTTGAGTCAAAAACGAATCGGGCGAATCGCGGCCGGCCGAGCGCGGCCGTCTGGACGAGGCAACGAAGCGAGGTTGAGCGTGAAGCTGGTGCGAATTCTATGCGCGGGTATGGCTGTCGGTCTCGCGCTGACGGCGGCGCCATCCGGGCGCGCGGTGGCCGCGGCGCCGGTTCCGGCGGTCGCGAAACCGCACCCGGCGCTGGTATCGCACAAGGCGATCTACGAACTCAGGCTGCTGCGCACGAAACCCGGCGACGGCGTGCGCGCCGCGCGCGGCAGCATGATCTACACCCTCGCCGACCGCTGCGACGGCTATACCATCGAAAGCAACATCGCGATGGAGCTGTCGTTCGCCGACGGGAGCACGCAGAAGGTCGATCAGCGCTACGCCTCGTGGGAAGCCAAGAACGGCCGCTTCTCCAGCTTCACGATGCATACGCTGGAGAACGGCAAGCCGGCCAAGACCTATCGCGGCACGATCACGCTGAAGGAAGACGGCTCGGGCAGCGCCACCTACGAGGGCGACAAGACGACAAGCTTCGATCTCGCGCCGGGCACCCTGCTTTCCACGGCGCATACGGTCGCGTTGCTCGAGAGCGCCGCCGCCGGGAAGAAGTTCTTCAGCAGCGCCGTGATCGACGGCTCGTTCGACCAGGGCCCATTCATGGTCACGGCGGCGATCGCCGGATCGCGCCATGCCGGCGCCGTGCTCCAGAAGGAAGACCCCGCCGCCGCAAGCGGCGGAAATTATTTCCCGATGAGCCTCGCCTATTTCCCCGCGGCGTCCACGGCGCCGACGCCGGAATACGAACTCGGCATGCAGATCCTGCCGTCGGGCATCAGCCGGTCCATGACCCAGGACTTCGGCGCCTTCACCATCGGCTTCAAGCTGATCGATCTCGAGGCCGTGAAGCCCGAGTGCTAGGTGCCGGCTTTCGCCGGCGCGGTTCGCCGTAGACCTGCGACCAAACAAGACTCTACGTCGTGTTGGCGATTCGACAGGACTTCAACACGCCCCAGGTGCGTTGTGTCAACTCCACAGCCAGGCGGCGCCGCGCACGCCCGAGGAATCGCCGTAGCGGGGCGGGACAAGCCGTGTCGCGACGGCGTCGGAGAATACGCCCACCGACCAGAGGCGCGGGACATCTTCATAGAGCCGCTTCACGCGCGAGAGGCCGCCGCCCAGCACGATCACATGCGGATCGAGGATGTTGACGACATGGGCGAGGCCGCGTGCGAGGCGGTCCACGTAGCGGTCCATGGCGGCGCGTGCGCTTGGATCGTCGGAGGCGGCAATTCGTTCAGCCGTCCAGCCCCGGCCGTGATCGCGCGCGAGACCGGGGCCCGAGAGGAAGGTTTCGATGCAGCCGCCGCGGCCGCAATAGCATCTGGGGCCGGGGCGTTCGTCGTCCGTCGGCCAGGGCAGGGGATTGTGGCCCCATTCGCCGGTGATCGCGTTGGGGCCGCTCACGGGCCGCTTGTCGATCACCAGGCCGCCGCCGACGCCCGTGCCGAGAATGGCGCCGAACACGATGCGCGCGTCCGCCGCCGCGCCGTCGACGGCTTCGGACAGCGCGAAGCAATCGGCGTCGTTGGCGAGGCGCACCGGACGCCCTACGGCCGCGGCGATATCCTTGTCGAGCGCATGGCCGATGAGACAGGTGGAATTGGCGTTCTTGATAAGGCCGGTGGCGGGCGAGATCGCGCCGGGAATGCCGACACCGATACCGGCGGTTTCGCCGATCACAGAATCTGCCGCGCGCACGAGTTCCGCGATGGCGCGCACGGTCGCTTCATAGTTGCCGGAGGGCGTGGCCACCCTTTGACGGAAACGCTCGGTTCCATCGCTCGCCAGCGCGATGGCTTCGATCTTGGTGCCGCCGAGGTCAATGCCGATTCTATGGGACATGTCCGGTAGTCTGCCCGACAGACGGCGTGATAAGAAAGAGCTCATGACGACACTGTTCATCACCCATGGCGATTGCCTCGCGCACGACACCGGCGCCTATCACCCGGAGCGTCCCGACCGGCTGCGTTCGGTGCTGAAGGCGATGGAGCAGGATGATTTCCGGGATCTGCTGCGCGAGGACGCGCCGCGTGCGAGCCTGGAAGCCATGGCGCGTGCGCATCCTGGTAACTTCGTCACGCAAATCCTGAGCGCGATTCCCGATCACGCCTTGCGCCAGATCGACGCCGATACCGTGATTTCGCCGGGCTCGGGTGAGGCGATGCAGCGCGCGGCGGGCGCCGTCGTGCGCGCGGTGGACGCCGTGGCCAAGGGCGAGGCGGACAACGCCTTCTGCGCGGTGCGTCCGCCGGGCCATCACGCGGAATCCACCCGGGCCATGGGATTTTGCCTGGTGAACAACGCGGTGGTCGGCGCGATGCACGCTCGCGCGGCGCACGGCCATAAAAGAGTGGCGGTGGTGGATTTCGACGTGCACCACGGTAACGGCACCCAGGAAATGTTCTGGGACGACGCCGACGCCTTTTACGCCTCCAGCCACCAGTACCCGTTTTATCCGGGGACGGGCGGGGTAAAGGAGCGCGGCGCGCACGGCAACATCGTGAACGTGCCGCTGGCGGCGGGGGCCGGTTCGGACATTTTCCGCAGCCGTTTCGCCGATGAAATCCTGCCGGCGCTGGAGGCCTTCAAGCCGGGCCTTCTTATCATTTCCGCCGGTTTCGACGCCCACAAGGACGACCCCCTGGGGGAACTGCGCCTCACCGAGACCGATTTCGCCTGGGCGACGGCCAAGCTGATGGATGTGGCCCGCAAAGTCTGCGGCGGACGGGTGGTGTCGGTGCTCGAAGGAGGCTACAACCTGGACGCATTGGCGGACAGTGTCACAGCACATGTCCAAACACTGAAGGATCACTAGATGGCGAAGGGCACCGTTCCGGCCGATATCGCGGCCATGGGCTTCGAAGAGGCCATGAAGGAACTGGAGCGCATCGTGCGCGAGCTGGAAAGCGGCCAGGTCAAGCTGGACGACGCGGTGAAGGCCTATGAGCGCGGCACCGCGCTGAAGACTCACTGTGAAAGCAAGCTGGCGGAAGCGCGCACCAAGGTCGAGAAGATCACGGGCATCGGCAAGACCCTGGGTCTGGAGCCTGCGAGTGACTAATGCAGCCGCGGCGGTCATGTCCGCCGATTTCAAAACGGTCCTTTCGGAAATCGGTTCGGCGGCGAACGCCGAGCTCGACCGCCTGCTGCCTGTCGTGGCGGGTCCCGAAAACCGGGTTGTCGAAGCGATGCGCTACGCCGCGCTCGACGGCGGAAAAAGACTGCGCCCCTTCCTGGTGTGCGTGAGCGCCGATCTGTTCGGCGTGCCGCGTGTCCATGCGCTACGCGTTGCCGCCGCCATCGAGATGGTGCATTGCTATTCGCTGGTGCATGACGACTTGCCGGCGATGGACGACGACGATCTGCGCCGCGGCCGTCCGACGGTGCACAGAAAATTCGACGAGGCCACCGCGATCCTGGCCGGCGACGCGCTGCTCACGGAAGCGTTCACGGTGCTGGCCGACGCGGCGACGCATCCGGACGGCGCGGTGCGCGCGAGCCTTGTCGCGGAACTCGCGGCCGCCTCGGGCGCCAAGGGCATGGTGGGCGGTCAGATGATCGACCTCATGGCCGGCGGACTTGACCTGGATCAAGCCGGGCTGACGCGCCTTCAGAACATGAAAACCGGCTGCCTCATCGCCGGCTCCTGCCGCCTGGGCGCGATTTTGGGCAGCGCGAGCGTGGCCGACCGGAATGCCCTGGGCGCGTATGGAATCGCGATGGGCCTCGCGTTCCAGATCGCCGACGACGTCCTCGACGTGGAATCGTCGGCCGATGTGACGGGCAAGGCCACCGGCAAGGACGCGGCCGCCGGAAAGGCGACTTTTGTGTCCCGCCTGGGGCTTGAAGGTGCTAAGACTTATGCCCGTGAATTGGCCGAAACGG
>JAYSFT010000223.1:0-4652 GCA_041913245.1 Rhodospirillaceae bacterium | reverse complement strand
GCGCGCTCTTGCGCACCATGATCGTCGGCGACGGCGTGAACGTCGGCGCGTTCGGGTCCTGGAAGTCCGGCCCGAACAGGCGGGCGTAGAAGTTCACCGGCGAGAATTCCGGCGAATTCGACGTCGTCGGGCTTTCGTAGCTGATGATGTCGCGCACGTCCCCGGTCGAGGTCGTGGTCAGGCTCTTGAAGCGCGTGGTGCGGCCGATCTGGTTGGCGACCGTCGTGTCGATGCTCTCGGCCAGGGACTGGTTCTGCACCATCGGCGCGACGCCCGTGCGCGCGACCACCCAGCCGGTGTAGTGACAGAAGAAGGCGCCGTCACGATAGGCGGTCAGGTTCGTGAACAGGTTGATGTGCTGCTTGATGTCCTTGAGGGACTCGATTTCTTCCGGCAGCTCGTAGTTGGCGCCCGCCTGCTTCGGCACGAACACCGACTTGCTGATGCCCATGCCCCAATACCAGGTGCCGAAACGCACCGGGATCGGCGTACCGTCGGCCATCGCGTTGCCGTTGCCGTTGAGGAAGACGTTCAGGAGCGGCAAGCCCACCGTCACGGCGCCGCCGTTCAACATCCCGCGCAGGACGCGGCGTCTGTTCAAACCTTCCATAACCTTCTCCCTTACTTCGTGTTGGCGGCGACGGTCGCGGGCGCCGCCTTGGGTTCGTTGATGCGGGTGAACGCATCGCTCATCGTGATGGTGCGCAGCAACGCCGGCAGCTTGTAGCCTTCCTCGCCGAACTTCGCGGTGAAGTAGGCCAGCAGCGGACGGTCCGCGTTGCTCGTCGGCGATCCGGCCCCGTACGCAAAGGCGCGCTTCACGAGGCAGGCCGGCAGCGCCGGATGGTCGCGCAGCGCCTTGCCGAGGCCGACGGCGTCGGTGAAAGGCTTGCCGTCCAGCGCGCCGCTGGCGTCGATCTTCTGGCCCTTTTCGGTTTCGCGGTAGGCGCCGATGCCGTCGAAGTTCTCGAGCGCGAGGCCCATCGGGTCGGTGATCCTGTGACAGCCCGCGCACACCGGGTTTTCGAGGTGGAAGTTCACGCGGTCGCGCGTGGTCCTCAGCGTGGCCTTCGGGTTCTCGAGCGCGGAGAAATCGACGTTTGCCGGCGGCGCCGGAACCGGCTGGCACAGCAGCAGTTCACGCAGCGCCTTGCCGCGCATGGTCGGCGAGCTGCGCACGGGGTGCGAATGCACCGCGAGGAAGCTCACATGCGTGAGGATACCGGCACGCGGGCTGCCTTCCGGGAAGGTGTAGCGCGACCACGTCGGCGTCGCGGGCAGCTTGTAGACCGCCGCCAGACGCGGCGAGATGAACGTCTCGCGCGTCGTGTAGAGATCGCGGTAGTCGCGGTCCTTCGTGATGAGATGGTCGATCGCGACCCGCAGCGTCTCTTCACGCGCGTCCGTCGCCGTCACGCCGGTGAACACCGGATACATTTGCGCGTCTTTTGCGAGCGCGGCGAAGCTGTCGAACGCGAACATGTCGTCGAAGAAGGCGCGCATGCCCTTTTCAAGACGGGGGCTGGCCAGCATGCGGTCGATCTGTTTCAGGCGGCCCTTCGGCGTCTGAAGCTCGCCTTTCTCCGCGGCGCGCAGCAGCTCATCGTCCGGCGCGGCGTTCCACAGGAACAACGACAGGCGCGTCGCGAGCGAATAGGCGTCCAGGCGCCGGCGCCCGGCGTCGCGCGGATCAGCCTCGGCGCCCTCAACGACGAACAGAACGTCCGGCGCGATCAGCATGGCCTCGATGGACACCGCGAGGCCGCGGTAGAAATCACTCAGCGACGTCGCGGCCTTGCCCGCCTCGTCCACATACTCGGCGAGTTCGACCTTGGTCAAAGGCCGGCGGTGCATCAGGCGGCCGACGTGCGAGAAGAACTGGGTCGCGCAAGCCGCGTCGGCGGCCTTCTCGTCCTTCGGCGCGCAGGTCAGCAGGAACTTGCGCCGGTCCTCGTCCACGACGAGCTGCGCCACCGTGACGGCGGCCTTCTGATAAAGTTCGAGCTGCGACGACGAGATCCCGCCGCGCCCGGTTCCGAGCGCGAGCAGACCGTCGGTGCGCTGCGCGGGCGGGAAATTCGGATTGATCTGGACGTCGGGACCGAAAACATAGGCGAGCGTGTTGAGATACTGCTCCTGCGTGAGCGCGCGCAGCCGCTTCGGGGTTCCTTCGGTGACGGGCTCGACTGTCCCGGAGACGGCCGTGGCCGCCGCCGTTTTCGGCGCGCTCTCGCTCGCCGGACCCGAACAACTCGCGAGCACGAAGGCGCAACCCAGCGCCAGCGCGCTTCCACGAAGCATAGATATAAAAGTCTGACGCATGGACGAAACCGAACCTTTCATAGCGTTCGCATGTCTCCCAACGATGTCCGGAAAGGAAGCAAACTCCCGATCCTTTCGGACTCACAAAAGCGGACGCCCGCGACCTCGGCCGGCGCCTCGTCCCCCACGACCGCGATCATACCACCTGCGGCCGTCGGAACGTATAAGATCGGCGTGATTTCATGTCAAAAAAATCCCGCCAACCGACAACAGTTACAGATACTTACGTGGCAACTCCCGACGCGTGTCCTGCGCCGCTTGCCCGCCGCGCGCCGTGCACCGCAACCAAGCGCCAAAGACGGCAAGCGAACCGCAACACACTTACGCGCAAACCGTGCGCGCTCCTCTCTTTCCCGGAACTATCTACGCAACCTTCATGCCATTAATGTTTAACTTTAGAAATATAATATAATAAATTGATTATATTATATTTTTATTGTATTTTTTGTCTGAAGAGATTATCCTGATCAGCGGAACTCAGCCGAATACCGCCGGACGGCCGGCAAAAAGCCGCCTATGGCATTCGGTGTGCGGCGCGACCCAGAATATAGGCTCACAACAGCCGCGGCCTGCCGCGGCTCACCCTTGGAAGAGTTTCGATGTTCATTGAAGAGTTTCCAGGCGCCGTGCCGACCGAGCTTTGCGCCAAGATCGTCGCTGCTTTCGAGCGCGACCCCACCCGCAAGGCAAGCCGAGTCATCGTCGAAGGCCAAGCGATGAATCACGAATTCCGCTCGGGCACGCAACTCGCCATCAGCCGGGAATCGCCCGAATGGGAGGCTCTGTTCATGGCCGTCGTGCCCTTCATGCGCGGGACGATGGAGCAGTACATGTCCCGGCACCGGGGCCTCGCCGAACTCGTTGACGCGGAAGGACTGGATTGTACGGTGCCGATGATCGAACGCGTTGATCCGGGTCAAGGCTTCGACTGGCACTATGACGCCACGCGCAGCGTCACCAATCGCGTCGTCGCGGGCCTTCTGTATCTCAGCGATGTTACCGAAGCCGGCGAGACGGAATTCGTCGACGGCCTTAAAGTGAAACCCGCCGCGGGCAAGATCGTGCTCTTCCCGCCCTACTGGACTCACTTTCACCGCGGCGTGTCGCCCACACGCGACGCGAAGTACGTGTGGAGCTATTTTTGGATCTACCCGGCAAAACGCGCGTAGCTAAATATCCGGTTTTCGCGGCCGCCCTGTTGGCGAGCACCGGAGCCCTCGCGGACGGACAGGCCAGTTACCTCAAACATTGCTCGCTCTGCCACCAGATGGATGGACAGGGAATCCCCGGCGCCTTCCCGCGCCTCATGGGCCGCGTCGGACAGATCGGATCGAGCGCCGAAGGCGCGGCCTTCATGGCGCAAGCCATTCTCTGGGGAATGTCGGGAAGCATCACGGTCGACGACGTACCGCTGACCGGCGTGATGCCGGGCGTGCCGCATGTGTCCGACGAAGAGATCCTCTCGATCGTCGAATACCTCGCCACCGAGGGCGGCACGGTGAAGAACGGCACCCTCGTCACGCTCGAGACCATCAAGGCCGCGCGCGCCGCCGGGCGGGTTCCGCAAGCCGTCACCAACGCCCGCAGGCACGAACTCTTCGCCGCCGGCGTCATAAAATGAAAAAGGCGGGACCGGTTTCCCGGTCCCGCCCCTTCAATCTCCGACGAACCGCTTAGAACTGGAAGCGGATACCGGCGCGGTACTGACGGCCGATCACGTCGTAGTCCTTGTTGCTCATGCCGTTGTAGTAGGCCGCGGTCAAGCTGCCGCCGATGATCGGCGGATCCGCGTTGAGCAGGTTTTCGACCGTGCCGAAGATCTCGACGTTGTATTCGTCAAACGGCTTGAAGCCGCCGGTAAGGTCGAGGGTCGTCGCCGACGGAATGTGGTTTTCACCCATTGTCGGCTTGTTCGCGGTCGACGTCGGACATCCGCTGGAGCAGATGACGAAGTTGCCGTTGTCGTACTTGCCGGCGCCCGTGTAACGCACGTTCATGCGCACGTTCCAGGTATCGGCGTCGTAACCGAACGTCATCAGGCCCTTCCACTTCGGCGCCGTGAGGTTGCCGCTGAACGGCGAGATGCCGCCCCATTCGCCGACCACGCCCGTGCCGTCGATCGAGATGCCCTGCGTGTTGACCGTGCGCAGCTTGATCACGCGGGTCGCCATCGCACGGATGGAGAAGTTCCCGTCCAGGCTCTCGCTGATCACCGACGCCGGGGTGCGGTAGCTGGCTTCGAAGTCGATGCCCTGCGCCTTCTGGCTGATGAGGTTCTCAGGCTGCGTGATGACCTGGAAGATCAGGCCGTCGGCGCCGCGCTGAATGGC
>JAYSFT010000222.1:0-4659 GCA_041913245.1 Rhodospirillaceae bacterium | reverse complement strand
CTTCACCCGTGAAACGCCACACGTTGGCGCGCTGGCGCTCCTTGCGGCAGATCAGACGCAACTGATCGCCCGGCTCGACCGGCTTGCGGAAACGCGCGTTCTCGATGCTCATGAAATAGACCAGTTTGCCTTCGGCCGACTGCCCCAGCGACGCGACCACGATCACGGCGGCCGTCTGCGCCATCGCCTCGATGATGAGGACGCCCGGCATGACGGGGCGGCCGGGAAAGTGACCCTGGAAAAACGGCTCGTTCGCCGTGACGTTCTTGAGGCCCACGGCGGACTCGCCGGGGACCACGTCGAGCAGACGATCGACCATCAGGAACGGGTAACGGTGCGGGATCATCTCGACGATCCGGTGGATGTCGATGGTAACCCCAGGGTTTGACGATTGTCCGTCCATAGCAGGCTCCCGATCCAAAACGCGGGCTCACTCCCACGTCCAGAAGGACACGTTTTACGGCCCCTTGTTACGCTTGGTCAACCGCGATAGGGCCGCAATTTCACGCCAAAACTGACGTATGGGCTTTGCGGGGCTACCCATAACGACCTCGCGCGGCTCGACATCGCGCATCAGGCCCGATTGGGCGGCCACCTGAGCGCCGTTGCCAACGGTCAAATGGTCGGCTAGGCCCACTTGCCCGCCTAGAACGACGCCATCGCCCAGCGTGCAACTGCCTGAGATTCCCACTTGGGCGACAATGACGCAGCTCCGCCCGATCACGACGTTATGGCCGATCTGAACCAGGTTATCGATCTTGGTGCCCGCGCCGATAACCGTATCCGCGGCGGCCCCGCGATCGATGGTCGTATTGGCGCCGATCTCGACATCGTCTTCGATGATGACGCGACCGAGCTGCGGGACCTTTCGCAAGCCGGACGCTGTCGGCACGAACCCGAAGCCGTCTTGCCCCACTCGCACGCCGGGATGCATCACAACACGCTTCCCGACCAACGCATAGAGCACAGTGACGTTGGCTCCTATTACGCTATCTGCGCCGATCTTGACGCCGGGGCCGATGACGCTATTGGCGCCGAGGCTCACGTTGTCGCCGACGCTCGCTTTCGATCCGATGACGACACCGGGGGCAAAACGAACGTTCTGCCCAATGACCGCATCGGGGGCGATTGGCGTGGCGTAATCGTACGGCTCGCCCATCGGATAAAAATATGCCGCTACAGCCGCGAACGCGGCGCGCGGATCCTTTGCGATCAGCACGGCGCAACGCGGCGGCGCATGCGCCGCAAGTTCTTCGGTCGTGATGCACGCGCCGCACGAACTTGCGCTTAATGCGGCGCCGAACTCCTTGTCGGCGACGTATACAATCTCGCCCGGCCCGGCGGTCTCGATTTGCCCCACGTCAGAAACAAGAAGCCCGGCATCGGCTCCAGGAGCCGGCCGGGTCTCGGTCATCGCCGCGAGGTCTGCGAGTGATCGCGGAGCCTCGCGGCGATAAAACCGTGGATCAGGCATGTAATGCCTTACGCCGTCTTACTTCGCTTTCGCCTTGGCGGCGCCGCCGCCAACGACCGGAGCGGCCGCACCGGCGCCCGGAGCCGCCTGCGGAGCCTGGAGCGTGGCCGGATCCTGGAACTTCACCGAGCCGAGGCGCTGGTTGAGGCGTTCGAGCACCGGCTGCGTGATGTCCATGCCCGGATCGAAGAACAGGAGCTGGTTGTGCGCGGCGACCGCGGTGATGCCCTGCTGCTTGGCGATTTCCTGCGACACGCTGATGATCGTGTTGCCGATCTCCTGCATCGCCTGCTGGAACGAGAAGTCGAGACGCTCCTGCTTGTCGCGCACCTGGTTCTGGAAGTCGGCGAGCTTCTGCTGGAAGGTCTGCGCGCGCTGCTGAAACACTTCAGGCGCCATCACGCTGCGCTGCGAGGAAAGTTCCTGATCTTCGGCGCGGAGCTTGGCTTCCTCGTCCTTGATCTGCGTCTGATAGGTCTGAGCGTACTTCTCACGCTCGAGACGGACGCCCTTCGCCGCGAGGCTGTCCTGCAAGATGCGGTCGGTGTTGACCACGCCGAACACGACGGCCGGACGGCTTTGCGCCTGGGCGCCGGCGGCGCCGGTCATGGAAGCCACGCCGAGGGCAACCGCCACGAGGACGGAGCGACGCATGGTCGAAAGGAATTTCGTTGTCATAGGTTGAGCCTTTTCGAATTCGAAGCGGAATTAGTAACGTTGACCAAAGTTGATGCGGAACCGCGACTTCTGGTCGAACGGCTGCGCATTGAAAATAAACGGCGAATAATCGACCGTGATCACACCCACGGGGGACGTCCACTCGACCCCGATACCGGCCGACCCGCGGAACTTCTGAGAGTCCAGGATGGTGATGCCCGGACGCCTCTTCAAATCCTTCGGCGGACCAATAACACCCCAATCATTGAAGAGATAGGTCTTAAGGCCGCTTTCCTTGGGCAGGCCGGGCACACGCAGCTGGAACGAGGCCGTGCCCATCCAGTCGCCGCCGACGGCGTCGAAGGTGGTGGCGTCACGCGGGCTGGCGCCGAAGTCCTTGAACCCGCGCAGGGTCGTGCCACCCATTTGAGAACGCTGGTAAATTTTAACTTCCTGGCCGAGGCCGACGATGTAGCTGGCGCTGGCGGCGGCCGAGAAGATCCAGCCTTCGAGCGGTTCGAGGTACATCGCGCCGCCGACCCCGCCGCGCACATAACGCTCGCTGCCCCCGAGGCCCGCGAGGTCGGTCGAGAGCGTGAGGTAATAGCCGTTGTGCGGATCGATCACGTTGTCGCGGCGGTCGTAGCCGATGACTTGGCTGACCTGCGAGGTAACCGCGCTACCGGCCTGCTCACGCACGAACTGCGACGAGAAGCTGGTGAGCCCGGTCAGCTTGGTCACGAAGACCTGATAGTTGAAACGTTGGAACAGATGTTCGTTGTACGAGAACCCGATGCGCGCCGTGCCGCCGAGCGTATTCGACGTGAAGCCCGACTGCGACTGATAGTCGACCTGGCTGGCGACGAGATCGAAACCCGCCACGAGTTGGCGATCAAGGAAGTACGGTTCGGTGAAGCTGAGGTTCACCTGCATCTGCTGCTGCGCGAGGCTGAAGTTCGCGCCGAGGTTCTGGCCCTTGCCGAGCAGGTTACGTTCACGCACGCCGACATCGAACAAGGCGCCTGAAGCGCTCGAGTAACCGACGCCGAAGCTGAGTTCACCCGTCGGCTGTTCTTCGACCGTGGCCGTCAGGATCGTGCGGTCCGGATAAACATCGGACGGCGCGTTATCGATCTTGACGGTGTCCTGCTTGAAGAAGCCGAGGTTCTCGAGGCGTTCGCGCGAACGGCGCACGCGCGCGGTGTTGAAGGCGTCGCCTTCCACCAGGCGCATCTCGCGGCGGATGACGCGGTCGAGGGTACGCACGTTGCCTTTCAGGTCCACGCGCTCCACGAAGACACGCGGGCCTTCCTGAACCTGGAACGTCAGGTCGATGGTCTTGTCGGCTTCGTTCCGGCGCACGCGCGGATTGATATCGACGAACGCGTAGCCGGCGGTGCCGGCCGCGTCGGTGATGCCGTCGATCGTATCTTCGATCGCCTTGCCGTTGAACCAGTCGCCCGACTGCGGAATGACGGCGCTTTCGAGAACCTCGCGCGGCAGGTCCTTGATCGCGACTTCCAAATCGACTTTGTTCAGGCGGTAGCGCGGACCTTCCTTCACGGTGAAGGTCATGTAGAAATTCTCGCGGTTCGGCGCGAGTTCGGCCACCGCGGAGATGACCTCGAAATCGGCGTAACCGTTCTGCACGTAATGGCGGCGCAGGAGTTCGCGGTCGTAGTTCATACGATCCGGATCATAGGTGTCGTTGGACGTCAGGAAGCGCCACCAACGCTCCTCGCGCGTCAGCACGACGTTGCGCAGCTCGTCGTCGTCGAAGGATTCGTTGCCGACGAAATTGATGGTGCGCACATAGGTCGGGCTGCCTTCGCTGATCTCGAAGACCACGTCGACGCGGCTTTGCGGGAGTTCGATGACTTTCGGATCGACGCGGGCGGCGAAACGGCCCTTGCGGCGATACAGTTCGAGAATCTTCTCGACGTCCTGCTGCACCTTGTTGCGCGTGTACACCACGCGCGGACGAAGCTGCATTTCCTTCGTCAGGTCGTCGTCCTTGATTTTGTCGTTACCTTCGAGCGAGATCCGGTTGATGATCGGGTTCTCGACCACGCGGATCACGAGGACATTGTTTTCGCCGCGCGTGATGGACACGTCGGCGAACAGGCCGGTGCCGAACAGGTTCTTGAGCGATTGGTCGATACGCGCGGGATCGAACGGATCGCCTTCGCGCACGGTGACATAGGTGCGCACGGTGGCCGGTTCGATACGCTGGCTGCCCTGAACGGCGATGCCCTGGATCGTGTCGGCCGCGCTCTGCGCGCGGACCTCGGCCGACGGCACTACGAACACCGCGGCGCCGGACAGCAGCGCCAACATGGCGCCGGCCTGAAGGGCCGACAGCGGCACAAGATGCCACCCGCGCCGCACGCTGCGCCGAACCGTTCCAGACGCCCCAATCATCGAAACCTTCCCAGTTTTATCGATCCGCCGGCGCTAACGCAGCGGGTTACCTTCTATGTGCGGATCAACTGGACGATGTCGTTCCAGGTCACGAACAGCATCAGAGT
>JAYSFT010000221.1:0-4680 GCA_041913245.1 Rhodospirillaceae bacterium | reverse complement strand
GGCGTGAGGCGGCGGCGGTTGTGGACCGAGACGAAGGATTTCTCGGCCATGCAGATGAGCGCGTCGTGGGCCTGGTACATGCCCTCGTCGGCGAAGTAGCAGTCGTTGGTGGCGACGAGCGGGATATCGAGGGCGTAGGCGAGATCGATCAGGCCGGGCTCGATGCGCTCCTCGGCCTTGATGCCGTGGCGCATGAGTTCGATGTAGAGACGGTCCGGGAAGATCGCCTTCATCCGGGAGAGGGTTTCCTCGGCTTTCGCGCGCTGGCCGTCGAGCAGATGACGTCCCACGGTGCCGGCGGGACCGCCGGTGAGCGCGAGCAATCCTTCGCCGTGCTTCTCGACGTCGGCCCAGGAGATCTGCGGCGTTTCGCCGCTGTCGGTGGCGAGGAAGGCCTTGCTGGTGAGCTTCAGGAGGTTGGCGTAGCCGGCCGCGTTCTGCACCAGCACGACCAGCACGTCGGGCTCCGGCAGGCGCGCGCTTTGTCCATGGCCGGGGGCGGCCGTCTCCTCGCGGCGCACGGAAAGCTGGCAGCCGATGATGGGCTGCACGCCGTTCTTGGAACATTCGAGCGAGAATTCCAGCGCCCCGAAGAGGTTGCGCGTGTCGGTGAGCGCGACCGCGGGCATCTCGTTGGCCACGCACAGGCCCACGAGCTTGCCGACTTTGATGGCCCCTTCCGACATGGAGTAGGCGGAATGGACGCGCAGGTGAACGAAGGGGGCGTGGGTCATGGGGCAAACATAGTGGGCGGGGCCCCGGGCGTCACGGCTTCCGCGAATTTTATCCACAGAATTAGCGGCGCACCAATTCATGCCACAGGCGGCCGATCGCGGCGCCGGTGAGGCCGCCGAGGGCGAGGCCGAGCGGGGTGTCGCCGCAGACGCGGCCGCAGAGAGCCCCGAGGTTCGCGCCGATAAAAGTGCCGCCGACGAGCCTGCCGGCGAGCGCGATGCGGCGTTCGAGGAGCGCCATGCGCAGCGCGGCGCGTTCAAGCCAGTGAGGCATGCGCTCGGCGCGGGGCTCATGGAAGGAGCTATGCGAAATATCTTTTTTTCCGTGCGACATCTGCGACATGCGACATCTTTCCAATTTCGCTTTCGTTCGAGGACGTTGCGGGAAATTCGCCGCGTGCGACATCATGCGACATCTTGCGACATCACGACTTGGGTGTTGGCGGCGGCAGGCTTGACAACCCAGCAATAGGGTTCGCGCACGCGGCGGGTCACGCCGTTTTCTTCCGAAGATGTTTTCGGCTGGATGAAGCCGAGGCGCTCCAAGCGGCGCATGAGCCGATAAGCGACATCGGCGTCGCGCGAGCCGGCCGGGCCGAGGCGGCAGACATCGCGCAAGGTGATGCTGCGGCCGTCGTGCGTGCGTTCCAGCCAATGATGCAGGCGCTCGGCGGCTTCGGGGGCAGGTCCAAGCACCGAGGCGAAGGCGGTGAGACGCAGCGCCTCGGCGGCGTAGAAGCGCGCAAGGGCGATGCCGCGCGCGAGCGCCGCCTCATCCAACGCCGTGAGCCCGTCGTCTTCCATGAGCGCGATGACGGCGGCAAGACGCGCGGCATGTTCCGCAAGATGCCCCGCAAGCGGGCGGATGGCGGCGAAAGCGCCGTCTTCGCGCATATTGATCTCAACCTCCTGCGCGAAGGCCAACCATTGGGACGCGGCGGCTTCGGTGAACGCGACGGCGCGGCTGTGGGCCGTGGACTCCCGCGCGCACAGCGCTTGCACGCGGACATGGAACGCCGCGAGTTCCTCCGACGGATCATCGGTGGGAACGGCCCGCCACTGGCGATGGCCGATACGGGAGGCCGGCGCGGCGGCGAGCAGACGTCCCAAAACGCCGCCGTCGGCAAGATCGGCGTCGCCGAGCATGGCCTGGGCGTCGCGCGGCGCGGCGACAAGATGGAACGAAAAGCGCGGATGATCGGGTGCGGTCCTGATGAAGGTGTTTTCAACGCGGCCGTCCCACAGACCGGAGAGACTTGCGGCCTCGGCAGCGCGCACGCGGCCCGGCGCGACGATCGTCTTGCCGTGTTCGGCGAATAATGCGGACTGCGCGCCGAACCTGCGGTAGCGGTCCGATGTGCCCGGAGAGGACGGCGTCGCGAAGACCCCGGAGCGGCGCGCGACCTTATCGTCCGCCCTCTCGCGCATCGGCGCGACGACGGCTTTGGCAAGGGCGCTGCGCCCCTCGCCGGCGCCCGCGAGCGTGAGGACATAACAGGAGACGGGCCGCAACGCGCCCGTGGGCAGACGCACGCTGATGAGCCGCTGCGCGGCCATGGCCGCGAGGGTGAGGAGATGATGCGCGGCAAGGATGACCGGGCCTTGGGTGCGCGCAGCGGCGGCGACGGCGGCGGCTTCGAGCCCGGGGCCGAGGGCGGCGGTGGGGAATGTAGGGACGTCGCCGGACGCGCCGGGGGACGTATCGGGGGACACATCGGGACCCGGCGCGGGGGCGGCAGGGGGCGCGGCGGGCGTCGGGGGCGGAGGAAGCGGCTGTGCAGGCTTCATTTCACGGGTCTCCCGGTGACAATATGGCGGGGACCTTATGAACATATTGTGGGGACGTTGTCAACGAATTTCGCGAGGGGATCATTTCCCATAACATTAGAGGGACTTAGGCGTGCCGTGGGGACAGCGCGAACGCGTCCCGCGCCGCGTCCGGAACAGCGGCCGCTAAGCGGAGTCGTCGGGCACGCGATCCGCTTTTGCTTCCGCGGCGGCGGGCGGCGGCGGCGGCGTCAGCAGACGGCTTCTGATCACCGAATCCTGGCGCAGGATGTATTCCGCGAATGCCGACAGCACCGGCGTCGTCTCGGGCCCCCAATAGGAGTCCTTCGCGGGGCGAATCAGATTGATGCCGCGCAAGCGGCGCAACCGATCCAGGCGTTCCCGTTCGAGCGGGGATAAGTCCTTGTCCCGTCGTTCTTGCTCGTTGGGGTCCCCTTTCGCATTGATTCGCACGAAGCCGAGGCGCTGGCCTTGCCGTTTCCGCGGGGGGTGCGTTTCATCCGGAAGAGCGCCTTCGACCTGCAAGAACAAGTCGTCGACGGAGATCGTGCGCCCGCATTTCCATTCGTTGTAAATCGCCTGAAAGATCAGCAGGTCGCGGTCGGAGATGTGCTTGGAGGCGTCGAGCGTTTCCTGCAGAATGTCGTCCACGACATGTTTTGCCTGGCTCTCGGTCATTTCGAACTTGACGGTGCCGGTTCCAAAATCGACGCCGGCGATCGATACGACCTTCGTGACAAGACGGTCGATAAGCTCGAAAATCCGTTTGGTATTGAAGTAGAGAAAAACCCCGAGAATGACCG
Source organism: Rhodospirillaceae bacterium (assembly GCA_041913245.1). Taxonomy (GTDB): domain Bacteria; phylum Pseudomonadota; class Alphaproteobacteria; order Rhodospirillales; family Rhodospirillaceae; genus SHVO01. Next base: position 1,355 of record JAYSFT010000221.1, on the reverse strand, counting down.
CGTAGGCCAGCGGCGTGACCTGCCCGGCCAGCACGCTGTAGGGATTCACGCTGTTGTCGGCCATCGGCGCTCCTTGAAATGCCGCATCATGACGCCACGTCATCTGCGAGCACTAAAAGTGCGCACCTCTCGCGATAAGCGAGTGTACACCGGTTTTCCCTCTGGCGCGTGTCCCGTTTATCCACAGGGAAATGCCTGGAAAGACGGCGCGTTCACCGGGTAAATTGGGCGGGACCCGCCCTGCGGGTGAACGACGCTTGAAATAGGATCCGCTTTTGAAACAGTTCGGCCGCGACAGTCTTGGCAACGTAGAGATCTACCTGGCCGAACCCAACGAGCAGGTGCGCGAAGGCATGCGCGGCATCATGCGCGATTACGGCATGAAGCGGACCCGCTCGTTCGCGCGCATGGGCGACCTGGTGAACGCGATCAAGGAATCGCCGCCCGACCTGCTGATCGCGGCGGACGACACCGACCCCAAGCTGTTCGAGATGATCCGCGATATCCGCCATTCGCGTATCGGCATCAATCCGTTCATCATGATCAGCCTGATGGTGAAGGCGGAAGCCGACGGGGTCGCGGTGAAGCGGGCGATCCTGGCGGGCGCGGACGACGTGCTGGTCAAGCCCGTGGCCCCGGCCAAGATGCTGGACCGCGTGGCGCATGTGACCATGAACCGCCAGCCCTTCATCGTCACCAACGACTATCTGGGCCCGGAGCGGCGCACCGCGTCCCCGGCCCGGCCGTCCAACATCCGCCAGCTCGACGTGGTGAACACGCTGCGCGACACCATCCAGGGCCGGCGCATGAGCAGCGGCGAGCTGATCCGCGCGGTGCAGGCGAACATGAACGACGTGATGGCGGCGCGCCTGGATTCCAACGGCCTGAAGCTGGCCTGGGTGTGCGGCACGATCCTCAAGGCCTATCAGGAAAAGCGCATCGATCCGGCGCTGCACGAGCAGCTTCTGGTGCTTGTGAGCGTGCTGGAAGACGCCGGCCGCACGGCGCACGCGCTGCGCGAGCCGGACCTGTCGAACATCTGCATTCAAATGGCGCGGCAGGTGGAGGAGATGGCCGAGGAATACGCGAACCCGACCAGCCTGCAACTGGGCACCATCGAAAAGCTGTCGAAGGCCTTCGAGTTGGCGCGCGCGGCCAAGGCCGCGGCGGCGGGATAGAATTCGGACGGCCCCCGGAGAAGATCCAACACCCGTCCCCGTCGCCGCCGCGGGCCTTGCGGCCTTCGGCGAATTCAGGTTGTAAGCGCACCATGCAGGTCGCCGAAGAAGACCTCATCGCCAGTTTCGGGGACAGTATACTTAATTCATTTCGGTTTCGGTCCCGGCCTTTGCTTC
>JAYSFT010000220.1:0-4698 GCA_041913245.1 Rhodospirillaceae bacterium | reverse complement strand
GAGCCGATCGCCTTGCTGACGGTCATGCGCGCGCAATCGAACTGCGCGGCGAGTTCATGCTCGGACGGCACCTTCGTGCCGGGCGCCCAGGCACCCGACAGGATCTGCGACTTCAAGTGATTTTGGATTTCCTGGTAACGCGGGAGCGATTCAGAAATCGTCTTCTTGCCGTACTTCATCTATCAATAACGCGGGTCATAGACATATTCGCAGTATGTCTAGTCAATTCAGCAATATCCAGGCTATTTCAGGGATTTGGGCTCAAGTCTTCTTTAGAAATTTTTGCGCCGCGTCTAACGGCGCAAAAATGCAAGACTTGCCGAAATTTCGCTGACAATATGTCTAGGCATATTGCACCGCAAAGATCGCGGCACCGTTTGGGGACTTGTCGGGGGACAACATGACTTTGAATTTGATCGTGATCGGCATCTACATGGCCGTGATGATCGGCATCGGCTGGTATTCCAAGCGCCGGGCCACCAATGAATCCGACTTCCTCGTGGCCGGCCGCCGGCTGGGACCGGTGCTGTACGCCGGGACCATGGGCGCCCTGGTCATGGGCGGCGGCGCGACCGTCGGCGGAATCGGCCTCGCCTATCAGCACGGCATCTCGGGCATGTGGCTGGCCTTCTCGCTGGGCTTCGGCGTGCTGGTGGTGAGCGTGACCATCGCTTCGCTGGTGAGCCGCCTGAAGGTCTACACCGTCAGCCAGATGCTCGAACTGAGATACGGCAAGGGCACCGCGGTGATCTCGGGCCTGGTCATGCTGGGCTACGCCTTCATGATCTCGGTGACCTCCACCATCGCTTACGGATCGATTTTCCAAGTGCTCTTCGGATTGGACAAACTGCCCGCGGTGCTGATCGGCGGCGGCGTGGTGGTGCTCTATGCCTTCCTCGGCGGCATGTGGTCCATCACCCTGACCGACTTCGTGCAGTTCATCATCAAGACCATCGGGATTTTCGTGATCCTTTTGCCGGCCGCCCTGTACGCCGTCGGCGGTTTCGACGGCCTTCATGAAAAGCTGCCGGAAAGCGCCTTCGACATCACCGAAATCGGCTGGGGCACGATCTTCAGCTATCTCATCATCTACAACCTCTCGATCGTCATCGGGCAGGACGTCTGGCAGCGCATCTTCACGGCGCGCAGCGACAAGGTCGCCAAGTGGGCCGGCGCGGCCGCGGGCGTGTACTGCTTCTTCTACGCCCTTGCAGGGGCTGTCATCGGCATGGCGGCGAAAGTGCTGCTGCCGCCGGACGTGAACCGCAACACGGTGTACGGCATGATCGTGGACAACGTGCTGCCGGCCGGCCTGTCGGGCCTGGTGCTGGCGGCGGCGCTGGCGGCGATCATGTCGGTGTCGAGCGGCACCCTCATCGCCTCGGCCACGGTCGCGAAGCAGGACATCGTGCGCGGCCTCAAGCACCGCGGCCTGAAGAGCGAAGAGGAACAGCGCGCCGAATCGCATGACGAAGTGCGCGACAGCCGCTGGTACATCCTGTTCTTCGGCGCGCTGATGATCGTCATGGCGGCGGCGCTGAACGACGTGGTGGCCGCGATCACCATCGGCAGCGCCATCGTCGTCACCGGCCTGTTCGTTCCCGTCATTGGAGGCATGGCGTGGCGCCGCGCGAACCTGCCGGGCACCATCGCCAGCATCGTCGCGGGCATCGTGGTGACCTTCGGCCACATGGCCTATGTCCAGGACGTCTATTCCGACAATTCGATCTTCTTCGGGATGGCGGCCAGCTTCATCGCCTACATCATCGGGACCCTGGCGACCAAGCCGACGGACCCGGCGGTCATGGCGGAGTGGGACGCCAGGGCCAAAAAGGCCTAGTCCTCTCTTTTCGCAAAGCACAACGCCCGCGGCTCCCTTGGAACCGCGGGCGTTTTTGTATTTAAATCGAGCTCCAAACCGAACCCGGGAGACCTCCATGAAACAGATCGCGCGTCTCGTTCTCGCGACCGGCATGATGCTTGGCGCGGCATCCGCGGCTTTCGCGCAAGGCACGCCGGACGACGGCAAGTCGGCGGGCGGCGGCGACTGCGCCAAGAACGCCTACAACTGCATCGCCGCGGCCAATCCGCTGCCGAAGAACGACACGGTGTGGATGGAAGACATGACCTGGATGGACGTGCGCGACGCCATGAAGGCGGGCAAGACCACGGTCATCGTCGCCACCGGCGGCATCGAGCCGAACGGCCCGTGGATCAGGCTGGGCAAGCACAACTGGATCCTGACCAAGAACTGCGAAGCCCTGGCCCGCAAGATCGACGCCCTGTGCGCGCCGATCGTGAAGTTCTCGCGCGAGATGCAGATCGAGCCGCGCGTCGGGCATATGCTTTCGGCCGGCACGATCAGCCTGGAAGAGTCCACCTATGAGGCCCTGCTGACGGACATCGCGCGCAGCTACAAGGTGAACGGTTTCAAGAAAATCTTCTTTATCAGCGACAGCGGCGGCAACGAGAAGGGCATGGCCGCGGCGGCGGCGAAAGTGAACGGCGGCGGCGTGCTCGCCGCCTGGATCCCCGAGTACTATGACTACGCCTCGGTCCACGCGATGATGGTGGAGAAGGGTTACGCCAAGAAAGGCTCGCAAGGAAGCGACGCGCTGCACGACGACATCGCGATTTCGACCGAGCTTCTGGCCGCCGAACCGAAGAGCATCAATTACGACGCGCGTGTGAAGATGGGCAAAGCCATCATCGACGGCAACCCGCTCGACAAGGCGAAGGCGGACGCGATCAACAAGGAGATCGTGGAACTGCGTGTCGCCAAGACCATGGACGGCATCAAGAAGGCCATCGCCGCCGGCGGCACCGTGATGCCCGTGAAGAAATAGACCCGCCTCTTTCCACAAAAGCCCGCGCTGGAGTCCCGGCGCGGGCTTTTGCCTTCAACCGCAGGCCGTCCGCATCGAGCGCCGCATGAAGGGACGCGGCGAAGCCCCTGAACGGACGGTAAAAACCGCTCATCCGCATCGTCCGCATCAGCCGCAGGCGATTTTTTCAGTGTTTGTTTTTCACGAGGAAAATCAACGCGCGTGCAAAGAGCGGCGCGAAAGCGCTCCGAAGCAGACACTCAATGTCGAGGGTAGATTTTGAGTGTCGCTCCGGCCGCGATTTTTCGTCAAGAAAATTCGACGCTCCTACTTGATCGCCGGACCGCCCGTCCTCGTGAACTTCTGCACACGCCAGTCTTCGGACGTGTAAAGATTGCCCTCGGAATCGAGGGCCACCTCGTGCGGGCGCATCAGCTCGCCGGCCCATGAACCGTACCAGCCGAACGTGCCGATGACCTTGCCGTCGGCGCGGTTCACGAAGCGGACCTGCGAGTTGCCCATGTCGTTGATGGCGAGTACCGACTGCTTGGCGTCGGGCCAGAAGGCGATGGCGCCGACGGAGCCGGACTGCAGCGTCTCCTTGTCGTAGATCCATTCGGTGACGAAGGCGCCGTCCTTCTTGAACACCTGGACGCGGTTGTTCAGGCGGTCGCAGACATAGACGAGGCCGTCTTTCGACACGCGCACACAGTGCGCGATGCGGAACTGCTGCGCCGGCGGCGCCTTCGGATCATAGGGACCGATGTCGTTGTCCGTCGGCGGTTTTCCATAAGCGCCCCACTGGCGCTTGAATTTGCCGGTGTCCGCGTCGAACACGATGACGCGGTGATTGCCGTAGCCGTCGGCGATGTAGACCTCGTTGTCCGTGGGATCGACAAAGAAGTTCGCCGGACCCGAAAGCTGGGTGGTGTCGAGGCTGCCCTTGGACGGACCGGGCTTGCCGATCTGCATCAGGAATTTGCCCTCCGGCGAGAATTTGAGAACAACACCATTGGCGGGCTCGCCCTTGTCGCCCGGACGCGTGGCGCTGCCGCCGAGCCAGATGTTGCCCTTGTCGTCGACATAGAGCCCGTGCTCGGCGCGCGGCCAATCGTAGCCGTCGCCGGGGCCGCCGAACGAGCGCACCACGTTTCCGGCCTTGTCGAACTCGACGATGTAGGGCGCGGCGATGCAGCACTTGCCGCGCTTGGGAGTCGCGGCCGCGCTCAGGGCGTAGCGCGGGATCTCGGACGGCGCGTGATAGATGTAAACGTGATCGCGCGAGTCGACGAAGATTCCCCCAATAAGGCCGAAGGTCCAGTTGTTGGGCAGCGGCAGCTTCGGCCAGCTGGTGTCGATCTTGTACTGCGGCATCGGCGGCAGCGAATCGGCGCCGTGAGCGGCCGGCGCGAGCAGGGCGAGTGAAAGAATCGCCAGGCGGCGCGTGTGTTTGAGAACCGTTCGAATCACGGGCTCTTCTCCCCCAATTAAGACGTCATGCAACAGACCGTACGCTCCCGAGTCTGCGCAACGGAAAGCTCTTGGCATCTAGTTTAGGCGGCCTAAACCGCGTAACGCACGCGCCCTCATCCGAATCCGCAGCGATATCCGCGGCGATTCCGGGTGCTTTGGCCGGCTTTAGAAAAAACAGGCATATGTGTAAAACTTAGGCGAAATAGGTCATTGGTCACTTTTTTTGCATATTGCATTGACGTCCGGATTTATTGCGTCTACCGTTGTGTGCAGTGCAATAAACTTCGATGTTTCGGGGGGATTCGAAGACGGCGGCCCGCATCGCGCCGGCGAGTGGGTGTATTGTGTTTTAACTGAGCTAAACCCGGGGGACAGATCCGTGGTGCTTATTCCTACCATG
>JAYSFT010000219.1:0-4730 GCA_041913245.1 Rhodospirillaceae bacterium | reverse complement strand
ATGAGCAGCACAACCTCCGCGCCGGAAACACGCGCGTTCCAGGCCGAAGTGGCCAAACTTCTCGATATCGTCGTCCATTCGCTTTATTCGAACCGCGAGATTTTCCTGCGCGAGTTGATTTCAAATGCGTCGGACGCCTGCGACAAGCTGCGTTACGCGGCGCTCACGGAACCCACGCTGCTGGAAGACGGCGGCGCGGAATTTGCGATCCACATCTCCTTCGATAAAGCCGCGAAGACGCTGACCGTCGCCGACAACGGCATCGGCATGTCGCGCGATGAACTGATCGCCAACCTCGGCACGATCGCGAAATCGGGCACCTCGGAATTCGTCAAGACGCTCGCCAAGGATAAGGACGCCAAATCCAAGGACGTCAATCTCATCGGCCAGTTCGGGGTCGGTTTCTATTCGGCCTTCATGGTCGCCGACAAAGTCGACGTCATTTCCCGCAAGGCCGGCGAGACGCATGGCTGGATCTGGACCAGTGACGGCAAAGGCGAGTTCAGCGTCGGCGAACGCGCCGATGCCGCACGCGGCACCCGCATCATGCTGCATATGAAGCCGGACGCCGAGGAGTTCCTGGACAGCCATCGTCTGCGCCATGTGGTGAAGACCTATTCCGACCACATCGCCCTGCCGGTGATCCTGGATGCCCAGGCCGGCGAGGCCGAGGCGAAGGACGAGACCCTCAACAGCGCCTCGGCGCTGTGGATGCGCGCCAAGAGCGAGATCACGCCGGAGCAGTACACCGAGTTCTATCACAGCATCGGGCACGGCTTCGACGCGCCGTGGCACACGCTGCATTACCGCGCCGAAGGCGCCATCGAATACACCGCACTCCTGTTCATCCCGTCGCAGAAGCCCTTCGACCTGTTCCACCCGGAACGCAAGGGTCAGGTCCGGCTCTATGTGAACCGCGTGTTCATCTCGGACTCGTTGGACGGCCTGCTGCCGCGCTACCTGCGTTTCGTGCGCGGGGTGGTGGATTCCTCGGATCTTCCGCTGAACATCAGCCGCGAGATGCTCCAAGACAATCCGATGCTGCGCAAGATCCAGGGCGGCCTGGTGAAGCGCCTGCTGAAGGATCTCAAGGACCGCGCCGCCGATCCGGAGGCCTACGGCGCGTTCTGGAAAACCTTCGGCCCGGTGTTCAAGGAAGGCCTCTACGAGGACTTCGAGCGCCGCGAGGAGTTGCTCGATCTCGCGCGCTTCACCACCACGGTCGGCGAAATGGTGAGCCTGAAAGACTATGCGGCGCGCATGAAGGACGGCCAGGAGGCCATCTATTACATCACGGGCGAGAAGCTCGACGCGCTGAAAGCCAGCCCGCAGCTCGAAGGCTTTGCGGCCAAGGGCATTGAAGTGCTTCTGCTGACCGATCCCATCGACGAGTTCTGGGTACCGTCGGTGAACGCCTACGACAAGAAGCCGTTCAAATCGGTGGCGGAAGCCGGCACCGACCTGTCCAAGGTGAAGGGCGCCGACGAAAAACCCGAGGAGCCCGCCGCCGACATGGCGGGCGCCATCGCCAAATTGAAGGCGGCGCTGGGCGAGGCCGTCGCCGACGTTCGCGTTTCCGCGCGCCTCACCGAAAGCCCGGTGTGCCTGGTGGCCGACACCGGCGGCATGAGCCTGCATCTCGCGCGCATGCTGAAGCAGCACGGCGAAGGCGCCGACCTCGGCATCCGCAAGGTGCTGGAGGTCAACCCGAAGCATGCGCTCATCAAGCGCCTCGAAACCCTGGACGGCGAGCCGCTGAACGACGCGGCGCTCCTGCTGCTCGACCAGGCGCGCATCGTCGAAGGCGAGGCGGTGCCCGATCCGGCCGCCTTTGCCCGCCGTCTGGCGCGCGTCATGGAAAAGGCCCTATAGCTCATTTAAGCGCCTCCGCCCGGAGGCGTTCTATGGCCACGCCAAGACCGATCGCATCCTGTCCGCCATCGGGACGGCGCAGCGCGACCGTGCCGTTCATGGACTCCGCCGCGCCGACGGCGATGAAGGCCGGGATGCCAGCTTCGCGCGCGTCGGCAAGCTTGCGTCCGATGCGTTCCTCGCGCGTATCGAGCGCGGCGCGTAAACCCGACGCCGCTAAAGCCTCGTACACCTTGCGCGCATAGTCGGCGCTGGCGTTCGTCACCGAGGCCACCGCCACCTGGTCGGGCGCGAGCCATAAGGGCAGCCGGCCCTCGTAGTGTTCGAGCAGCATGGCGATGAAACGCTCGATGCTGCCCAGCACGGCGTGGTGGATCATCACCGGACGCAGGCGGTTGTTCTGGGAATCGACGTAGCGCGCGTCGAGCTTTTCCGGCAGCACGAGATCGAGCTGGATCGTGCCGCATTGCCATTCGCGGCCGCGCGCGTCCTTCAGCACGAATTCCAGCTTCGGCCCATAGAAAGCGCCCTCGCCCGGCTGCACGCGATACGTGAGCCCGGCGGCGTCGGCGGCGGCCATCAAGGACGCCTCGGCGCGATCCCACACGTCATCGGCGCCCTCGCGGACCGCCGGGCGCGTCGAGAATCCGACGATCACATCCTCGAAGCCGAAGTCCGCATAAACCTCGCGCAGGAGCCCGCAGAAGCGCGCCACCTCGGGCACCACATGCTCCTCAAGACAGAAGATATGCGCATCGTCCTGCACGAAGGCGCGCGTACGCATCAGGCCCGCCAATGCCCCCGAGGGTTCGTTGCGATGACACACGCCGAATTCCGCGTACCGCAGCGGCAGGTCCCGGAACGAGCGCAGATCGGCGTTGAAGATCTGCACATGACCGGGGCAGCTCATGGGCTTCAACGCATAGTCGCGACGACCGTCCTCGCCGTCCTGCTGGAAGGAGAACATGTTGCCGCCGAACTTTTGCCAATGGCCGCTTTTCTCCCACAAGGCGCGTGAGAGAACCTGCGGCGTCCTGATCTCGGCGAAGCCGATTTTACGCATCCGCGCGCGGATATAATCCTCGATGAGGTGATAGAGCGCGAAGCCGCGCGGATGCCAGAATACCATGCCCGGCCCTTCCTCCTGCTGGTGGAAGAGCCCGAGTTTGCGCCCGAGTGAACGATGATCAAGTGAATCCATGTCCGTGTCTCCTGTGTGTAAGTCAAGACGGACAGGGGCGCGCAAAAAAACCAAAGGCCCCGTCCGTTGCCGGCGGGGCCTTTTGGGGTGTGACGCAAGTATGAGCTTTAGCGCGCGCACCATCCCAACGGCCCAGCCAAGTGGGTCGTGGTGGTGGTCGTAGTCGAGAAAAGGCGCGCGTCGCTCATGACCGCATCTAGCGCTTCAAACGGGCGATTGTCAATCAGAGCGCCGCGCTTGCGCGCGCAGCCGCGTCGTCCCAGACGCCGTCTTGCCGTTGAACGAAGGTCTTTACCGACGGGTACCAGGGGTTCGACTCCCGCTCGGGGAACCAATACCAATGGCGTCCAAGGACCTTGGGAAGAATAAGCAGCGTCCGCCTGCCGAGAGCGCCGGCCACATGGGCGCCAGCGGTGCTTGCGCTGACAACGGCGTCGAGCGCGGCGATCTGCGCCGCAAGGGAATCGAAATCGCCCGAAGGATCGATCGCGGGATCCGTCCACAGCGGCGCGCCGATCTCGCCGCGCGCCGGGCCATGCTGGAGATTCACCCAAAAGACATCCTCGCGCGCGAGCAGCGGCGCGAGAGCGGCGGGCGGAATGCTTTTCTGCGGACCGAAGGGGACCGCGGCGCTGTGCCACGCAAGTCCCACGATCCGCTTGCCGTTCGCCATCGCGGTGTAATGTTCACGAAGCGCGGCCACGCGCGCCGCCTCGGGAACGAGGTACCCGTCATGCGCGGGGAAGCTTTCGAAGCTATCGCGCAGCCATAGGCCCGGGTCACCGAGCGCCGCGTGAAAATCGATATCGGCGCCGCGCACGCGCGGATGCCAGTCCGCGCTCCACGGCACCACGTCAACGCCCGGGAACGAGCGCTGGAACAGCGTCACGAGGCGCGCTTCGCACTCGACGATGACACGTCTGGCCGCGCGCGCGATCTCGGGGACCATGGACGCGAACATGATCTGTTCGCCGAGACCCTGCTCGAAGGACAAAAGAACGGTTTTGGCCGCGGCGTCCTCGCCGCGCCAGGGGCGGCCGGGAAGCGCGCGGCCCTCGCCCCAGAAAATCGCATGACGCCGGTGGTACGATGTCCACGCGCCTTGCCAGCGCCCCAGCATGAACAGGGCGTTCGCGCGCGCCATGTGGGCGGTGATGTCGGCGGGCGCCAGTGCGATCAGGCGGTCCAGCGCCTTCGCCGCGCTTTCAAGCTTGCCCGTGCGCTCATAGACGCCGGCAACGTTAAGGAGCGCATCTTTTCGGTCGGGCTCGAGTTTCAAGACCTGCTGGAAGCAGGCCAGCGCCGCATCCTCCTCGCGGCGGCGCACATGCACGACTCCCAGGTTGAGATGCGCGGCGGCCAGTTTCGGCGCGATCTTGATGGCGCCGCGGTATAGCTTTTCCGCGGCCTCCAGCCGGCCGGAATTCTGATGCATGAGCCCGAGATTGACGTAGGCCTCGGGCCGGCCCGGCGCGAGCGTGATCAGCTGCTGATAAAGCGCCGCCGCGCGCGCGAAATCATGCGCGTTCTGCGCGGCGATCGCCTGGGCCAGCAGTGAGTCGGCGCTGAGCAGCGACACGGCGCGGAAACCCGCGCCGCCCGCGCCTAAGCCGCCAGCGTGCGCAGCACGTAGTGCAGCACGCCGCCGCTCTTGTAG
>JAYSFT010000218.1:0-4737 GCA_041913245.1 Rhodospirillaceae bacterium | reverse complement strand
ACGCTGGCCGGCGGATCGAAGCCCAAAGACCAATGGCGCGTCGGCACCGAGCACGAAAAGTTTCCTTACTATAAGGGTACGTTCCGTCCGGTTCCTTACGAGGGTGATCCCAATATTGGAAAAGGGGGCATCCGCGCCCTCCTCGAAGGCCTGATGCGCTTCGGCTGGGAAGGCGTGCCCGAGCACGGCAACCTCATTTCCCTGCGCGCCAAGGGCAAGGGCACCGTGTCCCTCGAACCCGGCGGCCAGTTCGAACTCTCGGGCGCGCCGCTCGACAATATCCATCAGACCTGCGGCGAGATCGCCGAGCACCTCGCGCAGGTGAAGGCGGTCGGTGACGAACTCGGCATCGGCATGCTCGGTCTCGGCTTCACGCCCAACTGGACGCGCGAGGACATCCCGTGGATGCCCAAGGGCCGCTACAAGATCATGCGCGAGTACATGCCCAAGGTCGGCACGATGGGCCTCGACATGATGACGCGCACCTGCACCGTGCAGGCGAATCTCGACTACGCCTCCGAAGCGGACATGGTGAAGAAGCTGCGTGTCGCGCTCGCGTTCCAGCCCGTGGCCACGGCGCTGTGGGCGAACTCGCCCTTCAAGGAAGGCAAGCCCAACGGGGCGCTCTCCTGGCGCGGCATCATCTGGCAGAACACCGATCCCGCGCGCACGGGCCTTCTTCCGTTCGCCTTTGAAGACGGCATGAGCTTCGAACGGTATGTCGATTATCTTCTCGACGTGCCGATGTACTTCGTCTTCCGCGGCAGGCACATCGACGTCGCCGGCCAGTCGTTCCGCGACTTCATGAACGGCAAGCTCGCCGCGCTGCCGGGTCAGGTCCCGACCATCGCCGACTGGTTCGATCACATGTCCACCGCCTTCCCGGAAGCGCGCGTGAAGAACTACATCGAAGTGCGCGGCGCCGACTGCGGCCCGCGTCCGTGGCTGTGCGCGCTTTCGGCCTTCTGGGTCGGCCTTCTGTACGACGGCGGCGCCCTCGACGGCGCCTGGGACATCGCGAAAGACTGGACGGCGGAGGAGCGGGCGCGGTTCTATCACGACGTGCCGACCCTCGGCCTCAAGGCCAAGATCGCCGGCCGCACCGGTCAGGACGTCGCCAATCAAGCGCTCGACCTCGCCGAGGCCGGCCTCAGGGCCCGCAACCGGGTGAATTCGCAAGGCCAGGACGAGGTGAAGTTCCTCGCGCCCCTGCGTGAAATCGCCGCTTCGGGGATAACGCCGGCCGAGCATATGCTCGGTCTCTATCACGGCGCCTGGAAGGGCGATGTGACCAAGGCGTTCGAGGCCTTCAGCTACTAGGACCTGGACATGGCAGCGAAGAAAAAAGCGAAGCGGACGGCGAAGAAAGCAACGGTCAAGCGCGCGAAGACGCTGACGTGGTCGAAGCGCAAGTTCAAGTCGCTCGCGCAGGTGCGCGCCGCCATCGACGCCATGGACGAGAAAATCGTGCCGCTGCTGTGCGAGCGGCTCTACTACGTCACCCAGGCCGCGCAGTTCAAACCGTCCGAAGCCGGCGTGGTCGTTGTTCCGCGCGTGGAAGAAGTGGTGGACAACGCCAAGCGCATCGCCGCGAAGAACAACGGCAAGCTTTCGACGGTCGAGGTGATCTATCGCGCGTTGATCGACGCTTCTACGCTCGATGAGCAGCGTCACTGGCGCGCCCTTCACGGACAAGCCTGAGGCCCAGCGCCTCGATCGCCCGGGCGCTTGCGGGGTCGTCGTTCCACTGGGCGTCGGCCGCGCGCGCGGCGCGCTCGATCGCGGTCCAGTCTTCCGGCGCAAGATGCTCGCACGCCAGCCGGAACAGGGTCTTCTCCTCGCCGCGGATGTGCTCGCGCTTCAGGATGATGAAGTTGCGCGCGGTCGCGCAGAACGGCGCCCGCCATTTCGGCGGGTCCAGGAACAGGTTCCGCGCCATCGAGGCCGTCTCGTCGGCGGACGCGATGATCCTGTCGTGTTCGGCGGGGTCGGCGGCTTCTTTCGCCGCCGCCGGCGCGCGGCGCTGCAGCGCGTCGAACAGCATCTGTTCGATGGGTTGGTGACAGCGTGCCGGAAAGTTCGCGAAATATTGGACCGCGCCGCCGATCAGCGCGCCGTCGGGTGGATGGTACTGCGCCACGGACGCCACTTCGTGCTCGAGCGTGGTGAGCGCCATCCGCATCTCGATATGGTCTTGGGACAGGCGGTTGATGGAAGCGGGGAACGCGGTCACGGCGCCGAGGTCCTGAGGTGCGCGGAATGCCTCAAGCAGTATCGCGTGCGCTTGTGTAACGCTTTGACGGGGATCAAAGCGCGCCGGTCGGGAGTTTGACTCCCGCAACAGCGGTTGCGCAAACCCGGCGATCCGGGGAAAGCTAGGGGCATTGTGAGGGAGTCGAAATGACGCAGGTCAAAAGTCCGGCGATTCGTAAAATCGGCGTGCTCACCAGCGGTGGGGACTGCGCCGGCCTCAACGCCGTCATCCGCGCGGTCACCGACGCGGCCGCCGGGCGCGGCTGGGAGGTGGTGGGCCTGCGCAACGGTCACCTCGGCCTTCTCAACGATCCGCCGGACATCCTGCCGCTCAGCGCCGATTTCGTGCGCGGCGACCTGCTCCGCTCCGGCGGTACCGTCCTCGGCACCACGAGCAAGGGCGATCCCTTCAAATTCCCCGGCCCCGACGGCGTCGTCTCGGACCGTTCCAAGGACATACACGCGGCCATCCGCAGGCTCGGCCTCGACGCCCTGGTGGTCATCGGCGGCGATGGCTCCATGCGCCTGTTCGACCGCCTCCTGGTCGGCGTCGGCATTCCCTGGGTCGGCGTGCCCAAGACCATCGACAACGATGTGCCCGGCACCGAGTTCGCCGTCGGCTTCTTCACGGCGGTGGAGGTCGTCGGCCAGTCCCTGGACCGGCTCGCCTCCCACGCCGCCAGCCACCGGCGCATCATGGTGCTCGAGGTCATGGGCCGGGATTCCGGCTTCATCGCCCTGTTCGGCGGCATCGCCGGCGGGGCCGACGTGATCCTGATGCCCGAGTTTCCCTACGACCTCGACGCCGTGGCCGCCCACGTCCGCAAGATCACCCACGACCGGCCGAGCCCCGTCCTTGTCGTCGTGGCCGAAGGCGCGGCGCCGCCCGCCGAGGAGCGCCGCAAGGCCAGCAATGTCGGCCTCGCCATCGCCAACGGCCTTCAGCAACGCACCGGCTTCGACGCCCGCTGCACGGTGCTGGGGCACATCCAGCGCGGCGGCACGCCGGCCATGTTCGACCGGCTCCTGGCCTCGGCGATGGGCGCGCGCGCCGTGCATGTGCTCGCCGCCGGCCAGAACCAGCGCATGGTCGCCTGGCAGGGCGGCCTCGTGACCGAGGTTCCGCTGGCCGAAGTGGTCACCGGGCCCCGCTTCGTGGCCAAGGACAGCCAGCTCATCCGCACCGCCCGGCGCCTGGGCACCTACGTCGGCGAGCTGTGAGCGTCCGCTACGATCAACTGGGTGTCGGCTACAACCGCACCCGCGCGGCCGACCCCGGCATCGGTGCGAACCTCCGGCGCTTGCTGGGCGGGCTGGAGCCGGGAGCGCCCGTTCTTGACCTTGGCTGCGGGACCGGTAACTACACCCGCCTGCTGGCCGGCGCGGGCCTCGCGATGACCGGTGTCGATCCGTCCGAGGTGATGCTCGAGGCCGCCAGAGTGGACGATTCGTCCATCCGCTGGATAAAAGGCGGTGGCGAGGCCTTGCCCTTCGCCGCCCGGACGTTTCATGGCGCCGTCAGCACCAACACCGTCTATCACTTCAAGGATCCGCTCGCCGTGTTTAGGGAGGTGCGCCGGGTTTTATCCGGCGGCAGCCTCGTCCTGTTCGCGGCCCTTCGCGAGCAGGTGAGGGGCTACTGGCTCCGGCACTACTTCCCGGCCGCCGTGGAAGGCGCCGCTGCGACCGCGGTTCCCCGCGCCGTGCTGGAAGACTGGCTCCACGCCGCCGGCTTTGCGGACGTCGAGGTCGAGCTCTGGCGCGTGCCGCCCGACCTCAAGGACCTGTTCTGGTATTCGGGGAAGGATCGCCCGGAGCTCTACTTCGATGACGAGGTGCGCTCGGGGATATCGGCCTTCCGGCTCTATAGCCCGCCGGAGGAGCAGGCGGCGGGGCTCAAGGCGCTCCGCGCCGATCTCGACGCTGGCCGCTGGCCCGCCGTGCGGGCCACGGCGGACGAGGCGGCGGGCGATTACGCCTTCATCGTCGCCCGCTGCTGAGATTACGGGGCCGTCATCCCGCTGTTCATGACTGTCATCACCGCCCCGGCGAGGGCACTCACCAGCATGATCATCGTCGGGATGAAGGCGAGGCCGAAGCCCAAGCTGCGGTTCACGCCGGCGTAGTAGCGCAGCGCGTAGATCGTGCGCCCGAGCGGCCAGAGGACACCGAGCGCGGCGGCGGGCGAATCGCCCCACGCGGCGGCGAAGAGGACGAGCGAAGGGACAAATATGACAAGCTGTTCGAGCGTGTTGCCGTGGACGCGCAGCACGCGCTCGAATTCCACCGGACCCGTCATCGCGGGCGCGCTGATCTTGAACTGGGAGCGTGCGCGCCCGACGCGCAGCATCGTCCAGACGTACACGATAAGGCCTAAACACAGCACAATTGCGGTGTACGGATGACTTGCGATCATGAGTGGTTCCCCCCAGTGGTGAGCGCCGCGGGCGCGGGGCGGCGCGCGCCCGCGCGCCGCCGCGCAAC
>JAYSFT010000217.1:0-4766 GCA_041913245.1 Rhodospirillaceae bacterium | reverse complement strand
GTCGCCGCGCCGCCCGTTCGCCGCATCCTCCTGCCCGATGCGCCCGTTGTCGTGGCCGAATGGACGAGCGCCGCCATCCTCGACACCAGCGGCGAAATCACCATGAAAAAGGCCGCCATGGCCGGCCAGCTGATGTCCACGGCGCGGCCGATCCTCTGCCATGCGCCGGCCACTGCGGCACGGCTGAAAACCGAGCGCTTCCCGGCTCATGATGTCTTGGAATTGTTCGCCTTTGTCCGGCCGGCCAGTTTCTGCCTGCCGACGATCGGCGGCCTTGTTCTGGCTTTGGGTTTAGCCGTACCGGCGACTCTTGAGGACAAGCCCGAAACCCTGCTGCATGCGGTCAGGCAACTGCTCGAAGAGCTAAAGCGCCTCGGCGATCTGGAGGCAAAAACACTCGCGGCCGCCGCGGGCGCCATGGCGCGTGGGGGCTGGGCCTGGGGACCGTCCGTACTGGCCGCCCTTGGCGGCGATCCCAACGCAGCGCGCGGCTTCGGGCCGGCCGCCGGCCTTCGCGTCTGGATCGATCTTCCGGCCTGGGAAGAGCGCGCGCCGCCCGCGCCCCCCGGCAGCAAACCCGTAGCGGCCGTCGAGTCAGAAGCGCGCCTGGAAAAGCTGCTGGGCGAAGGCGCGGAGACGCGGCCGAGTCAACGCGCATATACCCGCCTTGTGACCCAAGCGTTCCAACCGCGCGGCGCCTCAAACCAGCCGCTTCTCGTCCTCGCGGAGGCTGGCACCGGTACGGGCAAGACCCTCGGCTACGTGGCGCCCGCCAGCGTCTGGGCCGAACAGAACCAGGGCGCGGTCTGGCTCTCGACCTTCACGCGCAACCTTCAGCGCCAGTTGGATCAAGAACTCGACCGTCTGCATCCGGACACCGACGAGAAAAAGCGACGCGTGGTGATCCGCAAGGGTCGCGAAAACTACATGTGCCTGCTCAGCTATGAGGAAGCGCTGAACCGCCTTGGCGCGCAGCCCCATGACGCAGTGGCGCTTGGGCTTGTCGCGCGCTGGGTGAGCGCGACCCGTAACGGCGACATGATCGGCGGCGATCTGCCCGGATGGCTTCCGGAAGTGCTGGGCCGCGAAAAAGTCATCGGCCTTGCGGACCGGCGCGGCGAATGCATTTACGCGGCCTGCAACCACTATCAGAAGTGTTTCGTCGAACGCACGGTACGCCGCGCGCGTTACGCCGACATCGTCGTCGCGAACCATGCGCTCGTCATGGCGCAGGCCGCGCTTGGCGGCATCGACGATGCGCTTCGGCCCACGCGCTATGTCTTCGACGAAGGCCACCACATTTTCGAGGCGGCGGATTCCGCCTTCTCGGCGCACTTCACGGGACTTGAAGCGGCCGATCTCCGCCGCTGGTTGCTGGGCGCCGAAGGGAATGTCAAAAGAAGCCGCGCGCGGGGACTGAAACGGCGTTGTGAAGACCTGATCGCGTGCGGCAGCGGCGACGAGTTTGGGCTTTCGAACGCGGTCGAAGACGCCGTCGAAGCGGCGCGCACGCTTCCCAGCCAGGGCTGGCGCAACCGCGTGAAGGACGGCGCGCCCCAGGGACCGTCCGAAAAGTTCCTTGCGCTGGTGCGCGAACAAGTCCTCGCGCGCGGCGACACATCGTCGCCCTATTCGCTGGAAGCGGAAACCGTTCCTTTACTTCCCGGCCTCGCGGACGCGGTCGACGGCCTCGAAACCGCGCTCGCCCGTCTCGAGGCACCCTTGCGAAAGCTCATCTCCACCTTCACCGCGAAGCTCAACAAGGATGCCGGAATCCTCGAGACTTCCATGCGCCAACGTCTCGAAGCGGTGATCCGCACGCTCGAGCACCGCGGCGCGATGCAAGTCACCGCCTGGCGCGGCATGGTAAAGTCATTGAAAGAAGCGACGCCGTCCGAGTTCGTGGACTGGTTCCACATCGAGCGCATCGACGGTCACGATATCGATGTCGGCCTCAGCCGGCACTGGGTGGATCCCACCCTGCCCTTCGCGCGCGCGCTGGCCGATCATGCTCACGGGATTGTCGTAACGTCCGCGACCATGCTCACCGGCGAGACGGATGAAGCGACGGATTGGACAAGCGCCGAGCAGCGTGTCGGCGCGTGGCATCTGTCGGCACCGGTGGCGCGGGCATCGCTCGCCTCGCCTTTCAATTATGTCGACAACACACGCGTCATCGTCGTCACCGATGTGCGCAAGGATGACCTGAAACAGGTGGCCGCCGCCTACAGGGAACTGTTCCTGGCCGCTGGCGGCGGCGGGCTCGGCCTCTTCACCGCCATCAGCCGCTTGCGCGAGGTGCACAAACACATATCCGCCCCACTCGATGAAGCGGACATCCCGCTGTACGCACAGCATGTGGATGCGATGGACACCTCGACACTGGTGGACATCTTCCGCGCCGAGGAGGACGCCTGCCTTCTGGGGACGGACGCTGTGCGCGAAGGCGTCGATGTCCCAGGACGCTCGCTACGTCTCGTTGTCTTCGACCGCGTCCCTTGGCCGCGTCCGGACATTCTGCACAAGGCCCGCCGCACCGCCCATGGCAAAAAGGGCTATGACGACGCCATTACACGTCTTCGCCTCAAACAGGCCTTCGGGCGTCTGATTCGGCGCGAGACTGATCGCGGCGTTTTTGTCCTTCTTGATCCGATGATGCCATCGCGTCTCTGCACGGCATTTCCATCCGGCGTCGAGGTCATGCGCGTCGGCATCGCCGAAGCCGTCGTGATGGTGCGCGAATTTCTCTAAAATTCAACATGTTACAGAGCAACGTGCGCTTGTGGAACAAACACCCTTGTTGCGCGTTTTGAGCCAGGAACCCTCATTACTCATTTTGAGTAAGTAACTCGCGTACCAAACGGTTGAAGATGGAGGTTGCCTAGCGCCATGCCTGCGAAGAGCGGCGGTAAGAAGAGGACCACCGAAAAGCGTCTCTCACGCCTTCAGGTCATGCTTTCCCAGGAGGAACTGACCGCCCTCGACAACTTCCGTTTTGAAAAGCGCATGCCGAGCCGTGCGTCGGCGATCCGGGAAATTTTGCGCCGCGGGCTCGCGGCCGGCGGCTTCGCGGTCGCAATTCTGGGCTCACACTCCAAGGCGTTCGGAGTATTGCGTGACGGGTCAAACGACTAGGGCGAACTGACCTTGCGCGCTTCGCGCAGCTTTACGAGACTGTGCATCGCGGCGTTCATTGGCGCCGGCACATTGTACTTCCTGCCCTGGACCGCCACGTAGCCATTCAGGGAATCGATTTCCGTCTGCTTGCCGCGCGCGAGGTCTTGCTGCGTGGACGACAAAGTCCCCGGCATCGCTGGGCCAAGTTTGCGCACCCGGTCCTGCATGTCGGCCAGATCCAGCGCAATGCCCTTTGCCCTAGCGACATCCACGCATTCCTCGGCCAGGAGCATCATGATTCTCAACGCGCCGGGATCATTCACCAGCACGCCATAGGTGCATCCCGTTAAAGCGGAAAGCGCGTTGTAGGTCGCGTTCATCACAAGCTTCGTCCACATCTCCTGTGCAACGGTCTTGCTGACCTTGCATGGGACACCGCCCTGTTCGCATGTGGCGGCGATCTTCTGGAGAATGTCATCGGCGACATCGCCGCCAATGACGAGGTCACCCCGGCCGTTGTGCTTCAGATAGCCCGGTGACGGCATCGCGCAGGCCACATAGACGCCGGCCGAGACGACGTCGAAGCCAAGCGTATCCTTGATGCGCTCGGCGTTGTCGACCCCGTTTTGCATACTGACCATCACCGCATCGGGGCGCATGCGCGCCTTGGCGTCCTTGGCCGCCGCGACGGTATCCAGGGTTTTCACGCAAAGAAGGATGAGGTCGCCGTCCCTTACCGCGTCCATTTCGGTGGTCGCCACGACCTTCACGTATTCCTTGAACGTCGTCGTGTCCATCATCAGTCCGTCGCGCTGAATCGCTTCCACATGTTGCGGCCGTGCAATCAACGTCACCTTGATGCCGGCACGAGCGAGCATCCCGCCGTAGTAGCAGCCCACGGCCCCGGCGCCGACGACAACCACATGTTTGAACATCACTCTTCCCCGACCGAGGCGAAACGGATGGTGACCGGGCTTTGACCGATCGCCGCGCGCGCGCGCGATAGGCGCGCGTGGATGGAGTGACGCGGAACACAGGCGCCTTTGGAACCAAGCGGCAGGCCGAGCTGGGCCATTTCTTTCCGCGACATGCGGATCGCGGTCACCGGACGCGCCTTGCCCCAATTCACCTCGCGCTCGGTGTCGACAAACAGGAGCGTCCAATATTCAGCGTGGGGCATCCAATGCATCTCGGATTTGGCCAGATACTCAAACCCAAGAACCTCATCGATCTCCTTGTCCGTGAGTCCGTCCGTCAGCGCGCAGACCTTCTCCCACGGCCAGTCGGTCAGCGGGCCGAAGTCGATCACGTCCTCACCGCCCATCAGGATGAAGCGGAGGTTTTTGTGGAAGACGATCTCTTTCTTGGATTCGGGCCCGCCGGTGCGGGTGTAGAGCAAATAGATGGTCGCGGGCGCGAGCGTGAAGATCGCGAGCAACCCCAGGACTTTCAGAAATGATTTGGACGGTCCCCAAGAAGTCATGAGGCGCTTATAGCGCATTGGGCGCCCCTGGTCTTTTTTGATTTATGCATAACCGCCAAAGCAAAAGGGCCGCACCTCGCGGCGCGGCCCTTCGCTGTCTATCGCGTGGCGGGCTGGACTTAGAAGTCCATGCCGCCCATGCCGCCGCCCGGCGGCATCGCCGGAG
>JAYSFT010000216.1:0-4803 GCA_041913245.1 Rhodospirillaceae bacterium | reverse complement strand
ACCGCGTGAAGAAGCTGCAGGAACTCGCCGGCTCTTCCGGCGGCGAAGGGGCGCCCGCGGCCCCAGGCGCGGGCGCGTGGGATCCGGCGGCGCAAGTCAAAGCCGCGCAGCCGCAACCACGCCGTCCCGGGCCTTGGGGGTAGACCGGCGCATTGACTTTGTGCGGTCAATGTTCTCCATGGGCGCATGAACCAACCCCCCGCTGATATCGGCGCGCGCAAAGCCGCGCTGGCGCTGCTCGACGGCGCGATTCGCAAGCATCGCAGCATCGACGACGGATTCGACGCTCACACGGCCCGGCTTGAGCCGCGCGACCGCGCTTTCGCGCGGTTGCTCGTCGCCACCACCTTGCGCCGTTTGGGCCAAATCGACGCCGTATTGAAGGATTTCATCAGCAAGAAACCGGCCGATCCGGTGATGGACATCATGCGCCTGGGCGCGGCGCAGCTTCTGTTCCTCGGCACGCCGCCGCATGCGGCCGTGGCCACGAGTGTGGCCTTGGCGAAACAAGGCTACGGGCCCGCGTCGGGGTTCGTGAACGCGGTGTTGCGGCGCGTGTCCGAAAAGGGCGCGGCGCTTGTGGCGGCGCAGGATGCGGCGCGTCTCGATACCCCGGCTTTCCTTTGGAAAAGCTGGGAAGGCGCGTATGGCGCCGCCACGGCCCGCGCGATCGCCGAGGCGCACCTCAAGGAACCGCCGCTCGATCTTTCGGTGAAAGATACGCACGCCTTGCGGCATTGGGCCGCCGATCTCGGCGCCGAAGTCCTGCCCACGGGCAGTCTGCGTCTCACCGATGCGGGCCGGGTGCAGGATTTGAAGGGTTTTTCTGACGGCGCCTGGTGGGTGCAGGACGCGGCCGCGGCGCTGCCGGCAAAAGTGCTGATGCAGGCGCTGGGGCCCGGCGTGCATGAGGTGATCGATCTCTGCGCCGCGCCGGGCGGTAAGACCGCGCAGCTCGCCGCCGCGGGTCACAAGGTCACCGCTGTTGATGTCGCCGGTGTTCGTCTCGCGTTGCTGCGTGAAAACCTCACGCGTCTCAAACTCAGCGCCGATGTGGTGGAAGCCGACGCGCTCGCGTGGCGCCCGGCGAGGCTGGCCGATGCGGTGCTGCTCGACGCGCCCTGTACGGCCACGGGCACCATCCGCCGTCATCCCGATCTTCCCGTGCTGAAGACCGCGCTCGATCCCACGGCCCTCGCGGCCATGCAGACGAAACTGCTCATGGCCGCGGCGGCCATGATCCGGCCGGGCGGCCACCTCCTTTATAGTGTATGCTCGCTGCAGCCCGAGGAGCGGCGCGCCGTGGTCGACGCGGTATGCGCCGCCGACGCGGCGCTCACCCACATCGCCCTTCCCAAGGACGCCGCCGGCGATGCCCAGTTCATCGACCCGGCCGGCGATCTCGGCACCCTCCCGGCCTACTGGCCGGAACGCGGCAGTCTGGACGGCTTTTACGGCGCTTTGCTCCAAAAATCCCCATAATATAAGCCTAAAAATTATCTCTGATATAATTTCTGCGTTTCTGGCGGCTCCCCAGACAGCGCTTGCAAATTATTCGCAATGACACTAAATTTATTCGTGCGAGTGATTCGCAATGTTATTTGGGAGCGCCGAGCCGGCATGTACGTCTGCATCTGTAACGCTCTTACGGACCAACAGATCATCAGCGCGACCGAACAGGGCGCCCGCACCGTCGCGGACGCTTACCGGATTTTTGGCGTCGATATTAACTGCGGCCACTGCACCTGCATGGCCCAGGACCTGATCGACGACGTCGCCCGCCCGGCCCTGCTTCAGGCCGCCGAATAACGCCGCCTCTCTTCTAGTCCTTATCTTCCGGCGAACACTGGAGCTGCACGTAGTTCTGGATGCCCATGCGCGCGATCATGTCGAGCTGCGTCTCCAGCCAATCCACATGTTCTTCTTCCGATTCGAGAATGTCCTCGAACAGTTCGCGGCTGATGTAGTCGGCCACCTTCTCGCAGTGCGCGATGGCGTCCTTCAGCACGGGGACGCCGGCATTCTCGAGACCGAGATCCGACTTCACGATCTCCAGGACGTCCTGGCCGATCATCAGTTTGCCCAGATCCTGCAGGTTCGGAAGGCCTTCCAGGAACAAGATACGCTGCGTCAGCTTGTCCGCATGTTTCATCTCGTCGACGGATTCTTCGTATTCCTTCGCGGCGAGGCGGTTCATGCCCCACTGTTTCAGGATGCGCGAATGCAGGAAGTATTGATTGATCGCCGTCAATTCGTTCTTCAGTACGGCGTTCAAGAACGCAATGACTTGTTTGTCGCCCTTCATGTGACTTCTCCTTGCAGACCGCCGCGCTTGTTATCGGCGAAACATTACACCGCGGTCAACGCCGCGCCGGCATTTTTGTGCGCATTCGGAACGCCTCGCATTCTTAAAGCGAATGCGTCTTAACCGCCCAAATCCTGACCGTACAAATGCAGGCGTTTCCCGCCCCGCATCCATTCGCCGACGCGTCTCGAACCGATACGCTCCGCGACGGCGATGGAACGCCAATTGTCGGGGTGGATGACGTGTATCACCCTCGGCCACTTCAACGTGTCGCGGGCGTATTCCAGCCCCATGCGCGCCGCCTCGGTGGCAAACCCGCGGCCCCAGAATTCCTTGGCGATGGTCCAGCCGATCTCCTTGTCCGGCCAGGTCTCGGGGAAATACGGGCCGACGTAACCGGCGAACCGGCCGCTGGCCTTTTCCTCTACCGCCCACATGCCGTAACCGCGTAAGGCCCAGTGACCCATGAGATTGGTCATGGTGCGCCAGGCGTGTTCGCGGTCCTTGGGGAGACCGTCGAGTGTGATGAAGCGCGAGACCTCGGGATCCTCGGCGATCTTCACCATGGTCTCGATGTCGTCTTGCACGAATTCGCGAAGACGCAATCGGGACGTCTCGATTCGGGGAATGCGTAAGGTGATCACGCCTTGCGCGCCCGCACGAACAGATAGTCGCCGCGCGTGTGGCGGTTGAGCAGGAACAGCGTGTAGAGCCCGTGGCAGATCAATCGGCGCACGAGGCCGAACTTTCCGGTCGTGCCCTTACTGTCCACCATGTCGAGGAAGTCGCGGTACAGCGGCGAGTAAAACGGGAAGCCCCAGGCGATCACGCGATCGACGGCGAGCCCCGCCCGGCGCATCTTTTCTTCGAGTTCGCCGGGGATGTAGTTGCGGACGTGGCCCACGTCCTTCTCGAAATCGCGCATGCGCCCCTGCAAGGTCGCGACGACGACATGCCCGCCCGGATTGGTCATCGCCGCCATGTTGTCGAGGGCGCTCTGGTCGTCGTCGATGTGCTCGACCACGTCGGCGCACACGATGAGATCAAAGCTGCGGGGCAGGCGGTGCTTCGCCACGTCCAGAACCGCGAACTCGGCCTGCGGTATCCGGCCGCGGGCAAGTTCGACGGCCGTGGCCGCGAGATCGGTGCCCATCATCTTCGCGTTGGGATGCGCAGCGCCCAAGACCTGCAGCAGCGAGCCTTCGCCGCCGCCGATATCGAGGATCGAGGCCGGATTGAGATCGTCCGTCATGCGCCGCATCAGGCGGCGCGAATGGCGCGCCATGGGTCCGTAGAGGCGCATGTCGTCCCACGCGCCGGTCCAAACGCTGTTGTAGTCCATATGGGGCGCGACGGTGTGTGGGCTCATGTCTGACGTTTTTGGATGATGCGCTCGACAATGTCGAGCCACTGATCGGTCACCACCGGCCAGCTGTAAGTCTCTTCAACGCGCGCGCGGGCCGCGCGGCCCATGCGCTCGCGTGCCGCGGCGTCGCGGATCAGCGTTTCAAGCGCGCGGGCGAGGGCCGGGAAATCCTCGGACGGCACGAGCAACCCTGTCGCGCCGTCGATCACCGCCTCGCTGCTGCCGGCGATGCGTGTCGCGATAGCGGGCAGCCCCGCGCACATCGCTTCCATCAGCACGTTCGCCATCCCTTCCTCGCGCGAGGGCAGGAGGAACAGATCGGCGTCGCGATAGATCGCGGGCAGCGCTTCGCGTTTCGCCCAGCCCCTGAACGTCACCCGATCGCGGAGACCCAGGCGCGAGACCTGGGCATCAAGTGCTGCCCGTTCCGGCCCGTCGCCCACAATGGACAGGCGCCAGGAAAGATCGGGCGCAAGCCGGGCGAGGGCGTTCAACAGGACATCGAGGCCCTTGTGCATCGCCAGGCGTCCGGCGGTGAGCAACTCGACGCGCGCGCGCGCGCCGTAGGCCGTCTTCGCCGCGATGCCCGCGGTGTCCGCGCCCTGCGAAATCACGCCGACTTCTTGTTTGGGATCATGCGCGCGCGCCATGTCGGCCAAACCTCGCGAATTGGCGATCACCGCGTCGGCGTCATGCCACAGCCACTTGATCAGCCCTCCGGTCAGCGCATGGTAGGTCTTCAAGGTGAGAGGATCGAACCCCGGGACGTCACCGCCGCGAAGCGCGACGATGGTCGGAAGGTCATTGCTGCGCTTCAGCAGTGAGGCGGTGGGACCGCACGGCAGCGTGAAGAAGGCGATCACCGCGTCCGCGCGCCAGTGGCGTGCATAACCCGGCGCGGCGAACATCGACGACGCCATGAAGGCGAGCATCTCGGCGATCGAACTGCGCTCCACGCGCCTTCTCAAGGCGGGGATGCGCCGTACCGTCACGCCGTCGGTCACGTCGATCGGGGGCAGGCGTCCCTGGGCTGCCGTCAGCACGAAAGGCGCGTGGCCGCGCTTGGCCATTTCGCGCGCGATATGGCGCATGGCATTGCCGCCGCCGCCGCCCACGGGCGGGTACTCGTAGT
>JAYSFT010000215.1:0-4804 GCA_041913245.1 Rhodospirillaceae bacterium | reverse complement strand
TCCTGATTGGCGCGCAGCTTGTCGTCGCTGGCCGACGCCACGTTCAGGATCTTGCCGCGCAAGGGCAATACGGCCTGCGTCTCGCGGCTGCGGGCCTGCTTGGCCGAACCGCCGGCGCTGTCGCCTTCGACGATGAAAAGTTCGGTGCCGATGGGATTGGAGCGCGTGCAGTCGGTCAGCTTGCCCGGCAGGCGGAGTTTCTTGGTCGCCGACTTGCGCGACAGGTCCTGGTCCTGCTTCTTGCGCACGCGGTCGTTCGCGCGCGCGATGGCGGTTTCCAGAAGCACGTTCGCGGAGTTGGGGTCGCCCGACAGCCAGTGATCGAAGTGATCCTTGATCACGGTGTCGACGAGCCGCGAGGCGGACACGGAGACGAGCTTTTCCTTGGTCTGGCCCTGGAACTGCGGTTCCTTGATGAAGACCGACAGCATCATGCAGGCGCCGCCCCACAGGTCTTCGCCGGTGACGATGCCCGCGCCTTTTGTATTGGTCAGATCGGCATAACCCTTCAGCGCGCGCAGCATCGCGCTCTTCATGCCTTGTTCGTGCGTGCCGCCTTCCGGCGTCGGGATGGTATTACAGTAGGAGTTGAGGAAGCCGTCCTCGTCGTCGGGCCAGCACACGGCCCATTCCACGCGCCCGCCGGAATCGTTGGTGCTGGCTTCCAGCTCGGCCTTGCCCGAGAAGAACGGTTCAACCAGGCGCTTGCGGCCGTTCAGCACATGCCGGAGATAGTCGCCCAGGCCGTTTTCGAAATGCAGCTCTTCTTCCGCCGGGGTCTGCTCGTCGCCTTTCAGAAGGCTCTTCTCCACCGACCAGCGCACGCGCACGCCTTCGAACAGATACGCCTTCGAGCGCACCATCCTGTAGACGACCGACGGTCTGAATTTCGAACCCGCGTCGAAAATCGTCATGTCCGGCGTGAAGCGCACCGTCGTGCCGCGGCGGTTCACCGCGCCGCCCTTGGTCAGCTTCGACGTGACATGGCCGCGGCTGAAGGTTTGCGTGTACAGCGTCTTGTCGCGCGCGACCTCGATCGTCAGGCTGGTCGACAGTGCATTGACCACGCTCGCGCCGACGCCGTGCAGGCCGCCGGAGGTCTGATAAACCTTGTCCGAGAACTTACCGCCCGAGTGCAGCGTGGTCATGATGACCTCGAGCGCCGATTTTTTCGGGAACTTCGGGTGGGGGTCGATGGGGATGCCGCGGCCGTTGTCGCGGATCGTGACTTCGTTATCCTCGCCGAGGTGCACTTCGATGGTGCTGGCGAAACCCGCCACGGCTTCGTCCATGGCGTTGTCGAGCACTTCGGCGATCAGGTGGTGCATCGCCTTTTCGTCGGTGCCGCCGATGTACATGCCCGGCCGGCGCCGGACAGGCTCCAGGCCTTCCAGGACTTCGATGTCCTTCGCGGTATAGCCGGACCCGCGGCTCTCTTTTTCTTTCTCTTTGTCTTTTTCTTTGGCGGGGCGGGGCTTGGAGGAGAAAAGGTCGGCCATAGGCTCTAAATCTTAAGGAGGACAGGGGCGGAGCGCGCCGGTAAAGTATGAGCCTTCGCGCCCGCGCACAATATCTTGCGTTTTTCCAAATAAGTTGAAGGCCATGTCCCAGCAAACCTCCGATCAGCCTCAAGGCGAACTCGCGCTGCGCGTCTATGCCATGCCCGCCGATACCAATGTCTATGGGCAGATTTTCGGCGGCTGGGTGCTCGGCCAGATGGACATCGGCGGGGCCATCGCGGCGGGCCAGGTCGCAGGCGGCCTGCGCATGGTGACCGTGGCGGTGGACGCCATGAAGTTCCACAAGCCGATCAATAAGGGCGACGAGGTGACGATTTACACGCGGATCGGGCGCATCGGCCGTACGTCCGTCGCCGTCGATATTGAATGCTGGGTCCGCCGCCGCACTCCCGGCGCGCCGGTCACGCAGCTGAAAGTCACCGAAGGCCGCTACACCTTCGTCGCGGTGGACGAGAACGGCAATTCCATCGAGATCAAGAAGTAGCCGAGCCGTCCCTCTTGAACGGTCCCAACTCCGTCAGCTCTTCCATCTGATGCGCGACGGCCGCGCGCTCTCGCGCGAGGAAGTCCGCGACGGCGGTGCGGAAGCCGCGGTCCGCGATCCAGTGGTTTGAGTAGGTGGGGCGCGGCAGGTAGCCGCGCTGGATCTTGTGTTCGCCCTGCGCGCCCGCTTCCACCCACGCCAATTTCTCGGCGATGGCGAAATCCATGGCGCGGTAGTAGCACACCTCGAAGTGCAGCATCGGATAGTCGACGGCGGCGCCCCAGTTGCGGCCGAACAAAGTATCCCCGCCGCGCAGGTTCAGCGCGCCGCAGACCAACTCGCCATCTTCTTCGCCCATCACCAGAACCACGGCATCCCTGAGCCGTTCGCCGAGCAGCGAAAAGAATGCGCGGTTGAGATAGGCCTGGCCCCACTTGCGGTCCGACGTGTTCATATAAAAGCGGAAGAAGGCGTCCCAATGCCGCGCGGTGATGTCCTCGCCCGTCAGGGTGGATATCTTCACGCGTTGGTTGGCCACTTCACGCTCGCGCCGGATCGTCTTGCGCTTGCGCGAGGACAGCGCCGCCAGGAAGTCGTCGAAGCTCATGTAGCCTTCGTTCTTCCAATGAAACTGCTCGGACAGGCGCGGCATCAGGCCCGCTTCGGCCATCAATTTGTGTTCCGCCTCGCTCGCGAAGGTCACATGGGCCGACGAGACTTTGAGCCGGCGCGCCAGTTCGATCATGCCCTCGGCGAGCGCGCGCTGAAGCTCCGCGCGCTGCGGCGCGCTTTCGGCGACGAGCAGGCGCGGGCCCGTCGCCGGCGTGAACGGCACGGCGCATTGGAGCTTTGGATAGTAGCGCCCGCCCGCGCGCTCGTAGGCTTGCGCCCAGCTCCAGTCGAAGATGTATTCGCCGTAGGAATGGTTCTTTAAGTACAGCGGCGCGCAACCCACCACCCGGCCGTCGTCTTCCAAGACAAGGTGCTGCGGCCCCCAGCCGTTCTCGGCGCTCACGGAGCCGGAATCCTCCAGCGCGCTGAGGAAGGCGTGCGTGACGAAGGGATTGTGTGAAGGCGAGCCGGCCCCGGCGCAGGCGTCCCACGCCGCGGCGTCGATGCGATGAATGTCGGAAACGACCTTGAGGGAGAAACGATCCGGCAACGGCCTTACGCGACCTCGAAAATGGCGTCCACTTCCACGGGAGCGCCGCGGGGCAGGGACGGGGCGCCGACGGCGACGCGGGCGTGACGGCCGGCCTCTCCGAAGACTTCCACCATAAGATCGGACGCGCCGTTGATCACTTTGGGGTGATCGGTGAAGTGGGCGTTGGCGGCCACAAATCCCGTGAGTTTCACGACCCGGGTGATGCGGTCCAGATCGCCGTCGCAGGCCGCTTTTGCCTGGGCGAGCAGGTTCAGGCCGCACAGGCGGGCGGCGTTCACGGCCTCGTCCAGGGTCACATCCAGCCCCACGATGCCGTGGTAGTGGACGGCGCCGTTCAGGAGGGGGATTTGACCCGCCACGAAGATCAAATTGCCGGTTCTCACGAACGGGATGTAGTTCGCCACCGGCGGCGTCGCCGCCGGCAGGGTCAAACCCAGCTGTTTTAGGCGTGTTTCGATCTTTCCGCTCATTCGTGGGTTCCCCGCGGCCGGCCTCGCTCCAACAGGGTCCCGATTCGAAAGTGCGGCCGGTCCGGGACGGCCTGCCCTGCGAACTTTGCAATCGCGACCCTGGGGGTGTTTGTGCTAATCCCCGCCCAATATTACGACGGTCCCGGCCGGCGAGGCCAGACCCAGACGGAGATTCCCAGTCGGAGATTCAAGTGGCGGAACGTCTTTCCCTTCCCAAAAGCAAGATCAACGTCCTTCTGCTCGAGAACGTTCACAAAAGCGCGGTCGAGCTTTTCAAGCGCAATGGTTACGGTTCGATCCGCACGGTCAACGAAGCCCTCGACGGCGAAGCTCTGAAAAAGGCGCTCAAGGATGTCCACATCCTCGGCATACGCTCGCGCACCAAGCTGACCAAGGAGGTGCTGGCTTCGGCTGAAAAGCTCCTCACCGTCGGCGCCTTCTGCATCGGCACCAATCAGATCGACACCAAGTGCGCGAAGAAGATGGGCATCCCCGTTTTCAACGCTCCCTATTCCAACACCCGCTCGGTCGCCGAACTGGTGCTGGCCGAGATCATCATGCTGTTCCGCGGCGTGCCGCAGCGCTCCTGGGGCGCGCACGAAGGCGAGTGGGACAAGTCGGTGAAGGGCGCCCGCGAAATCCGCGGCAAGGTGCTCGGCATCGTCGGCTACGGACATATCGGCTCGCAGCTCTCGGTCATCGCCGAAGCCATGGGCATGCAGGTGCGCTTCTACGACATCATCGAGAAGCTCGCGATCGGCAACGCGCAGGCCTGCCGGTCCTTCGATAACCTGCTCGCGACCTCGGACGTGATTTCCCTGCATGTGCCCGAGACGCCGGAAACCAAGAACATGATGACCGCGGCCAAGCTCGCGAAGATGAAAAAGGGCGCTTTCCTCATCAACGCCGCGCGCGGCAACGTTGTCGAGATCCCGGCCCTCGTGGACGCGCTCAAGTCCGGTCATATCGCCGGCGCGGCCCTCGACGTGTTCCCCAAGGAGCCGAGCGGCGCCGACGAGAAATTCAAGAGCCCGCTGCAGGGCATGCGCAACGTCATTCTCACGCCGCACATCGGCGGTTCGACGGAAGAAGCGCAGGCCAACATCGGCGCCGAAGTCGCCGAAAAGCTGGTGAAGTATTCTGACAACGGCTCGACCATCGGCGC
>JAYSFT010000214.1:0-4817 GCA_041913245.1 Rhodospirillaceae bacterium | reverse complement strand
CCGGCGAAGATGGCGAACACGGCGCCGAGCGACAGCACGTAGTGGAAGTGCGCGACGACGTAATAGGTATCGTGCATCACGATATCCATGCCGGCGTTGGCCAGCACCACGCCCGTCACGCCGCCGACGGTGAACAGGAAGATGAAGCCCACGGCCCACACCATCGGTGCGCGGAAGGAGATGGAGCCGCCCCACATGGTGGCGATCCAGGAAAAGATCTTGATGCCCGTGGGAACCGCGATCGCCATGGTCACGGCGATGAAGTACGCGCGGTAATTGACGTTCATGCCGACCGTGTACATGTGGTGCGCCCACACGATGAAGCCGACGACGCCGATCGAGGCCATGGCGTAGGCCATGCCGAGATAACCGAACACCGGCTTACGGCTGAAGGTCGAGACGATGTGGCTGATGATGCCGAAGGCCGGCAGGATCATGATGTACACTTCGGGGTGGCCGAAGAACCAGAACAGGTGCTGCCACAGCAGGGGATCGCCGCCGCCGCGCTGATCGAAGAACGCGGTGCCGAAATTACGATCGGTGAGCAGCATGGTGAGCGCGCCGGCGAGCACCGGAACGGCCAGCAGCAGCAGCACGGCCGTGATCAGGATCGCCCACGCGAACAGCGGCATCTTGTGCATGGTCATGCCGGGCGCGCGCATGTTCAGGATCGTCGTGATGAAGTTGGTGGCGCCGAGAATCGAAGAGGCGCCCGCAAGGTGGAGCGACAGAATGGCGAAGTCGACGCTCATATCCGGCTGGCCCGCAATTCCCGACAGCGGCGGATAAAGCGTCCAGCCCGTTCCCGCACCCGATCCGGCGGTCATGGAGAGCACGACGAGGATGAGGGCCGGCGGCATGAGCCAGAACGAGATGTTGTTCATGCGCGGGAAGGCCATGTCCGGGGCGCCGATCATCAGCGGCACCATCCAGTTGCCGAAGCCGCCGATGATGGCCGGCATCACGACGAAGAACACCATCAACAGGGCGTGCGCGGTGACAAGCACGTTGTAGAAATGCTTATCGGTGATGAACTGCAGGCCGGGATGCATCAGCTCGGCGCGGATCGCCATCGAAAAACCGCCGCCTACCAGCGAGGCAATCACCGCGAAGACGAGGTACATCGTACCGATGTCTTTGTGATTGGTGGAATACAGCCAGCGGGTGATGCCCGTCGGATGATGGTCGTGGCCGTGATCGTGCCCGGCGCTGTGGTGTTGATCGGCGTGGGAAGCTGCACTCATGGACGCTTTCTCCGAAACGTAATTCTATTGAGCCGAGGCGAGTTTCACGCTGTCCGCCGTGGCGGGCGTGAGGCCGGCTTTTTCTTGTTCAACCCAGCGCTGGTACTCTTCCTTGCTGACCGCATCGACGACGATCGGCATGAAGGAGTGGTCGACGCCGCACAGTTCCGAGCACTGACCGTAGTAGCGGCCCGGCTTCGTGATGCGGGTCCAGGTTTCGTTGACTCGGCCCGGCATGTTGTCGAGTTTCACGCCGAAGGCGGGGATCGTCCACGCGTGGATGACGTCGTTGGCGGTGAAAAGCAGGCGGATGTTGGTGTCGACCGGCAGGACGACATGACGGTCGGTTTCGAGCAGACGGTGCTGGCCGGCCTTCACGTCGATTTCCGCATCGGGAACCGCGATGGCGTCAAAGGAAACGCCGGCGTCCGGATATTCATAGGACCAGAACCACTGATTGCCCGTGATCTTGAGGGTCATTTCCGCGTCGGTCGTGCGGTCGAGGAAGTAGAGCGTGCGGTAGGACGGAACCGCGATGCCCACCAGGATCAGGACCGGAACGATTGTCCAGATCACTTCGATGAGGGTGTTGTGCGACCACTTGGCCGGGACCGGATTGCTCTTCTCGTTGAAGCGGAAGATGCAGATCAGGAGCAGGGTCGCGACGAAGACGCTGATGATGGTGATGATCCACAAGAGGAGCGTGTGGAAATCATGGAGCATTTCGGCCTGAGGAGTCGCCGGGGTCTGGATCCCGAGCTGCCAGTTCGTCGGGAAGGAGGGGGTGGGCATTTGCTCGGCGGCAAACGCGGTCCCCATGGAAAAGATGCTCGAAACGACGGCGCCAAACGCCAATGCCACACGACTCACACTCTGTCTCCATTGCAACCCAGCGGGTGGCCACCGTTTAAGGGGCCGGACCGGGCGGTTCAACCTATATTTTTTGGGCGTTTACAAATTCCCCTGCCGCGCCAATGGGTTCCAAAGAATCCCTCAGTGCCGCCCCGCGCGGAGACTAACCGAACGGGCCTCGCAGGTAAAGGTAAAGCCCCGTATTCACAAAGGGTTGTTAACCCTTTTGGCCTGCATGAGTTTTCCGTGACGGCCCTCTCGGATGTGACAGATCAAAGGGTTTTGTTTAGCCGTCCGGTCGGTTAGACAGACGCGAGACTCTGGGTGCGCGCTTCAGGAGAATTTTGGTGAACGTCATTCCGCCGCAAGATTCCGATCACGCCGATTCTAACGAGAAGGCCAAACGCCGCCGGCTGGTGCTGTTCGCCTGCGCCTTGGCCTTTGTGCCGTTGTTCATGTACGTGAGCTTCATCATCAAAACCGCCGTGCGCGGGCCTTAGGTACTCATTCGTCGTCCTTCCAAACTCCCCTGTCATGCCCGGACTTGTTCGGGGCATCTGGAGGCGCCGGGGGAGGATGAATGCCGCCACGCCAGTCATCGCGGCATGAAATGCGTTTGAAAACCCTGGATCCAGGGCCCGAGGCCCGGGATGACCGACAAACGAAAGACCGAGTGAGCGTTTTATGACCCTCGCGACCATCCTTCCTCATGTGAACGCCGCGCTCAACGCGCTGTCCACCATTCTGCTGATCATTGGATTCGTGCTGATCCGCTCGGGCCGGCGCCAGATCCACCGGAACGTCATGCTTTCCGCGCTGATCGTCTCGGGCGTCTTCCTGGCCAGCTATCTGACCTATCACTTCACCGCGCCGACGTTTGTCTTTCCGGGCACGGGGTGGACCCGGCCGGTTTATTTCGCGATGCTGATCAGCCATGTGGTGCTGGCCACCGTCGTGACGCCGATGGTGATCGTGACGGCGTACCGCGCGCTGAAAGGCACGTTCGACCGTCATAAGGCCATCGCGCGCTGGACCATCGGCGCGTGGCTTTATGTGACCGTCACGGGCGTGATGATCTACGTCGTCCTCTATCACATCTACCCGGCCTCGGCGTAAACATGGACGAAAAGGAAGTCCTCGCGCGCGCGATGCCGCCGCCGGTCGATACGGCGGTGGACGGCAATTTCGCGGGCAAGATCACGCCGCCCTTCATGCATGAACTGCGCGGATGGGTGAGCCTGCCGCTGGCCGCGCTCGCGCTGGCCGGGCTGCTTGCGCTGCTGCTGGCCGCCTCGCGCGTGCCGGGCGCGGAGAAAGTCCTGACCTGGACCGGCGACAGCTTCTTCCAGAAAGGCCTGGTCGCGCACGTCACCTTTGCCTTCGTGATCTGGTACATGGGCGTGCACGGCGCGCTGACCGTGCTGATGACCGCGCAGATGCAGGGCGCACGCGCCGCGCAAGGCTTCCTGTCGATCGCCGTCGGGCGCGTCGGCATTTACGGCGCGTGGCTCAGCCTGTTCCTGCTGCTCGCGCCCGTGCTTGCCGATTTGGGCGAGCCGTCGCTCAACAACTACATCCCGGTGCTCGATCATCCGGTCTATTACGCCGGCCTTGCCTTGCTCGCGCTCTGCGTCGCCCTGCCGGTGCTGCGCCTGCTCGCGCTGATGGCGCGCGAGCGGAACCCGGACGCGGCCATGTTCTCGGTGGCCGCCGCCGGACTGATATATGTGCTGGCGCTGGTGTGTATCGCCGCGGCGGGCCTGACGACGCCGGAGAATGTCGGCCGTCAGGGCGCGAACGAATATCTGATGTGGGGCGGCGGCCATGTGCTGCAGTTCGCCAACACGGCGCTGATGCTGTGCTCCTTCTATCTGATCGCGCGCGCTGCGCTCGGCGAGACTCCGCTTTCGGGCGCGTGGCTCAAGATCATGATGCTCGTGCTGGTCGCGGGCGCCGCGGCGGGGCCGCTCTTTTATCTGACGCATGAGGCGGGCGGCGCGACGCAGCGCGACCTGTTCACGCGTCTTTATTGGTACGCGCTGCCGGTTCCGACGACGGTGGTGCTGGGAAGCGTCGCGCTTCTCCTGTTCCGCCGCTGGAAAGACGCCATGAACGGCGCGCCGGAGATCAAGGCCGTCATCGCCGCCCTGTTCCTGTTCGCCTACGGCGGCGTGCTCGGGTTCTTCGAGGGCTCGGTCGATACACGCACGCCCAGCCACTACCACGCGATGCTGATCGCCGTGACGCTGGCCTTCATGGCGCTCTATTTCGCGCTGTTCCTGCCGCTGCTGGGACGCCGCACCCAGCGCCGGAAGCTGCGCACGACGATGTACCTTCTCCTCGGCGGTGGGCAGTTCCTGCACTCGACCGGCCTCTATCTCGCGGGTCTGGAAGGGGTGTTGCGTAAAACCCCGGGCGCGGCGCAAGACCTTGATAGTGCTTGGAAGATCGCGAGTATGTCGCTCATGGGCCTCGGCGGGCTGATCGCCGTGGCCGGTGGCATCATCTTCATCTTTCTCGCCGGGAAAATGCTTGTTGGCAAACCCGGACCGGAACGGTAGACCAAGCGCGCTGCATGATCCCTTCCTGGCGGTTGGGAGAAGGATTCCAATCAGTTATGCAAATTCGCAGTTACATTGAGCTGATGAAGCTGCGCATCGGCTTCCTCATCGCGATCAGCGCGATGGCGGGCTATGCGGCGGTGGCGAGCCATGTCGATGC
>JAYSFT010000213.1:0-4839 GCA_041913245.1 Rhodospirillaceae bacterium | reverse complement strand
GGGCATTATAGGCAGTTAGCCCCCGGTGTCAACACGCCGCTCAGGTTCCTAAAACACGCTCCAAATCACGCGAAACGACGTCCATATCCCGGTCGCCGTCGATCACTTCCAGGGTTCCCTTCGCCTTATAGTAAGGCATCAGGGGGGACGTCTGGTCGTGGTAGGCTTTCAGCCGGGCGACCACGGTTTCCGCCTTGTCGTCGGCCCGGCGGGTAAAGCCGGTCCCGCCGCACACGTCGCAAACGCCGGGGCGTTTCGGCTGCTTGAACTTGTCGTGGTAGCCCTCGCCACAGGCCCCGCAGGTAAACCGGCCGGTGATCCGCTCGATGAGCCTCTCGTCCGGAACGGCCACCTCGATGACCTTGTCGAGTTGAATGCCTTTATCTTTCAACAACTTATCGAGCGCCTCGGCCTGGGCCAGGGTGCGCGGGAAGCCATCGAGGATAAAGCCGTTCACACAGTCCTTCTGATCGATCCTTTCGGAGATCAGGTTAATCATGATGTCGTCGGACACGAGCTGCCCCGCATCCATGACGGCTTTCGCCTTCAAACCCACGGGGGTCCCGGCCTTCACGGCCGCCCGCAACATGTCCCCGGTGGACAGTTGGACGATCCCGTAACGGTCCTGCAAGCGCTTGGCTTGGGTCCCCTTGCCGCCGCCCGGCGGCCCCATCAGGATGAGACGCTTACCCGCCATGCCCTTACCGCTTGCCGCGCAGACGGGACTTCTTGAGCAAGCCCTCGTACTGGTGCGCCAAAAGGTGCGCCTGGACCTGCTGCATGGTGTTCAACGTCACGTTCACCACGATCATCAGGCTGGTGCCCCCAATGGCAAAGGGCGTGCTCATACGCGAAACCAGGTATTCGGGCAGCAAGCAGACGACGACGAGATAGATGCCGCCGATGATGGTCAGGCGCGTCAGGACGAAATCGAGATAATCGGCCGTATTCTTGCCCGGACGGATGCCGGGGATGAAACCGCCGTACTTGCGCAGGTTCTCCGCCGTGTCGGTCGGATTGAACACGACCGCGGTATAGAAGAACGCGAAGAAGATGATCAGGATCGCATACAGGAACAGGTAGAGCGGCTGGCCGCGGCCGAGCAGCGCGCCCATGGTGTTCAGGAAACCCTCGCCGCCCGCCGTCGTCGGCACGCCGTTGGCGCCGACCACCGCATTGCCCTGGAAGCCCGCGATGGTCAGCGGCAGGAGCAGAAGCGAGCTCGCGAAGATCGGCGGAATGACGCCCGAGGTGTTGAGCTTCAGCGGGATGTGCGACGCTTCGCCGCCGAACACCTTATTGCCCTGCTGTCGCTTGGGATATTGGACGAGGATCCGGCGCTGGGCCTGCTCGACGAAAACCACGACGGCGATCAACGCCACCGCGCCCACGGCAAGCAGCGCGATCAGGACCGGCGACAGGGCGCCGGTGCGGCCGAGCTCAAGGGTCGAGGCCAGCGCGCCCGGCAAGCCGGCGACGATGCCCGCGAAAATGAGCAGCGAGATACCCTGCCCGATGCCGCGTTCGCTGATCTGCTCGCCGAGCCACACCAGGAACATGGTGCCGCCGACAAGCGTGATGACCGTGGTCGCGACGAAGAACGGACCGGGGTTCATCACCACCGGCAGGCCGTTCGAAGCGGTCGAGCCTTGCAGGCCGGTCGCGATCCCGATGGCCTGAAGCGCCGTGATGGCGACCGTCAGGTAGCGGGTGTACTGGTTCATCTTGATGCGGCCCGTGACGCCCTCTTTCTTGAGGGATTCGAGAGCCGGGCTGATGGAGGCGAGAAGCTGGATGATAATCGCCGCCGAGATATACGGCATGATGTTGAGCGCGAAGATGCTCATGCGCGACAAGGCGCCGCCGGCGAACATGTCGAACAGGCCGAGCACCCCGCCCGACTGCGCACGCATCACGTCCTGCATGGCAACGGGATCGATGCCAGGCAGGGTGATGAACGTCCCCAGGCGATAGACGATCAGAGCGCCAAGCGCGAACCAGATTCGCCGCTTGAGCTCGGTCGCCTTCGAGAAGACGCCCAAATTGATGTTCGCAGCGAGTTGGTCAGCCGCAGATGCCATATCTAACTCCGGTTAAGGCGAAATCGCCTTCCGTCCTACAGGCAATTACTTCTTTGCCTTTTTCGGCTTCTCAGCTTTCGCCGAGGCAGCCGCCTTCTTGGCGCGGGCGGACTTATCGCCCTTCTTCGCCTTCGGGTTGGCGTCGGCGCGCTTCGGAAGCTTGCGCACCTTCTTGTCTTCCGGCACCGGCTCGGCGCGGGTCATAGTCACCGAGCCACCCGCCTTTTCGACCGCCGCACGGGCGGACTCAGAGGCGTACACCGCTTCGATAGTGAGCTTCGTCTTGAGTTCACCGTCGCCAAGCAGGCGCATGCCGTCGTGCGCACGGCGCACAACACCGGCCTTCACGAGGCTTTCGATGGTCACTTTTTCCTTCGGGTCAAGACGGCCGGCATCGACAGCCGCCTGGATACGGCCGACGTTGATCGGCACGTACTTCGACGTGTCATACGAGGTGAAGCCGCGCTTCGGGATGCGGCGGAACAGAGGCATCTGACCACCTTCGAAGCCTTTGATGGCCACGCCGGTACGCGCCTTCTGACCCTTCACACCACGGCCGGAGGTCTTGCCCAGACCCGAGCCGATACCGCGGCCGAGGACCTTACGGGCATGGGTCGAACCCGGACGATTGCGCAGTTCATTAAGTTTCATAGTTCTAATCCTTTAGACGCCGGCTTTGAGATAGGAGGCCAATCAGCCTTCGTCCACCCGAACCAGGTGTTTTACTTTGTTGATCATGCCGCGAACCGCCGGAGTGTCTTCCAGGGTCGACGAACGGCGGATCTTGTTGAGGCGCAGCCCGATCAGAGTCTGGCGCTGGTCGGCGTAACGGCCGGCGGCGCTGTGGATCTGCGTGATCGTGACGGTCTTCTTCTTCTCGGCCATGATTAGGCTTCCTTCGCCACTTCTTTACCGGCTTCCTCGCGGCGGCCGATGATGTCCGCGACTTTCTTGCCGCGCTTCGCGGCAACGTTACGCGGGCTGGTCATCGACTGCAGCGCCGTGAAGGTCGCCTTGACCATGTTGTGCGGGTTGTTGGAACCGACGCTCTTCGCGACGATGTCCTGGATCCCCATCGTTTCGAACACGGCGCGCATCGGGCCGCCGGCGATGATGCCGGTACCCGCGGGCGCGGCGCGCAGAATGACCTTACCGGCGCCGAAGCGGCCGTAGAGATCGTGATGCAGCGTGCGGCCTTCGCGCAGCGGCACTTTGATCATGTGACGCTTGGCAGCATCCGTCGCCTTGCGGATCGCTTCCGGCACTTCACGCGCCTTGCCCGAACCGTAACCGACCTTGCCCTTGGCATCGCCGACGACAACGAGAGCGGCGAACGCAAAACGGCGGCCGCCCTTCACGACTTTGGCGACGCGGTTGATGTGCACCAGCTTATCGACGAATTCATCGTCACGATCGCGGTCGCCGCGGTTGCCGCCTTCGCGTTCACGATCGCCGCCGCGCTCGCGGCGTCCACCGCGTTCGCCGCGCTCGCCCCGTTCGCCGCCCCTGCCCTGACGTTCGCCGCGCTCAGAGGAACCTGATGGTGTCCGTGCCATATCTTACTTCCCTTACTTGACCGGTCTTAGAACGACAGACCGGCTTCACGCGCCGCGTCGGCCAAGGCCTTCACGCGACCGTGGAACAAATAGCTGCCGCGATCGAAAACGACTTCCTTCACGCCCGCCTTGACCGCGCGTTCGCCAAGCAGCTTGCCGACCTGGGCCGCGGCGTCCTTCGACGCGCCGACCTTCAGCTTGCCCTTGAGATCCGTGTCGATGCTCGACGCGGCGGCCAGCGTGCGGCCGTCTTCGTCGGCGATGACTTGCGCGTAGATGTGACGCCCCGACCGGTGCACGGACAGGCGCGGACGACCGTGGGCCGAAGCCTTGATCGCATGACGCGTACGCTGCTTGCGACGCTCGGTCTGAATTTTGGTGCTGCTCATGACTGAATTCCTTGTCTCTTCGTCTCTTCGCCCGCGCCTTACTTCTTCTTGCCTTCTTTGCGAAGGATGAACTCGTCGGAGTACTTGATGCCCTTGCCCTTGTACGGCTCCGGCTGCTTGTATCCGCGAATTTCAGCCGCGACCTGGCCGACCTTCTGACGGTCGGCGCCCGTCACTTCGATCTGCACGGGGGTCGGCGTCTTCACTTCGATGCCGGCCGGGATCTCGTAGACCACGTCGTGCGAGAAGCCGAGATTGAGCGTCAGCTTCTTGCCCTGGGCGGCGGCCTTGAAACCGACGCCGTTGATGTCGAGGGTCTTCTTGTAGCCCTGGCTGACACCCTTCACCATGTTGTTGATGGTGGCGCGGGTGGTGCCCCACTGGGAGCGGGCGCGCTTGGTTTCGCCCTTGGCCTTCACCCAGACCTTGCCGTCGGTGACGCTGGTTTCAACGTCGTCGCTGGTGTCGAGCTTCAGCTCGCCCAGCTTGCCCTTCACCGTAACGACCCTGCCGGCCATGGTGACGGTGACGCCGCTGGGAATGGCGACTGGATATTTGCCTACACGTGACATCGTACGCTTCCTTCAATCCGTGTTCGTTAGAACACTTGGCAGAGCACTTCGCCACCGACGTTGGCTTGGCGCGCTTCCGAGTCCGACATGACGCCGCGCGGCGTCGAGAGAATGGAGATGCCGAGGCCGTTGTAGACCTTCTGCAAGTCCTTGATTTTCGCGTAAACCCGGCGGCCGGGCTTCGAGACGCGCTCGATCTTATTAATGACCGGCTCGCCTTCGTTGTACTTGAGCTCGATCT
>JAYSFT010000212.1:0-4846 GCA_041913245.1 Rhodospirillaceae bacterium | reverse complement strand
CGCGGCCGCCCGGATAGGTCTTCGACAGACCCTTCATCACGTAGATGTACTGATAAGCGGCCATCTTATTGATCTTTCAACATAATTTACACTCCAAAATCGCCGTGTAGGTGTCGTGTAGGTCGGAAGTCCGATTTCTCATAGTTTGTTGAGGCTCGCAGCCAGCTTCCAAAGCGCAATCCTCTCGCGAACTTCCGCGTAAACACTCCGATAGAAAGGCGCGTTTCCAGCCGTTGCATTACTGTCTTTCCTCACGCCCAAACCTGCTCAAGCTCCGCCGCCAGCACCGCGCGCTCATCCTGGGAGAGCTGGTCGAATTTCTGCTGCCGCCAGCGGACAGCCGGCAACTGATCGGCCCCGGCTTGGCCGAGAAGCGCCCAATCCGGCTCACCCCGCGCGAAGGAAACGAGAAACTGGCGGTGTGCAACCGGCATGTTGCCAACCACCGTATCAATCATGGCATCGCGGGCATTTGTCAATTCGGCCAGGGGCACCGGCTCGGCCGTCATGCCCTCAAAAGCGCGCATAAACTCCTTGCTGATGTCCTTGCGGGGCGGCGCCAGGAGCCGGGTGATCGGCTCGCTGCTGCTTAGGACATAGACGACAAAGGCCCGCCGGAGCGTGTCGTCAACGCCCTCCTGGGCCAGCAAGTCGCGCACATCGAAGAAGTCGCGTGGGTGCTGACGGTCGAGCGCGGCGATAAGTTTGCCGCCGTAAAGGTCGGCAAACGAGACAACTTGCATTTCAGCAAAGGCGAATGTGTCTTCGACGTTCGCGGATACGGGAAGCAATCGGGGCTCAAGTACGCAGCCGCGCAGAACTGGCGTCACCTCGATTTTAATTTGGGCATTGTCGGCACGCACGAGCAGCCGCGTCACCGCCCCTTCGTTGCGCGTTTCTCTGATTTGGACACGCGGCACCCGGTCTTGGATGCGCTGCTTGATGCGTGCCATGGCGGCATCTATGGCGCGAAGTGAATCGGCGCGTGGCGCGACCGGCAGATATGTGAGGTCAATATCCACTGATAGGCGCGGCATATCGCGCACAAAGAGATTGATGGCCGTGCCGCCCTTGAGCGCGAAGCACGTCTCGGCCGCCACGTCCGGCAAGACGCGCAAGAGAAGCGCGACTTGCCGGAGATAGACTTCACTATATGCCATCCAGATCCTCCGGCACGGTGATCTGGTAGGGCTGGACCAACTTGCCACCCTTTACCAACATGCGTTTGCCCTTGCCGAAATCCACGTCCGCGAGGCGCTTTCGCCAGGCGTGCGGATGGCGGTCGGCGAAGAAGAAGAAAAGGCGCTTCACCTTTACGCTGTGACAGTCGGCCAGCAGCTTATCCAGACGCCGCGGGCTCAAACTGGACAAGCCTTCCATCAGTTTATCGACATGCTCGAAGCTCTCGCGCTCGGGCAATTCGTCCAGCAATTCGAGGATGGCGCGTTCCGGCGTCGAAAGTGTCAGCGGCCAATCCCACGGTCCCGGCGGGCCACTTGCGCCGCCGTGGATCGGATCGGTGGGGATCGTCTGTCCCGTTCGCACATTCCACCGCACATGCCCAAGGCCAGTTGTGTTGGGGTCATTGCGAAACAGCCGCTTGTCGTTGTGATAGATAAAGCGGACGCCGACGTTGAGCGTGTGAAGCCACTTGGGCGGCGGCGTGCCGCCGTAGAGATGGACTTCCTGAATGGTCGGACTCAGGTAGTGCGCGAAGCCCTGCAATTCGAGCGCCGTCCGTCCGCCGACGATGAGCGGCGGATAATCGAGCAGGGTTTGGAGCGACACGATGACTTGCTCCCAGCGGAGCGTTCCGCGCGGCCGGCGATAGACACGCCGCGCTGGCTGCTCCAACCAGCCCGCCGCCACGTACTGGCTGCGAAGCGACGTGGAATAACCGTGCTTGGATAGCCAAGCGGCATCCACAACCAGCCCTTCGGGCAGGGCCTTTTCGAGCTGGTTTAGCTTTGGCTCAGTTTGCTTAGTCATACTAAGCAAACTAGCACTTTCTTAAACCAAAGGGTAGTTTACAAATATCGCAAAACGCTAAGTTAAACTAAGTAAATTCAAATATTTATAAACCTATACGCACTTTTATTCAAATAAATCAATTAGATGAGAAAACCCCGTCAAGAAGGCGGCGGGGATGCGCGGGAAATCCTCGTCCAGCTCCGCAAGGGTCGCCAAAACGGCCAAAAGCGAGCGCGGAGGGACCGGTTCGATAATGAGCTTGTCGCCCTCCTTACGCATAACAGCGTCTTCCCCCGGCAGCTCGAATTCGCGAGGAATCCGTACCGCTTGGTTGCGGCCGTTCTTGAATAGCTTAACGTGGCGTTCCAACGTTGGCATATGCCTAGCGTGCCGCTCCGTCTCGGCTGCCCGAGGCGCAGTCCGCCGGCACGTTCTCGCCCCGCGCGGCGATCTCCATGCGCAGGCCGCCGATCTCGAGAGCGGGCCAGCGCGATGGCGCCGTCTTGAAATCGCCGGAGCGCAGCAACGCGCGCATGTCGGCGCAGCCGAGACGGACCGGCAGCTGGCCGGCCCGCACCCAAATTCCACTCTCATGGCTGAAGACGAGCGGCGGCCTCCCCGCGCCGCTTGAAACCAGGATCACATCGTCGCTTCCATCGCCGTCGAGGTCTCGCACGAAGGCTTCACACCTTTCGCCCGGCTCGTGCAGGCACGGCAGGGTCATGAACGGCGCAGGCGGCGACGGAACGCCGCCTGTTTTAAGAGGCGCCGTCCAGTCCTGCTCCAGGAAGCTTGGCGGAATGACGTGCCCGGGCGCGGCCGTGACGTTCAGCGCCAACCCCGCCCTGTCGACGGGCGGATTTTCATGGCGCGCTTTGAGCGCCAGCGCCTGCGCCGCCCTGTCATTCACGCCCGCCACCTGGATCTCGCCGGCTTTCATGCGTTCCAATGCCCGAAGGCCATAACGCGCGCCTTGGAGACGAAGGTACTTGTAGTCGAAGGCGTCCGGCGAGATGAGCCCTTTCTCCAGCCGCGCGACCTGGCTCGAGACCGCGATGCGCACCGGGTCGGCGAGCGGCGTGAACAACAGCGCGAGAATCCCGATCACCACGAACGACGTCGCGATATTCGTGCGCTCGATGGTCTTCAAAAGCGCGGCCCGGCGCAGCACCGCCGCCGCATAACCCGCCGCGTAACACGCGCCGATGGCGACACAGGCCAACGCGTAGACGCGCTCGGCCGTCCATCCGTATTGTTGCACGCGCAATGCCAGCGCGTACGCGGCGATCGCCACAAGCGGCGCCGGCAGGACCGCGCCCGCCGTCATCGCCCAGCGCAGCGCCGTAGGCGCGCGCGTATCGGGCAGGCCGTCCTGATAGGCGGCGTTGATCAGCACGATCAGCGCCGCTGAAACGGCGAGCAGGAGGGCGGCGGCGAAGTTGGTGTCCCACAGCGGCTGCAACCCTGTGAACGGCAGGCTCGCCACGAAGCCCGCGGCGATCGCCACCGGCAACGGCAGCAGCCAGGACAGAAGGGTCAATGCCAACGTGCGAATACCGCGGACGAGCGAGGCGCGCACGTCGGTGAGATGAATGGCGATCGCCAGCGCCATGGTCGTCATGGGAATGGCGAACCACGCCTCATGGATCAGGTCTGAAAGGAAGGTGAGCTTGATCAACTTGAACAAGCCCGAACCCAGATTCAACAAAAGCCACAGGGCGCCGGCGAAACCGGCGGCGGCGGCAGCCTGCACGCCGTGTTTCCAGGCGGCGTCGAAGTAAGCCGGATAATGCGCGATGCGCCGGCCTTCGGCCTGCGCGGCCAAAACCAACGCTTCCGCGATGAAAAGCCCGGCGGCCGTCGCGACCAGCAGCGGGCCCGGTTCCCATCGCTCGACGTCAAGCGCGCCGCCGTTTTTATATCCGTCGAAAAAACCGGCAGCGGCGCAGACGATGGCGACCACCGCGAGCCACGCGCCCAGGCGCCGGCCCGGCAGATGAGAATGCGCGTGAATGGCGGCCAGCGGCGCGAACAGCAGCGGGAGCAGGAGCGCCTGGAACGCGGCGAGATCGCTCGCGGGCCATACCTTGTGGTCCTTGGCCTGGAACATCAGGAAGAGACAAAACCCCTGCGCCAAGCCGATGGCGAGACGCCGCGCGCCCACCGCGCGTGTAACAGTCGTGGGGTCTTGCGTCATGGCTGCGCCCTCATTCCGCGAAGCCCTTAGAATACCCTACTTTTTGTATTAATTGAGGCGGGCCGCGCCAAATTGTGACTGGCGCTGAAGGCGGGTTCGGGCGAAATTCGGCGTCGGGAACCAAGGAAAAACAATGCCTGCCATACACCGGCAAGCGCCCTCTCTGATTTCGGTCGTCTTGCCCTTCTATAACGAAGCGGCATCGGTTGACGCACTCATGGCGCGCCTCCTGGACGCGCTCGACCATCAACCGGTCCCATACGAACTCATCTGCGTCGACGACGGCAGCCGGGACGAGACCTGGCTCCGGCTCTGCGCCTGGCGCGAAAAGAACGACGCCATCACCCTCATCGGCCTGTCCCGCAATTTCGGGAAGGAAATCGCCATCACCGCCGGCCTCGATGCCGCCGAGGGCGATTGCACGGTGATCATGGACTCCGACCTTCAACACCCGCCCGAAGTCATCGAAGAGATGCTCGTGAAGTGGAAAGA
The DNA here is from genome assembly GCA_041913245.1 of Rhodospirillaceae bacterium. Taxonomy (GTDB): domain Bacteria; phylum Pseudomonadota; class Alphaproteobacteria; order Rhodospirillales; family Rhodospirillaceae; genus SHVO01. Next base: position 186 of record JAYSFT010000212.1, on the reverse strand, counting down.
AGGTTTCGACGTCGTCACGGGCGTGCGCCGCGACCGCGCCACCGACGGGTTTGCGCGGCGCGCCTTCTCGAAACTGTTCTACAGCGCTTTCAACGCCCTCTCGCCCACGCCCATCACGCCGGATGCCGGCGACTTCCGTTTGCTGGACCGCAAAGTCGTCGACGCGATCCGCCGCATGCGCGAACG
>JAYSFT010000211.1:0-4884 GCA_041913245.1 Rhodospirillaceae bacterium | reverse complement strand
CAGTTCCCCGTTTCCAAGGTGATCGCGCTCGCCTCCGAGCGTTCTATCGGCAAGGAAGTCTCGTTCGGTGAGGACGAAGTCCTGAAGATCCAGGACCTCGCGACCTTCGACTTCAAGGGCGTGCATATCGCGCTGTCGTCGCCCGGCGCGAAAGTCTCGGCCGTGCACAGCCCGCGCGCGGCCGCGGCCGGCTGTGTCGTGATCGACAACACCTCGCACTTCCGCATGGATCCGGACGTTCCGCTCGTGGTTCCCGAAGTGAACCCGGAAGCCATCGCCCGCTACAAGAAGAAAGGCATCATCGCCAATCCGAACTGCTCGACCATCCAGATGGTCACGGCGCTGAAGCCGTTGCATGAAGCCTTCAAGATCAAGCGCGTCGTGGTGTCCACGTACCAGTCCACTTCCGGCAAGGGCAAGGACGCGATGGACGAGTTGTTCAATCAGACGAAGGGGATCTACGCCAATCAGTCGCCGGCGGAAACCAAGTCGCTGTTCACCAAGCAGATCGCCTTCAACGTCATCCCGCATATCGATGTGTTCCTCGACAGCGGCGAGACCAAGGAGGAGTGGAAGATGGTGGTCGAGACACGCAAGATCCTCGACCCCGACATCAAGGTGCACGCCAACTGCGCCCGCGTCGCCACCTTCATCGGCCATGCCGAGTATGTGAACATCGAATGCGAGCGCCCGTTCACCGACAAGGAAGCGCGCGAAGTCCTTTCCAGGGCTCCGGGCATCGCGGTGGTCGATCGCCGCGCCGACGAAGGTTATGTCACGCCGGCGGAAGTGGCCGGCGAAGATCCGGTCTATATCTCGCGCATTCGCAAGGATATGAGCGTGGAGAACGGCCTGTCGTTCTGGTGCGTCGCCGACAATCTGCGCAAGGGCGCGGCGTTGAACGCGGTGCAGATCGCGGAAGTCCTGGCGAAGGAATATCTGAGCGTCGGCTAATTCCAGCGCTCCATCCAAAGAAGAACGGCGGCTCTGACGGAGCCGCCGTTTTCATTTTCGGACGGTCTTTATCGTTACGCGGCGAGCGCGCGGTAAAGGACCACGCCCAGCACGGCGACGCCCGACAGGATGATCAGCGCGCCGGAAAAGCGGTTCAGGCGTTCAAGGCCGCGTTCCATCATGCCGCCGCGCCAGGAGCCCGCGGTGCCGGCGAGGATCAGCCACCAGGCCGCCGAACCGCCGAACACGCCGGTCACCAGCGCGACGGCGTCCTGTGGGCCGGCCTGCGCGTGGGTCGGGCCGAAGGCGGCGAACACCCCCAGCGCGGCGAACATGGTCGCCGGATTGGTGATCGCCATGCTGAACGCGGTCATGAAATCGCGCCGCAGGCTTTGAACGTTGAGATATCCGTCGGCCATCAGCACGGGGGCGCGATAGGTGAGAAGGCCCACCGCCAGCACGATGATGCCGCCGATCAAGCCGATGGCGACTTCGTGGGCGATGATGAAGGTGCTGATCACGGTCAGGCCCAAACCGGCGATGGCGCCGAACATCATGTCGGCGACCGCGGCGCCGAGGCCAGCGGCGAAACCCTGAAGACGGCCCCGCGCGAGCGCGCGGCGGACACAGATCATGGCGACAGGGCCGATAGGGGCGGCCAGCGCGAAACCGGCGGCCAGGCCGCGCACAAAGGCAAACTCAAACAGCGCGAAAGTCATGCGTTGGGAAAAACTTTTCACAGTGAATGGATGGGCCTTTCATAACGTTTTTGGTCTCATTCATCAAGTTTGCGGACCATTTTTTGCACGCATGCCGGGAGTGACGCGGCGCTTGTCACCAAACGCGCGATCGGTCAAAAAATAATATAATGAGGTGAAGACCTTACGCTTACCGACTCCGATGAACATGACCGACCAGCGACCCCGCCGCAGTCTTCTCTATGTGCCCGCGTCCAATGCGCGCGCGCTTGAAAAGGCGCGCACGCTGCCCGCGGACGGCTTCATCGTGGATCTGGAGGACGCCGTTCTTCCCGATGCGAAACCGGCCGCGCGCGAGGCGGCCGCGCAGTTGATTCGCGCCGGCGGTTTCGGTGATCGCGAGATCATCGTGCGCGTGAACGCGCTGGGCACGCCGTGGATCGAGGACGACCTCGCCGTGTTGTCGGATGTGAAGGCGCCCGCGATTCTGGTGCCGAAGGTGAACGGGCCCGACGATTTGCGCCGCGTGGCCGGCGCGTTGTCCGATCCGGAAACGGTGCGGCTGTGGGCGATGATGGAAACGCCGCTCTCCATTCTCCAGGCGCGCGAGATCGCCGCTTGCGGCCCGCCGCTCGCCGGCCTCGTCGTCGGCACGAATGACCTCGCGAAGGATATTCGCTGCGCGCATCCGGCCGACCGCGCTCCCATGATGATGGCGCTGCAGACCTGCGTGATGGCGGCGCGCGGCTATGGTCTCGCGATCGTCGACGGCGTGCATGTCGATTTGGGCGATGACGCCGGATTTATCGAGTCGTGCCGCGCCAGCCGCGCTCTCGGGTTCGACGGCCGCAGTCTCATCCACCCCAAGCAGATCGCCGGGGCCAACGAGGCCTACGCGCCGTCCGTCGACGATCTCGCGCGGGCGCGCAAGATCGTTGAAGCTCACCGCGCCGCGGCCGCCGAAGGAAAAGCCGTTGTCGTTGTCGACGGACGCCTCGTGGAGTTCCTCCACGTCCGCGCGGCCGAGCGCCTTCTCTCCCAGGCGGACATGATCGCGGCTCTTCGTTAGACAAAAACGCCGCTCCCGTTCAAGGAGCGGCGTTTCTGCAATCGAGGAGGCCGGCGTGGCCTGAACCTACGCAGAAGGTTCAGGCCGGTAGCCAGTAAACGCAGCAAACGAACGCACTCAAGAAACCACAGAACAGCATCAAAGCGTCGAGATAGACGTGAACCATGGCCGTGACCGAACCTAACGAACCAACAAACTAACAACGCACAATCACATCACAGAGACGCAACGCACTTACAACGAAACAAACGCACGCAGGAGACACTCAAAGCGGAACCAATTTACGGCTTCACGCGCGCACCGGCCGCGGCCGACACCGCGCCGGTGGCGCTCGCGCCGCCGTTCAGCGCGCCGGGCGCGGTCGAAAGGCGGCCCGAAGCGGCGGCGTTGCCGGAGACCGACGAGTTCACCGACGCGGGGCCGGTTTCAATCGCCGCGCCAGTGTCTACGCCACCGCGCACACGGGACCGGCTGCGCTTGCTGGCGCCTTCCACGGCGCCTTCCACGGTGCCTTCCGCGGAGCTTTTGGCGCGGGCGCCGGCGCGCGTGGTGGCGCGGGTCGTATCGGAAAGATCGGGGCGATCCAGACGGCCGCCGAGGCTGCCGGAGCCGCCCGCGCCTAATCCACCGCCGCCGCCAATGCCGCCGCCGAGGGACCCGCCCGCGCTGCCGCCCAGGACTTGGGCCGTGGCCGGCCCGGCCGTGACCGCGGCAATCGCGGTCACCATCAGAATCTTCTTAAACATGCGAACCTCCTTTGAGGTGTTTTCCCGTCAGGCCCGCCGCGGCACGTTCCAGCGCGGCGGGGTCAATGTACAAACGCGGCCATCACGGCAAGAAAGGGGCGCAATCCAAGGCAATGTTGGGGCGGGGTTGTACCCCGCATGCGTGCCGGCAACCGCTGCGCACCGCCGGGGCGGAAATGCGCGCAATTTCAAACGCGCAGACCTGCCGCGCGCGGAACGCGTGAGGACGGGAGTCCAATTTGACCGTTCGTTGACTTAATAAGATGAGGTGAGTACACAACAGGTCGGGGATCGAAAATATTGGGCTCCGGCCCAAAAATTTCATTATTAAACAATACGTTATACTGTAACGGACGCTTCCATGACCCAAGCCGCGAAGTCTTCCGCCCGGCCCTTGTCGCCGCACCTTCAGGTTTACCGGCTGCCCTTGGCCGCCTGGCTGTCCATCAGCCACCGCGCCACCGGCATCGGCCTGACCCTCGGCACGCTTCTTCTGACCTGGTGGCTGGCCGCCGCCGCCTACGGTCCGGACGCGTATACGGTCTTCTCGGACTTCATCGGCTCGGCCTTGGGACTGCTGATCCTGTTCGGTTTCTCGGTCGCGCTGTTCTTCCACCTCTGCAACGGCATCCGTCACCTGTTGTGGGACGCCGGCAAGAATTTCTCGATCGACGCGACCAAGCGCTCGAACACCTACGTCATCGCCGGCACGGTCGTCCTGACCGCGATCGCCTGGCTCATTGCTTACCTCTAAGGGAGCCGCAGAATGTCCGGTCCTTCCCGTTCCCTCCGCTCGCCGCTGGGCCGCGCCCGCGGCCTCGGCTCGGCCAAAGAAGGCCTGCATCACTGGTGGATGCAGCGTCTGACGGCGCTCGCGCTCATTCCGCTGGTGATGTGGTTCGTCGTCTCGCTCATCGGCCTGCGGCAGTCCGACTGGGAGCAGTACACGCTCTGGATCTCGAACCCGATCAACGCCACCGTGATGATCCTGTTCCTCGGCGTGACGTTCCATCACGCCCAAGCCGGCATGCAGGTGGTGCTCGAGGACTATGTGTCCTCGCACGGCGCGCGCATCGCCGCGATCGTCGCCGTCAAGTTCATCTGCTATGCGCTCGCGGCGCTGAGCATCGTTTCCGTTTTGATTGTCGCGTTTGGAGTCTGACCGTCATGGCTGCCTACAACATCGTTGATCACGAATACGACGTGGTGGTGGTCGGCGCCGGCGGCGCGGGACTGCGCGCTACGTTCGGCATGGTCCAGCAGGGCTTCAAGACCGCCTGTATCACCAAGGTGTTCCCGACCCGGAGTCACACCGTCGCCGCCCAGGGCGGCGTCGCCGCCTCGCTCGGCAACATCGGTGAGGATAACTGGGCCTGGCACATGTACGACACCGTCAAGGGGTCGGACTGGCTCGGCG
>JAYSFT010000210.1:323-4977 GCA_041913245.1 Rhodospirillaceae bacterium | reverse complement strand
GGGGGGATTGATCTGGAGCTATGCGCCTGTTCGACGAATCATCGCTCCAGCGCGCTTTGCGCCATAGTGGGATAGCGCTCGCCGCGGCCTTGCTGCCCTCGGCGGCGCAGGCCCAGCAGCGCACGTTCGACCTCGAAGCCAGCCACGTCCTCGATGCCATTCCCGAATTCGCCCGCCAGGCCGGCGTGCAGATTCTTGCACCGGCGGCGAACCTGGAAGGGGTCAAGTCGCCGGCGATCAAAGGACGGATGGACGTCCGCGAGGCGTTGGCCAAACTCCTCGAACATACCAAACTGGAGATCGCCCTCTACAACGGCGAAACCCTCGTGCTTCGCGATGCCACGCCGCCCCCGGAATTCGCGCAAAAATCCGTACCCCGGCGCCGCGCCGTCCTCGGCCGGCTGCCGCGCGCCCGAGCGCCGGCCCAGCCGCCTGAACGCGCGTCGATCGACATCGATGAAATCGTGGTGACGGGATCACGCGTCATACGTAATGGCTATGAAGCCCCCACGCCCGTGACGGTCGCTGGAACGGCCGAAATCCGCTCGGCCGGCACCATCAATATCGCCGACTTCGTCAACACGCTGCCGTCGCTGGCGGGCAGCGCGACGCCGGGAAACTCGCAGAAATCCACCAGTTCCGGCACCGCCGGCATCAACGCCTTGAATCTGCGCGGCCTGGGCACGATGCGAACGCTGGTGCTGTTGGATGGGCAGCGTTCCGTTCCGACCACCGTGACCGGGCTTGTCGACGTCAACAATTTTCCCCAGGAACTGGTGTCGCGCATCGACGTGGTCACGGGCGGGGCGTCGGCCGCCTACGGCTCCGACGCCTTGTCCGGCGTGGTCAATTTCGTGTTGGACAAGACCTATACCGGCGTGAAGGGCGAGGTCTCCGGCGGAATCACCACCTACGGCGACAATGCGTCGGGGAAAGCCTCGCTGACCGGCGGCGCGCCGTTCGGCGGTGACCGGGGTCATGTCCTCGTCAACGCCGAGATCTTTCATGTTCAAGGAATTCTCAATTCCCCGCGAAAATGGAACCAGGAAGGCTGGAAGATCTTCGACAATCCGAACTACACCCCGAACAGCGGCCTGCCGCGCCTGATCGTGCGCAGTCAGACCGGTCTCGGTGTCGCGACCCCGGGGGGCATCATCACCGACACCGCGCTGCGCGGGATCGACTTCGGCCCGGGTGGGGCGCCCCGCCAGTACGATTACGGGACCTTGGTGAGCGACCCCTATCAGGTCGGGGGCGATTGGAAATCCTCCAATACCGATTCGAACAGCTCTCTCGAAGGTCGGATGAACCATCAGTCGCTCTTCACGCGGGTGAGTTACGATATCACGGACGATGTAAACGCCTACGTGCAGGCCTCCTGGGGCTACACCTTCGCTCAAAACTTCAACGCCAAGCAGTACAACATCGCGAATCTGACGGTTCGCTCCGGTAACCCCTTTATCCCCGCCGCCGTGCAAACACGGATGACGGCGCTGGACCTGTCATCCTTCACCCTCGGGACCACCAACGCGGATCTCGGGCGCATATCGCAGATGAACGGGCGTACGGTGAACCGTTACGTGACCGGCGCGAGCGGGAGGTTCGACGCGCTCGGCGCCGATTGGGATTGGGATGCCTACTATCAAAAGGGGATTGGACGTTCCTCGGAGCGCGTCAGTACGACACAGCGCTCGGCCTATGCGTCCGCCATCGACGCCGTCCGCGATCCTCTGACGGGGGCGGTGGTTTGCCGCATCGCGCTGACCGACCCACGCACGCCGTGCGTCCCCTATAACCTCATGGGCATCGGGGTCAATTCCGCGGCCGCGATCGACTACATCAGCCGCAACGCCTACCGCTATCAACGATTCAACCAGGATGTCGCCGCGGTCACCGTTCAGGGCGAGCCGTTCTCCGTCTGGGCCGGCCCCGTGTCGCTCGCGCTCGGTGTCGAGCGCCGCCGCGAAGCGGTGACGGGGATGTCGTCGGCGATCGACCAGGCGCAAGACCTGTTCGTGGGAAACTTCCTGCCGAACATCGGAAAGTTCACGGTGACCGAAGGTTTCTTTGAAACGGTCGTTCCGCTCGCCGGCGGCGGCGCCATTGGAAAACTTCTCGATCTCAATGTCGCGTTGCGGGCGACGGACTACAGTGTTTCGGGCTACGTCACCACATGGAAGATTGGCGCGACCTATCGGCCGATCGATGACGTGAGACTCCGTGTGACGCGTTCGCGCGACATTCGCGCGCCCAATCTTGCCGAACTCTTCCAATCCGGCACGACGAACATCCGCAATATCCGCGACCCCTTCAACAACGGCGCGGCGACGCAGGCTTATTTCACGACCACGGGGAACCTCGATCTGGTGCCGGAAAAGGCCGATACGACCGGGCTTGGAATGGTGTTCCAGCCTTCGTTCCTTCAGGGCTTTCAAGCGTCGGCGGACTACTACGCAATCCATATAAATAACGCGATCGGCACGCTGAGCGCGCAGACGCTCGTCGACCTTTGCTACTTGGGAAACCAGACATTTTGTAATGTTATCACACGCGGCGTATCGAACGGCGTCAACGTCATCAGCTCCATCATCAACCATCCGTTCAACTACGTGACACAGCAGGCGCGCGGCCTCGACCTGGAAATGGGCTACCGCTATTCGTTGGACAATTGGAATGATGATTGGGCGGGAGACATCACCTTGCGGCTCCTGGCGACCCGCTATCTCCGCAACTATACCGATAGCGGAATTCCGGGCGACGAGCCGACGGACACGGTCGGCGATCATGGAGGTAGCGGGCCCCCCAAGTGGCGGTATGTAGGCTCCATCGGCTATGCCGCCGATCCCCTGAATCTGACGTTGACGGCGCGGGGCATCAGCTCGGGTTACCGCGACACGTCCTTTATTGAATGCGTAAGCGGGTGCCCGGTATCGACCATCAATCATCAAACCATCGACAACAATCGCGTGGCCGGTGCGCTCTATTGGGACTTCGGTGCGACCTATAAGATCAAATTCGATGACGGCGTCGACGCCGAGATCTTTCTCAATATCAAGAATATCGAAAATAAGGACCCGGCAACCGTCGCCTACGGCAATTCCGGCACCGATTTCACACGAGGTCCGTGGAATCCGACGTTGTACGACACGCTGGGGCGGATCTTCCGCACAGGCGTGCGGATCGGCATGTAGCGTGAATGCCGATGGCCTCCGCGCAAATCGGCGGTAAACTGCCCTCATAACATCGCACACGAAGTTCGGAGCAACGATGGGTTACGGGCGCGTCATTGGATTGTCGGTTCTTCTGCTGTTGGTCGTCGGCGTGATTGTCTGGGTGCGTCAGGATTCGCCGCGGCAGGCCGTTCCGGCCGTGGTGCAGGAATACGCGCCGCTCGTTCCCGCGAACGAAACGCCGATTCCGGCCGATGAAGCCTTCCGTCAGGAGTGCCTTTCTTCGCTGCGCATGGCGATTCCCGAAGAGGCCTATACCGCGATGCTTTTCACGCACTCGCCGACCTGGGGCACGGTGCTGCGGGCGGACTATACGCTGCCGGACCTTCACACCCCGAACGTCAACCGCGTGGTTTGTTCACGGAACACCGACGGAAAAGTGCGTGTGAACGTGTCTTTCGGCCAGAAAGTCCCGCCCTTGGAGCCGGCCAAATAGGCGAAGCATATTGATGTGGCGGCGGGTCTAAGCGATCCTATGTCCCTAGCGCCGAGGGAGCCGAGCATGAGAGCCGCGAGTGCCGCCAGCATCTCCGCACCGCCGCAGACCGAGACGGAACTGCGCCGCGACCTCGCGACCTGCTATCGCATCTTCGACCATCTCGGCTGGGTCGAACTCATCTACAACCATATCACGGTGAAAGTCCCGGGCCCGGACCGGCATTTCCTCATCAACCCGTTTGGTTTGATGTACCGGGAAGTGACCGCCTCGAACCTCGTGAAGATCGACCTGGACGGCCGCATTATCGGCTCATCGCGCTATCCCGTGAACCCCGCCGGCTTCACCGCCCATTCGGCGATCCATGAAGCGATTCCGGAAGCCTTGTGCATCATGCACACGCACACGACCGCCGGCATGGCGGTGGCGTGCAAGAAGGGTGGGCTCACGATGACGAACTTCTATGCTGCGATGCTGCATGGGAAAGTCGCCTATCACGACTTCGAGGGCATCACCGTCGATCCCGACGAGAAACCGCGCCTGGCGGCGAGCCTCGGCAACAAGCGCCAGCTGATCCTGCGCAATCACGGACTCCTGTCCTGGGGTGAAACCATCCCCGAGGCGTTCATGAACCTTTGGACGCTGAACCGCGCCTGCGAAATCCAGGTGGCCTCGAGCGCGATGCCCGGCGAGGACTTGCAGATTCCGCCCGAGGTTTGCGCCCAGTCCGGGCGCGAAGCTCTGCACACCAAGCCCCAATATGGCGCCGGACGAGACGTTTTTGACGCTCTGTGCCGCATCATCGACGCCAAGGACCCGAGCTATCGCAACTAGCACCCGGCATCATGAACGCCCTTCGCAGCGCCGCCGAATTCGTAACCGCGTCCCGGCTTGCCCACCGCAAGCTCGGACAGCTTCCTGAACCGCTCCGTCTCGCCGACGAAGCCGCGGCCTATGCCGCCAACGACGCAGCCAGCGAAATCCTGAG
>JAYSFT010000210.1:0-257 GCA_041913245.1 Rhodospirillaceae bacterium | reverse complement strand
TACAAGATCGGTTGCACGACGGCGGTCATGCAGCGCTATCTCAATATCGATCACCCGTGCTGCGGCTACATGTTCCGTACAAGTCTGACGCCGAACGGCGCCATTCTCGCGGGCAAGGATTTCGTGCGGCCCGGCGTGGAATGTGAGATTGCCGTCACGCTGGCGCAGCCATTGCTGGCCGACGACGCGCCGTTCGACCTCGCACGCATCCGCGCGGCCATCGGCACGCTGCATCCCGCCATCGAGATTGTCGATGA
>JAYSFT010000209.1:0-5003 GCA_041913245.1 Rhodospirillaceae bacterium | reverse complement strand
TGGCGCACGCCGTGGAGCGCGATCAACCGCTTTCAACGTCTCGATGATGCGATCAAGCCTCATTTCGACGACGCCGCGGAGTCCACCCCGGTGCCGTTCACCTCCGCGCAATGGGGCAGCCTCGCCTCCTTCGGCGCGCGGACGTGGCCGGGCACGAAGCGCTATTACGGCACCAGCGGCAACAGCTTTGTCGCCGTGGTCAGCTTCGGCCCGCGCGTGAAAGCCATGGCCGTCATGGCCGGAGGGCAAAGCGGCGATACGGCTTCACCGCATTTCTCCGATCAGATCGGTAATTACGCCGAGGGCCGCCTGCGGCCGGTCTATTTCTATCCGGATGAACTGGAAGGCCATGCCGCGAAGCGCTACCGGCCCGGCCAGACGAACGTTGGGACGGGGGGATAACGATGCTTGGAAGACGATTGATCTTGTCGGCTTTCCTTCTGATCGGCGGCGGCGTTTCGGCGCTCTGCATGGGCGGCGACGTGGGCGTCTTCGCGCACGGCCAGAACGCGCGTGAGATGGAACTGATGGCGGCGGGCGGCATGAGCGCCGCCGAGGTCCTCATCGCCGCAACGTCGGGCAACGCGCGCGCCTTCAAACTCGACAAGCGCCTCGGCGCGGTCCGCGCGGGCCTTCTCGCCGACCTCGTTGCCGTCGAGGGCGATCCCACCGCCGATATCGGCGCGGTGCGGAAAGTGAAGATGGTGATGAAGGGCGGCGCGCGGGTTCAGTAACGCCGGCGCGCCCGGCAATATTATTTTGGGCTTCCCGATCCCAAAAAACTATGCGGCCGGATTGAAATGTCGGCTCTATGGCTGCAAACGCAGAAACAGCGTGACGCGCCGGTTTTGTGTACGGCCGTCCTCCCTGGTGTTTGGGCTCAACGGCCGGGAGTCGGCATAACCGACGGCTTCCAGGCGTTGGCTCGGCACGCCGCTTTCCGACAGCACGCGCACGACGGTCGCGGCACGCTGCGCGGACAGTTCCCAATTCGACGGAAATCGGTCGGTCTTGATCGGAACGTCGTCGGTGTGACCTTCCACCGAGATCGTGAAGCGGCTGGTCGCCGCGACGATGGGCGCCAGCGCCCGGACGACCATCTCGCCGCGTTCCTGTAACTGCGCCTGGCCCGTTGCGAACAAGATCGAATTGGGGATGTTCAATCGGATCCCGTCGCCCTCAACGGTGGCGGTGACATATGTATCCAGGTCGGCTTGGGTGAGACGGTAACGAAGAGCTTTGAGCGTCTCTTCGCGCCGGCGAATGCGCTCGAGATCCGCGTCCTTGACGACGGCCAGCTCGGCGCCTGCGTCGGGCGGCACGAGCGGCGGGGCATCCTTGCCGGCCGTGACGCTATAGGCTTCACCATCGACGTAGGGCGACACCACCTGGAACTGCAGGATGCTTCCCAAAAAGCCCCGTGCGCCCTCTCCCGCGCCTTGGCCTTCGCCGGATCCCTGTCCCGCGCCTGTTTCGGCGCGCTCGGCGGTGGCCGCCGCAGATCCCGAGCGGCCCCCGATGGGATTTGACGGCGCCGCCTTTTCGAAACTCGCGTTGAGCAATAGGGCGACGAACAGGGTCAACAGCAGCGTCGCCATATCGGCATAGGACAGCAGCCACTCGTCCGCTTCCGGTTCCGTACTCCTCGGAAGGCGCGGCATATACGCCATGCGGCGGTTTTCAGCCGCGGGCGCAGCGGCCCGCGCGGCTTCGGGCGCGGGATGAGTGACCTCGGGCGCGGCGGATGGCGCCTCTGTCCCCTCGACGGAAGGCGGTTCCTCTTGGGGCGCAGCGGGCGTGTGCGGGGACATCACCTTATGCCTCGGTTGGCGAGGTCAGGGCATCGGCATTATTCATTTCGGAATCGTGATGTTCACCGATGGCGGCGAGAACCTCCCGGACATGAGAGGGACCATGGCCCGCGCTGATTTCCCTGAAGGCCTCCGCAATCGCGGACATGACCGTGAGATGGTCGTAGGTCTTGGTTTCGATCTTGGCCGCGATGGGCTTGAGAAGAGCATTGGCGAACACGAGCCCATAGAGCGTGGTAATCAGGGCGAAGGCCAGATTCATGCCGATCTGGCTGGGCGTCGCCCCCTCTCCCATCAACCGCAACATGTTCACGATGCCGATCAGCGTGCCGGCCATGCCGAAGGCCGGAGCGTAGGACGCCATTGTGCGGAAGACCGCCGCTTCCCGGCGCTCGAGCGCCTCCTGTTGCCGCATCCGCCATTCAAGCACCGTGACGATGGCGTCGGCCGGCATCCCGTCCACCAGCAGGCGCAAACCGGTTTTCACGAAAGGACTCCGGACGGCTTCGGCCTCCGCCTCAACCGCCTGAATCTTGCCGGCGCGCCACAACCCCGCAATGCGGACAAAGCGGTCCGCGTCGTGCCGATCGACGACATGCGCATGGCGCAGCAGGCTCCAGAACCGCGCCAGCGCTCGGCCAAGGTCGGCAAACGAATAAGTAATCAGCGTTGCCGCGAGTGTGCCGCCGAAGACGAGGATGGCGCTTGGAAGATTGAGAAAAGAAAGCGGATCGCTTGCCGTCGTCGCGATGGCGACGACCAGGAGGGCAAGGCCGCCGACAATACCGCCGACGGCGCTGCCGTTGATTCTCGCTTTCGCCGGCAGCGCCTCGGGCGCTTGAGACGGTCTCGCGGGCGCGTCGGCGTGTTCTGTATTCACGAGGCTAAAGTCCTTTCACGAGCAAGGCCTGCGTTCGTCAATCTAAAAATCGTCGGACTCAAAGCGAGAAGAGCCACGATGTTCGGCAAAGCCATCAGGGCGTTCATGATATCCGCAAACAGCCAAACCATGTCCAGACGGACCAGCGCCCCCACACCGACAGCGGCGCACCAAGCATAGCGATAAGGTTTGACGATGCCGACTCCGCAGAGAAACGCGGCGCATCGTTCCCCGTAGACACTCCATCCGAGGATCGTCGTGAAGGCGAAGAGGACCAGACTGACGGCCACGATGAAAGCGCCGGCTCCCGGCAGGGCGTGGTCATAGGCTTGCGATGTCAGGGACGCCGCGGTCAGTCCGGAGGTCCATGCCCCGGTCGAGATGATGACAAGCGCCGTCATCGAATTGACGACCAGGGTATCGATAAAGGTCCCAAGCATGCCGATGGCGCCGAGCCGGACAGGATCGTTGCTCTTGGCCGCGGAATGAATGATCGCGGCCGAGCCTAAACCGGCCTCGTTTGAGAAGATTCCTCGCGCGACGCCGTAACGCATGGCCAGGGCGAGAGTGCTCCCCGCGAAGCCGCCCGCGGCCGCGGTGCCGCTGAAGGCTGAACTCAAAATGAGGAATAGCGCATGGGGAAGTTTCGCCGCATTCAGCGCAAGCACGATAACGCCGACGCCGAGAAACACGACAATCATGACCGGCACCAGAACCTCCGACGCCGCCGCGATACGCTGGAGGCCGCCGACCAGGACCGCGAAGGTGCCGAGCACGAGAATGGCGGCCGCGAACCACGTCGGTATCGCGAACGTCGTTTGCAGGACATCGGCAATGGTGTTGGCTTGTACGCTTGCGCCGACACCGAAGGCCGCAATGGCGCCGAAAACAGCGTAAGCCGTTCCCAGGACGGCCCAACGGGACCCCAAGCCCAGTTTAATGTAATACATGGGGCCGCCGAGATAGTTGCCTTTCACTTCGGCGCGGAACGTCACGGCGAGGAACGTTTCGGAATACTTTGTCGCCATGCCGACCAGGGCCGTCATCCACATCCAGAACACGGCGCCGGGGCCGCCCAGATGGATGGCGGTGGCCACGCCGGCGATATTGCCGACGCCGACGGTTGCGGCGAGCGCGCTCATGAGCGCGGCGAACGGCGAGATTTCACCGGCGCCGGCCGCACCCGCCCGGGCCGCCGGACTCAACAGAAAACGCAACGCCGCCGGGATGCCGCTAATCGACATCCCGCGAAGACCGATCGTGAGGTAGAGGCCGGCGCCGAGAATGAGCGTCATGAGGAAGGGCCCCCATAAGGCATCCGCCACATCGCGCAAAATAGTCATGCCGTCCCCGTTCACAGGCTAACCGGTTCGATCGATGATCCGGCGCGATGCGCGATAGGTCGATGGCAGCCGTGAAATCAACATCGGCCAGTATAGGTCGCGGCGCAGGACTCGCTGCCTTGATCGCCATCAAGACAACGCCGTTGGAGCCCACAGCAAGGCCGTAAGTCATTGAAAGATTGGTGGGCCCGGCAGGACTTGAACCTGCAACCAGACCGTTATGAGCGGCCTGCTCTAACCAATTGAGCTACAGGCCCCACCTTTTCCGCCACGTCCGCCGTCGCTACGGCGGATAAAAAATGGCCGGCGTCTTTCCAGGCGCCGGCCATGACCTTGTGAATGCTTCCGACGCTTAGTTGTCGAGGAAGCTGCGCAGCTTACGCGACCGGCTGGGGTGCTTCAGCTTACGCAAGGCCTTGGCTTCGATCTGGCGTATTCGTTCGCGCGTGACCGAGAACTGTTGGCCGACTTCTTCCAGCGTGTGGTCGGTGTTCATGCCGATGCCGAAACGCATGCGCAGCACGCGCTCCTCGCGCGCCGTGAGGCTCGCCAGCACGCGGGTCGTGGTTTCACGCAGGTTGCCGTGGATGGCGGCGTCGAGCGGCTGCACCGCGTTCTTGTCTTCGATGAAGTCGCCGAGGTGGCTGTCTTCCTCGTCGCCGATCGGCGTTTCGAGGGAGATCGGTTCCTTCGCGATCTTTAGAACCTTGCGCACCTTCTCCAGCGGCATCTGCAGCTTTTCCGCCAATTCTTCCGGCGTCGGCTCGCGGCCGATTTCGTGCAGCATCTGGCGGCTGGTGCGCACCAGCTTGTTGATGGTTTCGATCATGTGCACGGGAATGCGGATCGTGCGCGCCTGGTCGGCGATCGAACGCGTGATCGCCTGGCGAATCCACCACGTCGCATAGGTCGAAAACTTGTAGCCGCGGCGGTATTCGAACTTGTCGACCGCCTTCATCAGGCCGATGT
>JAYSFT010000208.1:0-5053 GCA_041913245.1 Rhodospirillaceae bacterium | reverse complement strand
ATGGCTTTCATAGCCGCGGGGCCAGTGCGAATGCCGGCCACTCGGCCGAACGAAAGGGCGTTAATAAGTATAAAATATCGACTTTTTTCAATCAAATAACTAATTTGCGCCCTCGACGACGCCCTCCGGAATACCCCCGCCGTGGCGGTCGTCGTGAAGGCGCAAAGCGTGCAGTTCATTTTCCACGACGATCGGAACCCGTGACTCTTGCCGTCATCACCAACCGCCTGAGCACGCACAACCGGCGTGCCGAAAAGTGGATCGACCCGCTGCTGGCGGGCGAACCGGGCGTCTTGCATGTCGCGATCGAGGATATCGCCCGGATCGAGGACACCGTCCGCCAGTGCGCGAACGCAGGCGCGCGCGCGATCGTCGTCAACGGCGGCGACGGGACGGCCGGGCTGATCTTCGGGGCCCTTCTGAACGCAAGCCCCTACCGCGAGGCGCCGGCGGTCGCGCTTCTACCGGGCGGAAAGACAAATATGACCGCGGCGGCCTGGAGCCTGTCAGGCGATCCCGCCGCGGCGCTCAAGGCGGTCCTCGCCCATCACCGCGCGGGCACCCTCGAGGCCCACGCGCGGACACGCGCGGTCATGAGCGTGCGGGACGGGGACGCCCAGCCGCGTTATGGCGCCTTCTTCGGGGCGGCCGATATCGTCGAAGGCATCCTGTTCTGCCGGCAGCACATCTATCCCCTGAAGATGCCGAACGCGGCGAGCCACAGCGCGGCGATCTCGCTGCTGCTGTGGCGCAGCCTGACCGCGACCAACGACGCGAAGCCGATCGTGCTGCGGCAAAATGAAAAACAGCTTCCCGGCGCGAAGTTCTTCGTCTTCGCGGCGACCACCCTCGACCAGCTCATTCTGGGACTGCGGCCCGAACCGCCGGCCGGGGCGGGCGACGGCCCGCTGATGTATGTCAGCGTGGACCACAAGCCGATGGCCATCCTGCGCGCCCTGCCCGATGTCATACGGCGCAAGCTGCGGCCGGGCAAAGGCCGCAATGTGGGCCGGGCCCGCGATTTGTGCCTGACATTCACGGGCGCCTACACCATCGACGGGGAAATGTACGAGGCCAGCGCGGAGCGCGAGTTGATCCTGGACTCGCGCGACACCCTCAAGTTCATCCAACTGCCGAGATGAGCGCGCTGATCGACATCATTGCCGCGGAGTCCGCCAGGCCCGTTTTTCCGGCCGCGCGGGCCTTCGCGGACGAGCTGCGCGCCCGTTACGGCGATGCGACGGCGGCGGTGATCTTCTACGGATCGTGCCTGCGCGCGCAGACGGATGCGGGCCTGATCCTCGATTTCTATGTGATCGTCGACCGCCTGGGAGCCGCGCTCAAGAACCCGGTCAGCGCGGCGGGCGCGCGGCTGCTGCCGCCGAACGTCTACTATCACGAGATGGCCTACGAAGACCGTAAACTGCGGGCCAAGGTCGCGGTACTGAGAGTCGATCAATTCCTGCGCGGCACCGGCCCCGACGCCTTCACCTCGGCCCTGTGGGCGCGCTTCGCGCAACCCGCCGCGGTCCTTTACGCGCGCAATGCCGAGATCGAGCGGCGCATGATCGCCGCCCTTGGCGAAGCCGTGACGACGACAGCCGTGCGCGCGTCAGCCCTGTTCACCGCGCCCTTCTCCGCGCGCGATCTGTGGGTGCGGGCGTTCAAGGAAACTTACGCCGCCGAGCTGCGGCCCGAGAGCGCGGGCAAGAGCGTCGAGCTGATCGACCGCGATCTCGCGCGCTATGAAGCCGTGACGGCGGCGCTGTTCGGAACCTGGCACGGCGCCGAAACGGGCCTTTATCCCGCGCCGGGCGATGAAAAAACACGCGACCGCGCGCTGGCGACATGGCGGCTGCGCCGCCTGGCGGGAAAGACGCTGAACGCCGCGCGCCTCGTCAAGGCCGCGTTCACCTTCAGCGGCGGCCTCGACTATGCCGTCGCGAAGATCGAGCGGCATTCGGGCGTGAAAATCGAACTGACGGAAAAAGAAAAGCGGACCCCGCTGCTCACGGGTGTCCGCCTCTTCTTTAAAGTCAGAAAGCGTGGCGGCCTGAACTAGGCGCGCGCGGCGACTTTCTGCGTATCCGTATCGATCAGGCCAAGCTTCGTCGCGACTTCCGCGAAGATGCCGATGACGCGGTCGAGCTGCTCCTCGGTGTGCGCGGCGCAGATGCTGGCGCGCAGCAGGCAATAGCCGAACGGCGTCGCCGGCGGCAGCGCGAGGTTCACATACACGCCCGCTTCGATCAGGCCGCGCCAGAAGGCGATGGCCGTCACGGGATCCGGCGCCACGACGGCGACAACGGGGCTGACGTCGGAGGCGATCTTGAGGCCGAGCGCCGACAGGCCGCTGTGCAGTTGTTCGGAGTTGCGTTCGATGCGCTTACGCAGCACGCCGCCGTTCTTGATGATCTCGAGGTTGACGGTCGCCGACGCCACCACCGATGGCGGCAGCGAGGCGGTGAAGATGTAGGCGCGCGTGACGAGGCGCAGCGTGTCGAATTTCGGGTGGTTCGAGACGCAGAAACCGCCGACCGTGCCCACCGACTTGGAGAACGTGCCGACGATGAAATCGACGTCGTCTTCCACGCCCGCTTCTTCCGGCACGCCGCGGCCGTAACGGCCGCACACGCCCATGGAGTGCGCTTCGTCGGAGAGCAGATAGACGTTTTCGTACTTGCGCTTCACCGCTGCGAATTCGGCCATCGGCGCCTTATCGCCGAGCATCGAGTAGATGCCTTCGACGACGATCAGCTTGTTGCCCGGCTTGTCGGCAAGACGCGCCAAACGCTTGTCGAGATCGGCGGCGTCGTTGTGCTTGAAGCGGATGACTTGCGCGCTGGAGCCGCGCACGCCGTCGTAGATCGAGGCGTGGCAGTCGGCATCCATCAGGATGAAGTCTTCGGGGCCCATCAGCGTCGACAGTATGCCCATGTTCGCGAGGAAGCCGGTGGAGAACACCATCGCATGCTTCTTCTGGAAGAAATCGCAGAGCGCGGCTTCGAGGTCCTTGTGGCCGTAGTACGTGCCGTTCGCCATGCGGCTGCCGGTGGTGCCGGTGCCGCACGCGTCGAGCGCGTCGTGCGCGGCCTTCAGCGCTTCCGGCTGGAAGGTGAGGCCGAGGTAATTATTGGTGCCCACCAGAATGGTGCGGCGGTCGCCGATCATCGCTTCGGTCTGCGACAGAACTTCGTCCATCACGACGTTGAACGGATTGATGCCGTCGCCGAAGAGCGCGTCGCGCTGTGCCATCAAAGGCGCCCAGCGGTCAAACAAGTCAGCCATGTACGTCCCCTTTACAATCGAACCGACGCGAACGTTTCAACGTCCGTCGTCTTTGAGAATCTTATCGATCGCCAGCGCCAGGTCTTTCACGGTGGCCACATCCGGCAGGATGTTGAGCGGCACCGAGATGTCGAAGTCGTCCTCCACGACCGCGACGAATTCCATGACGACCAGCGAGTCGAAGTTCAGGTCCTCGGTAAATCGCGTTTCAGGCTTTAGCTCGGTCCCGGTCTTATTGAAGCCCGCCAGGATCTTCACCAGGGTCGCCAGGGTGTCGGGCGATGGCTCGGCAGAGGCGTTCATGACCATTGTTTCCCAGCGCTCTTAAGACTTTTGGTCTGGTCGCATTTCCAAAAGAAATGATCCCGTGAGCGTCTTTTTCAAAAAACCTTCGCAGTTGCGAAAAGTTGTGCGGGAACAAGGGCTCCGTGACAAATCAATCTAGCCGTTACTTTGTTAACAGCCCCCGTGAGGCGTACCAGCTGACCGCATCCCTAAACCCAAGATCGATATTCCACTCTGGATTATATCCTGGAAGTTCCGTGGGTTCCGCAGCCCAGTCTGGATGGAGGAGTTCGGGCACCTTGCTCCAGGACAGCACCGAAGCCCGGCCGACGACGCTGGAAGTCAGGCTGGCGACCGCCCCGGCGGCGTAAAGAAAGGGGGCCGGAACGGCAATGAGCCGGGGGGTGGTGCTGAGGGCCCGGCCGGCGGCCTGGGCGATCTCTTCCCAGGTGTAGCCCCCGGCCCGGCCGTCGTCGAATTCGACCGGCGCACGAGGCAAGGTCTCGACGTCGAGGGCGGCGACGACCGCGCCGGCCACGTCGGCCCCGTGGACCAGCGAGGTCCGGGCCCGGTCGATCATCGGCCGCAGCACGAAACCGCGCGCGGCCATCCGGAAGATGCGCAAGGTCTCGAGGTCGCCCGGCCCGTAAACCGCGGGCGGACGCAAGATGACCGTCGGGAGCCTGTCCGCGAAACCGCGCAGCGCTTGCTCGCCCGCGCGCTTGCTGGCGGCGTAGGGCGAGAGGCGCGGCTCGCGCGCGGCCAGCGACGAGAGATGCACGAAACGCGGCGGGGCGCTTTCATGCGAAGCGATTTCAGCGAGACGGCGCGTCGCATCGGCGTTGACGGCGAAAAATTCATCGCGGCTGGCCGCGCGGATCGCGCCGGCGCCGTGCACGATCCCGGCGGCGCCTTTCACCAGCGACTTCAGCGCCGCATCGTCGCTCAGCGATCCCAGCACCCACGAGATGCCGTCGTCTTCGAATTGTTCGGGCTTCGGAAGCCGGCGCGCGAGCGCGCGCACCGTGTAACCTTCCTCGATCAGCGCTCTCACCACATGCCGGCCGATGAAGCCGGTCGCACCCGTCACCGCGACGACGGGTCCCGCGGTGTGCTGATCACGAGGCAACGGGCGCACTCATGTCGATGGGGGGAATTTCGCCGGCTTCGAACATCTTCTTCGCGCGGCCGCGCGCGAGCTTGCCCGACGTCGTCTTCGGCAGACTGCGCGCAGGCACAAGCACGACGTCGCATAGGATGCCGACCGCCTCCTGCACCTTCGCGCGCACGTCGACGTGCAATTTTTGGCGATCCTCGATGCTGGAGGCGCGGCACTGAACCAATACCGTCGGCCGGTCGCTGCCGTCGGCGTTCGGCAGGATGATCGCGGCGCTGTCGCCGGACCGCAGACCGTCAATGTGTTCAACGGTCCATTCGATATCCTGCGGCCACACGTTGCGGCCGTTGATGATCATCATGT
>JAYSFT010000207.1:0-5063 GCA_041913245.1 Rhodospirillaceae bacterium | reverse complement strand
TCGTCGGCGAAAAGCCCGCCAACAAGTTCGGCCTGCACGACGTCCACGGCAACGTCTGGGAATGGGTGGAAGACTGCTTTCGCGAAACCTATGCGGACACGCCCCGCGACGGCGCCGCGCCGCCGGATCACGCCTCTTGCGACCGTGTCAGCCGCGGCGGATCCTGGTACGACATCCCTGAAGTCGCGCGCTCGGCCTATCGGTTCAAGGACGGGCCGAACAACAGCGTGAGCGGCATGGGACTGCGCGTCGTACGGGAAGCGCCCTAGGCCCCCAAACAACCGTCAACCCGCGCGATCATATAATCATTAAATAGACTGGAGCAGTTATGTCGAACACGCCACATACTCTTGCGGAAGAATTCCCGGGCCAAACGGACGCCATCCACAATTTAAAAATCTCCGACGCGCATTTCGCGAAACTGCTGTCGGCGTACGATGAAGTAAATGACGAGATTCACCGCGCGGAAACCCGGATCGCGCCCATCAGCTCGTCGGCCGAGAGCGACTTGCGGAAAAAGCGGCTCCACATCAAAGACGAGATCTCGAAAGCGCTGTCCCGCTGACAGGACGGAGAGGCGCGGACTTGCAACACAAGCCGCGCCTCCTCCTCCTCCGGCTTTCAGAGGAGAGGATGAAACCGAACGTCCGGCGTCCAGCTACGGCTGCAGCGGCTTGAAGCCGTCGACGTCTTTCGCGGCCGGGTCTATCGGCATGTCGTGGTAGCGCTGATAGACGGGCTGGCCCTTGTAGGCCCACTGTTGTTTGCCGTCGGGGCGTTGGATGACGCTCCAGAGGCCGACCCTCTCGCCCGACTTGTTATTCTCGGTCGCGAACAGCGGCGGCCAGGCGAGCGCGCATTTGTCGTCGCAGGCCGAGGCGCCGCGGCGGTCCTTTTCCGAAATGTACAGGCGCGTGAGCTGTGGGAACGACCGGTATTGCCAGGCGCCGTCCGATTGCTGAGACAGGGCGACGTCGCCGGGATGTTCCTTGTTCGCAGGTTCCGCACCGTGCGCGAGCCGAGTCGGCTGCGCGATGAGAACACTCGAAAGGAGAAGCGAGAGCGCTAACGCTTTCATTTGACCTCCTTGTCAGTCGTGACGCGTGAGTGATGCCTCCATACTCATCGGGGCGAAAATTATACGCCCGCGCGCGCGCCGGAGTCCAAAACAGGAGCCGTGCGCGGCGCTCATAAGACTTTCGAAGATATGCAACTTGGGAAGGTGTGCAGCGCGAAAGCTTTCTCGCGTTCGCAGCAGCGGCGCGAGAGGCGTATACTTGAACGCAACAAATGTGGAGGGCGTCATGCGTAAGCTTCTCGACATTCCCCGCCTGCCCGATTGGTTCAATCTCGTGATTGGGATCGCGCTTTTCCTGTCACCCTGGGCGCTGCACTTCACCGACCTTCCCGAAGCCTCCAGAAACGCGTGGCTTTCCGGCGCGGCCGTGACGGTCATCGCCGTATGCGCGCTGTTGGCGCTGAAAGAGTGGGAAGAGTGGCAGGACATCGCCATCGGCGTGTGGATCATGATCGCGCCGCTGGTGCTGGATTTCACCCAGGCCCTATCGGCGATGTACGTGCATCTATTCCTCGGCGAACTGCTCGTCATCTCGGCCGGCTGGGAAATCTGGCGGCTGCGGCAGACGCGCAGTCTCGCGTAACGCCGCGGCGAAAGAGGGCGGAGAAAAGAGTCTCATCCTCGCGCAGACACCTGGGCGGGGGACGTGGGATTCGTGTGATTCGCGCCGGCAAGTCCGTCGCGCGCGAATCACCACATGAACGCCATTGACCGTTCCCGTCAATGGGCGCAGCCTTCGACCTGTCCCGGCGACGGAGCGAAGCTTTAAAGCTTCGGAGGACGGTTCGACGGTGGTCCTTCCGCGCCTCGCCGTCTCTCGGAAATCCTGGCGCGGGACCGGAGGTCATCCCGCGGATGACCGCAGCAAGAGGAGGATGTCCAAACAACATGATTGAACCGCAGCATCCGCAGTCTTTCTGACACGCATACGCTTACACGCATACGCTTCGACGAAAGATATGCGAATCCAGGCGGCCTCACCGGCCGCACATATGCACACAGTGCACAGGACGTATCGTCCGCAAATGAAACCTCGCCGTACCCTCGGCGAGGTTTCTGTCTGAGGGCAGAGCGGTTAGGATGCGCGAAACCGGCGTGGGGGCTCATGAAATCCGCGATCTTCTTGACGGCGCTTTTCCTGACCGGCGCGGCGCCGGCGCAAGACCGCGGTGATCCCGCCGTCGTCATGGAGATGGACCCGGGCCTGCCGCTGCACACCCTTTATTATCCGCGCGAAACCAAGGCGCCGCTGGGCATCGTGGCCTATGGGAACGGCGGATGCCTCAACGACGGCAGCAACTATCAGGACCTTTTGAGCGAAGTCGCATCCCGCGGCTACCTCGTGATCGCGAACGGCGCCATCCAGCCGCCGGACCTCGACAACTCCACCACCGCCGCGCAGCTCACCGAGGCGATCGATTGGGCGATTTCGGAGAACGCGCGGCCCGGCGGCAAGCATCAGGGCAAGCTGGACACCGCGCTGGTGGCGGTGATGGGCCATTCCTGCGGCGGACGGCAGGCGCTGACCGTGTCGGGGGACCCGCGCGTGAAGACCTCGATCATCGTGAGCGCCGGCGGTTCGCCGCCCGAGGTCCTGGCCAGACTCCATGGGCCGATGCTGTATTTCGCGGGCGGGCCGTCGGACCGCGCGCGCGCGATGGTCGCGCAGGACGTCGCCGCGATCGCCCATGTGCCGGTGATGAAGGTGGAACTGGACGTCGGCCACAACGGCACGCTGTTCGACGAAAAGGGCGGCGCGTTCGGACGCGTCATCAACGCGTGGCTGGCGTGGAAACTGCGCGGATCGCCGGACGGCGCGAAGTGGTTCGCCGGCGCGGACTGCATGCTGTGCACGGTCTCGGCGTGGTCGCTGGAGAAAAAGCGGATCGACTGAAGTCTTCTTTCGCGTCTCCCCCGCAAACGCAAGACCAGCCATGCGGGACATTAAATTGACATCGCACGCCGCTTTTCCGAACCTCGCCGCTCACACTGGTGGGGGCATTCCATGAAAATCGTCGTGGTCGGGGCCGGGGGAGTCGGCGGAGCATTCGGCCTCGCGCTCGCGAAGGCGGGCGCCGACGTCACGTTCATCGCGCGCGGAAAACATCTCGCGGCGATGAAGGAGAACGGCCTTCGCATCCAGGGCGGGCGCGGCGAGGCGCACCTGTTCCCGACCCTGACCACCGACGATCCCTCAAGCGCCGGCGTGGCCGACGTGATGCTCTACTGCGTCAAACTGTGGGACCTGGAAAAGAGCGCCCACGAGGTCAAATCCGTCGTCGGACCCGATACCGCCGTGATCCCGCTGCAGAACGGCGTCGATGCCGCGGAACGTCTGTCGCCGATCTTCGGCAAGGACAATGTGCTGGGCGGCGTGGCGCAGATCAGCGCCTCGATCACCAGCCCCGGCGTGCTCACGCAGGTCGGCACGACCATGCGCATGGTGTTCGGCGAATTCGACAAGCCCAGCAGCGCGCGCGCCGAGCGGTTCCTGGCGCTGTGCCACAAGGCGGGCTTCGATGCGAAGTTGAGCGAAGACATCCGCAAAGAATTGTGGATGAAGTTCATCATGCTGGCGTCCAATGCATCCGTCATGTCGGCGGCGCGTCAATCCCTCGGCCCCTTGCGCGCCGACCCGGATATGGTCGCGGTGTTCACGGCGGCTTACGAGGAAGTGATCGCCGTGGGCCGGGCGAGCGGCGTGAACTTGCCGCCGGACGCCATCGAACCCGTGCTGGCCTTCCTGCGCACCGCACCGCCGGAGATCAAACCGTCGATGCTCCTGGACCTGGAACGCGGCAACCGCATGGAACTGCCGTGGCTGGGCGGCAAGGTCGTGGAACTGGGCCGGAAGTTCGCCATCCCGACGCCGACCCACGCGATGCTGTACGCCCTGCTCAAGGGCCATGCGATGGGGCGGGCGAGATAAAAACCCAGGATCCTCGCGGCCCGAGGGCGGCAAGGATGACGGCTGGGATGGGAGTTACTTCCTCAAATAGGTGTCGCTGCCGTCGATCCAGTCGGCGCGCGGCGGGGTGAAGATGTCTAGTTCGAAGCAATCCTCGACCGCGACGGCGCTGTGGAGCACGCCGCTGGGGATGAGAACGATCTCGCCCGCGCGCACGACGATCTCCTCGTCCTGCTCGTCGTAGAACGTGAACGCGAGCGCGCCGGTCAGGACGTAGGTATATTGCTCGTTGTCGTGCCGGTGCGCGGGAACGATGGACCCCTTGGGCAGCGTGATCTGCGCGACCATGGCGTCGTTCGAATGCACGAAGCGGCGCTTGATCCCCATGCGCATGTCGTCTTCGCGGACATCTTTCCATTTGGTGTGAACGACGGGTGTTGCACGGGTTGCGCTGGCCATGGGTCCTCCTCTTTTTTTTTGCCGGGAGGGACACTACGGCGAAACGCGGCGGCGCGCACCCAACAAAAAGTCCCGGCTATGCCGATGTGGCATTCGCCGGGCGTTCATCACGTAAACGCCCTACATTGCCGACCGTCGGTGTGAAAACGACCCCTCGCCCGACCGCTCCCCTTTCAGGGGAGAGGGATAAAATAACGGGGCCCGCTTTCAAAAAAGTAGAGAAGACCGTTTCAGTTCCTTACGATGGCCCCGGGGATATCAGGGGACTTTTCGTGACCGGTTGGATCAGACGCGTTGGACTGCTTGCCTTCTATGCGGCGGCCTTGAGCGCGGCCGGCTGGTTCCTGGCGACCAAGCTGGACTCGGCGCGCGATGAATTGCACGAGGAAAGGCTGGCCGCGCTGGAGACGGTGCAGACACAGCTGTCGCTGTCCATGGTGGCGGCGCAGAGTTACGTGGAACTGTTACAGACCACGGTGCAGAACGAACTCGCCGTGCGTCCGTCGGCGGCGCCGCCGACGGTTCTTGTGCAATCCGTGAGGGCGGGAGCGAGCGGCGTGGTCGCGCTCGACGTAATTCCGCCCTCGATCAGGAAGGAGGAGATCGGCCCTCTCACCG
>JAYSFT010000206.1:0-5100 GCA_041913245.1 Rhodospirillaceae bacterium | reverse complement strand
TCCTGGCGGGCGTCGTTGTCGCGCTTCTTCAGCTTGTAAATGATCCCGCGCTCCAGAAGGCCGATGACATTGTGCGGATCCATCGCCACCGCCTGTTCGGCGTCGATGAGCGCGACATCGACTTCATTGAGGTGACGGCGCGCGCTTGCACGAAAAGCCAAAGCGTCGGAATTCTGCGCGTCGATGGCGAGCGAGGCGTCGAGGTCGTGCACGGCTTCGACATATTTGCCGGCATCGGCATAGGTCGCGGCGCGGTCGACCAGGATGTAGGCGTGCTGATGGTTCTTCACCGGCATGGCCTCGAGCGCCTTGGTCTGGGCGTCGAGCGCGCGAGTCAGATCACCCTGCAGGAGCCAGGCCTGACCGGCTTGCGAGAGCACGCCAGCCTTCACCGACTCCTCTTCATTGAGGCCCGCGAGCGCTTCGAGGCGCGCGGCGGCCTCGCTGTATTCCTTCATTCCGATCAGCGCGATGGCTTCACAGTGTTTGGCCGGCGCGCCGCCGCCGAGGGTGAGCCACTTGCCGGCCATCTCGAAGCCTTTCTCGGGCTCGTTCTTGGCGGTCATCAGGCAGACTTCATAGGTGTGCGAGGGATTTTCGGGGTTCGGCGTCGGCGAGAGGGATTGCGCGGGCGCCGAGGCCGCGTTGCCCGTCGCCGCCACCGCCGGAGCGGCCAGAAGCGTCATCGCCGCCGCAATCACAAAAGTCCCGCGCATCGCGCTTATCCTTTCCCAACCAACTCTTCGACGAAGCCGCACAGGCGTTCCAGGTCCCGTGGGCGGGAGAGGCGGTGATCGCCATCCTTCACAAGATGCACAGCGACGTCGTCCCCCGTGATTCGTTCGGCCAGGCGGAGCGAGGTTTCCCACGGCACCGCCGTATCCTTCTGCCCGTGGATCAAGCGCACCGGACAGGCGATATCCACCGCGTCCCGCAGAACGAGGTTCCTGCGGCCGTCTTCGATCAGGTGGCGCGAGATCCGGTACGGACCATCGTCATATTCGCTGGGAAGCTGGACCACGCCCGCCGTCATCAGCGCATCGCGCTGCACGGCGTCGAAGCCGGCCCACATGAGGTCCTCGGTAAAATCCGGGGCCACCGCGATTCCCACCAGCCCATTCACACGCTTCGGACGCGCCAGGGCGGTTTTCACCATGACCCATCCGCCCATACTCGAGCCGACCAGGACCAGCGGTCCCCTTGTCAGTTCATCGAGTACGGCGACGGCATCTTCGACCCAGCGCGAAATGCCGCCGTCTTCAAACCGGCCACTGCTTGCCCCGTGGCCGAACATATCGAAGCGCAGCAGACCATAACCGCGGCTCTGCGCGTGGCGCGTCAGCGCTTCGGCTTTGGTGCCGCCCTTGTCGGACCGAAGCCCGTGCAGAAAGACGACCGTGGGCTCTTGGGGATCGCGCGCGTCTTGGCGCTCGTAAACGATCGACGCTCCGTCGGAGCGCCGGAATTCCAACGCCGCAGTCACGTATTGCCCCAGAAATCAGCCCACTTTTTGTCTATCACGCGCGCGAGATTTTTCCTATTCAGTTTCGAATAGACTAGACTGCTTTCTACTTATGATCGTGACGCCGGCAAATGCGGCTACAAGAATTGTAGAACCGCGACGGGGACCGGCGGGCCGAGAGAGACCACACAGAGAATGAGCGACGTTTCACAATCGAAAAGGACCGTGCTGCAGGTCCTGCCGAGCCTTGTCAGCGGCGGAGTCGAGCGCGGCACCATCGACGTCGCCGCGGCCCTGGTGCGCGCGGGCTGGCGCGCGCTGGTGGCGTCCGAGGGCGGCCCGCTGGTGCGCGAGTTGGACCGCTCGGGCGCGGAACATATCGCGCTGCCGCTGAACACCAAGAACCCGAAGCGCGTGAAGGAGAATGTCGCGCGCATCAAAGAGGTCATCCGCGCCGAGAAGGTTTCGCTGGTGCATGCGCGCTCACGCGCGCCCGGCTGGAGCGCGCGCGAGGCGGCGAAGGAGACCGGCGTGCCGTTCGTGACGACCTTCCACGGCATCTACAGCCTGGGCCCGTTCGGGTTGAAGAAGTTCTACAACCGCGTCATGGCGGATGGGGAAATCGTGATCGCGGTTTCGAATTTCGTGCGCGAACATGTCATGGAAAACTACAAGGTCCCCAGCGAACGCATCCGCGTCATCCACCGCGGCATCGATACGGTGGGTTACGATGAAAAGAACGTGACCTCGACGCGCCTCATCCAGGTGGCGCAGAAGTGGCGGCTGCAGGAGGCCGGCCAGGTGATCATGCTGCCGGGGCGCCTGACGGCGCTCAAAGGCCACGACGTACTGATCGACGCGCTCGCCGAACTCAAACGCCGGCGCGGCGGCACGCTCGATGTGCGCTGCCTGATGGTGGGCCAAGGCGCGCCGGGCTTCGCGGACCGCATCATGAGCCATGCGGCGACGCGCCGCGTCGACGGCCATGTGCAGGTGATCCAGGACTGCAACGACATGCCGGCCGCCTACATGGTGACCGATGTGGTGGTGGTCGCCTCGACGCGGCCCGAGGCGTTCGGACGCGTGATCGCGGAAGCCCAGGCCATGGGCCGCCCGGTGGTGGCCTGCTCGCACGGCCCCACGGCGGAGATCATCGAGCCGGGCGTGACGGGCTGGATGTTCACCGCGAGCGATCCGGTGTCGTTGGCGGACGCCCTGGAGCGCGCGCTGTCGCTGTCGCGCGACGATCGCGCGTCCCTCGCAAAACGCGCCTCCGAGCGCGCGCGCGCATTGTTCAAAAAGGACGAGATGTGCGCCAAGACCCTCGCGGTCTATGAAGAGGTTCTTGCCAAGCCGGAGCTTCACCGATCCGAGAGGATCGGATGAAGCTCCGGCTTATTTTAGATAGGCCGCGATCGGGCGCAAAAGCCGGCTTCCACTTTTTGCTGATCGCGGCCCTGGCCTCATGACGCCGGAGAGCATTCTCGTCGTCATGACCGCGGGCCTCGAGCGGATCGTCCCGGCCCTCGGCGCCCTCGCGGCGATCAAGGCGGCGCACGCGACCGCCGAAGTCATCATCCTCGCCCGCGCCGAATACACCGCGTTCCTGCGCACATCGCCTTACGCCGACGACGTGTGGGCGGACGACACCCTGCGCTCGCACAGCCTGAAACGCTGGCGCGCGCTGCGCACGCGGCTGCGTTCGAGGGACTGGGCCCGCGTCTATGACCTCGACGCAAACCGCCATTCGAAACATCTGTTCTGGCTGCTGTACGGACGGCGCGCGCTGTCCGCGGCGCGGAGCTGCCTCGCTTGGTGCGGGGTCATTCCAGGCACATTCCTCGCCTGGACCGATCCGCACCGCGCGCAGATGCATGTGCGCGACCAGTGGGCTCATCAACTGCGTCACGCCGGGATCCCGGTGATCCCGGCCACCGATCTGTCCTGGGTCGCGCGGCGCGTGGAGGCCTTCAACGTGCCGTTCCGCATGAACGAGCCTTATCTGCTGGTGGCCGTCGAACCAGGCCCGAACGGGCCGTGGCCGCGCCTTGGCGAGTTCGCGCGCCTGGCCGCCGCCGAGGGGCGCGTGCTGGTTGCGGTGGGATTGTCGGCCTCGGAGGACCTCTCCCCCCTGAAGACCGCCTGCCCCGGCCTCGTCGACCTGGTGGGCAAGGCCAGCCTCAACGAACTGGTGTTCCTGGCCTGGGCGGCCACCGGGGCGGTGGGCGCGGATAACGGACTGATGCACCTGGCGGCCGGGGCTGGTTGCAGAAGCGTGATTTTGTACGGCGAAAGCTCCGACCCGGCCCTGGTGGGACAACGCGGCTCACGGGTCACGATCCTGCGGCGGCCGCACCTGGGCGGCATCCCGGGCTCGGAAGTTCTCGCGGCGTTAAAACGCCTGTAAATCGGCCTATAAATCCGGGGCCGTTTCCTCTAAATTCCGGCCCCAAATTCACGCTAAACCTTTAAAATTCAAGGCCCCATGGTCGCCATTACCCTTCCGGACGGCAGCGTCCGGACCTATCCGAAGCCCATCACCGGCGCGGAACTCGCCGCCGATATCGGTCCCGGCCTCGCCAAGGCCGCCCTCGCCCTGCGTATTGACGGGGAGATGAAGGACCTGAACACGCTGCTCGACTGCGACACCAAGGTCGCCATCGTCACCAAGAAGGATCCGGATGCGCTGGAGCTTCTGCGCCACGACGCGGCCCACGTCATGGCCGAAGCGGTGCAGGAACTGTACCCGAAGACGCAAGTCACCATCGGCCCCGCCATCGAGAACGGTTTCTATTACGACTTCGCCCGCGATGAGCCCTTCACGCCAGCGGACTTAGAGAAGATCGAAGCGCGCATGCGCGAGATCGTGGACCGCGACGAGCCGATCATGCGTGAAGAGTGGGATCGCGATCAGGCGGTGGCCCACTTCAAGGAGATCGGCGAGAAGTATAAGGCCGAGCTGATCGAGAACTTCCCGGCCGGCGAGACCATCAGCGTCTATCGCCAGGGCCAGTGGAAAGACCTGTGCCGCGGGCCGCATCTTCCGTCGACGGGCAAGCTGGGCAAGGCGTTCAAACTCACCAAACTCGCCGGCGCTTATTGGCGCGGCGACGCCAAGAACGCCATGCTGCAGCGTATTTACGGCACCGCCTGGGGCGACGAGAAGCAGCTCAAAGACTATCTGACGATGATCGAAGAGGCGGAAAAGCGCGACCACCGCCGCCTCGGCAAGGAACTCGACCTGTTCCACCTTCAGGAAGAAGCGCAAGGCGCCGTGTTCTGGCACCCTAAGGGCTGGACGCTGTACCGCACGCTGCAGAACTACATCCGCGGCCGCCTGGAAAAGGCCGGCTACGTGGAAGTGAACACGCCGCTGCTGATGGACAAGGTGCTGTGGGAGAAGTCCGGCCACTGGGACAAGTTCCGCGACGCGATGTTCACCTCGGAGTCGGAAGAACGCGTGCTGGCCGTGAAACCGATGAACTGCCCGGGCCATGTGCAGATCTTCAATCAGGGCATCAAGAGCTACCGCGACCTGCCGCTTCGTATCGCCGAGTTCGGCTGCTGCCATCGCAACGAGCCTTCGGGCGCGCTGCACGGCCTGATGCGCGTGCGCGCCTTCGTGCAGGACGACGCGC
>JAYSFT010000205.1:0-5165 GCA_041913245.1 Rhodospirillaceae bacterium | reverse complement strand
GACAATTCCGGCTCGATGCGCGGCCGGCCCATCACCATCGCGGCGATGACGGCCGATATCCTCGCGCGCACCCTGGAGCGCTGCGCGGTGAAGGTCGAGATCCTCGGCTTCACCACCAGCCAGTGGAAAGGCGGCCAGTCGCGCCGCCTGTGGAACGACACCGGCAAGCCCGGCAACCCGGGCCGCCTCAACGACCTGCGCCACATCGTCTACAAGGCCGCCGATACGCCGTGGCGCCGCGCGCGCCGCAACCTCGGCCTGATGCTGCGCGAAGGCATCCTCAAGGAAAACATCGACGGCGAAGCGCTTGCCTGGGCGCACAACCGCCTGGCCACGCGCCCGGAACAGCGCCGCATTCTGATGGTGATCTCGGACGGCGCGCCGGTGGACGATTCGACCTTGTCCGTGAACCCGGGCAATTACCTCGAACATCACCTGCGCGAGGTGATCTCCTACATCGAGAACGAGTCGGACATCCAGCTGCTGGCCATCGGCATCGGTCACGACGTGACGCGCTATTACCGCCGCGCCGTCACCCTCATGGACGCCGACGAACTCGGCGGCGCCGTGATGAGCCAACTCACCGACCTGTTCGAAGAAGACGCCTGGAGCCGCCGCGGCCGGATGGGCGCGCCGTCGGTGTTTTAGGCGCGGCTACGCCGCGTTCCCCAAGGCCGGCGGGCGGCCGGTCAGCGTCGTGCGGTCCGCCGCGATGACATCGCTCAGGAAGTCGAACACGGCGCGGATCCGCGCGCTGCGGCGCAAGTCCGCATGCGTCACCAGCCAGATTTCCATCTCGTGCCTGAAGACGTCCGGCAGAAGGCGTTCGAGCGTCGGCTCGGCGTCCGCCAGCACGCAGTCGTGCGCGCCGATGCCGATCCCCGCGAGCGTCGCGGAAAGCTGGCCGACGAAGCTGGACGAGCGGTGCACGATACGCTCGGGCACGAAGTTGCGTTCGAGCTTCTGCACGCCGGGATGCGTGCTCATGCTTTCGTCGAAACCGACGTGATAGTGATCCTGCAAATCGCTCGGCTTGGTCGGGCGGCCGTGGCGGTCGAGATAGCCGTGCGAGGCGTAAAGCCCCATCACGAGATCGCCGGCCTTCTTGGCGATGAGGTCGGGCTGCTCGGGCCGGAACATGCGGATGGCGATGTCGGCTTCGCGGCGGATCAGGTTGACGGTGCGGTTGTCGACCAGCACTTCGACGCACACGCCCGGATAGGACGCGTGGAACGCGGCGAGCTTGCGCGGCAGCCACAAGGACCCCAGTCCCTCGGTCACCGAGATGCGCACCGTGCCCGTGAGAGTCTGATGCGCGGCCTCGGCCTGGCGCTCGATGGCCAGGGCTTCCTCTTCCACACGGCGCGCGCCGGCGAGCACCTGCTCGCCCGCGTCGGTGAGAAGCAGGCCGCGCGGCGTGCGCTGGAAGAGTTGCGCCTTGAGCTGTTCCTCAAGAGCGGCGATCCGGCGAGACAACGTCGGCTGCGACAAACGCAACCTCCGCGCGGCTTGGGACAGGCTTCCCGTCTCGGCCACGGCGATGAAATCCCGGAGAATGCTCCAGTCTAGGTTATTCATGATATTTACCGCTCTTATTCCATTTTAAGGAATGGTATTCACGATTTTATAGCCTATTTTCCCCGGCGTCTGAAGCGGGAGCTTCAGGAGTTCTTCGCCAGGAGATAAGTCATGCAAAAAGAGGCATTTTTTAGGCTCACCTTTGTCGCGGTTGTCGCCGGAGCGGCCCTTTTCGCCCTTTCCACCCCGTCCAGGGCGGCCGAGACCCAGTTGATCTGGTCGGCCAATTCGCCGGCGGTGAACCAGTCCACCGAGGCTTTGTCCAAAGGCCAGCATGCCCATGCGATCCGCTTCGCCAAGGACGTCCTGCGCAGCAAGACACAGCCGTCCAATCACCTGATCGCCCGCCAGAACCTGTGCCTGGCCTATCTCGCGCAAGGCAAGACCGGCGACGCGCAGCCCTATTGCGACGCCGCCCTCGGCGCCGGCGCGCGCACCCGGATCACCGAACAGGGCGGCCGTCTCGTGGCCGCCTCGGAAACCGCGGACGCCGGCGCGGCGACCCTCGAAGCCGCGGTGAAAAGCAATGTGGCGCGCGCGCAAGGCGGCGCCCTCGCCGAGAACCGCTAGAAAAGATAAGGGTGACCGATGGTCCACGTTTCGGTCACCCGCCTGCGCCTGAGGAGCTTGCGATTCCTCTTGCGCACGGGATGGCTGTCGAAGGTGCCGCATCCCTCGTCCGCCCAAGCCGCCGGCGCCGTGCGCGGATCTCCAAAATAAAAAAGCCCGCTGTTTCCAGCGGGCTTCTTCGTCTGCGGTTCAGACGCCGATTAAGCGGCGATCTTGGCCTGGGCGCGCTTGATGCGGCGCTTGATCACCAGCGCGCTCTCTTCGAGCTTCGCATCCGGCGTCGAGAGCAGGAAAGCATCGATGCCGCCGCGCTTTTCGATGGTGCGAAGACCGTTCGAGGACACGCGCAGGCGCACGCGCTGGCGCAGCACGTCCGAGAGCAACGTGACCTGATGCAGGTTCGGCAGGAACCGGCGACGGGTCTTGTTGTTGGCGTGACTGACGTTGTTGCCGCTTTGAACGCCGCGGCCGGTGGCTGCACAACGGCGTGCCATGGCTCAAATCCTTTATAAAAGCGGGGTTTCCCACCTGAGGGACCCCCGGAAAGCCCGGCGTTGTACCTGTTGAGGGCCCTGGGGTCAAGGGACTCTGGCGGGCCGCCCCTCAAAGAAAAGCGTGCGTTTTCAACGCTTTGTTAGGACCCGAGTCGATTTAGAGGCCGGTGGCGCCTCGCCCAGCAGTTCGCGGATGCCCACCAGCACCAGGAACCGCTTCAAATCGTGGCCCATCAGGCGCTTCAGGGCCCCCTCCGCCTGTTGCAGGCTGAGCATGCGTTCGGTGGCTTCGGGATCGCGTCCCGGGCGCGGGATCTTGGCGCGGTATTCGTCGAGCTGGCGTTCGAGCGCGTCGCGGACATGAGAGCGGCCGGCGCGGTGCGCGGCCAAGGCGTCCTTGAGCAGCGCGGCGCGCGCGGACGGCGCAAGCACCGTCTTCTGCTTCGGCGCGGCGGCTTTGGGCTTCGGCTTCCCGCCGAACAGGGACCGCAGCCAGCCGGCCATTACGCGTCCGCTCCCGCGGGTTCGAGGCGGCGCGAGAGTCCGTCGAGCTGCTCGCGCAGTTCGTCGCTCGCGTCGTCCGCCGGCGGCGGCGCCGTCGCCAGCGCGGCGAGGTCATCGGCCTGTTTGAACAAACGGTACCCGCGCCCCAGCGCGCCGTCCTCGACGACCGCGCGCAGGAGTTTGTCGCCGCGCGCGAGATCCGCGATCTGCTCGTAGCGGCGCACGAAACCGGCGAGCGCGGCGCGCGCGGCCTGATCGCGCACCGCCGCTTCGCCGATCCGTTCGGCGATATCCGGATGCGCGCCCGCGAAGTTGAGGAAAGCCTGCACAAAAACCGCCGTATCGCCGGCGCCGAAGCGCGTCCATGTCGCGGCGATCACGTCGCGCTTCATCACGCCGAGACGCTCGGCGAGCACGGCGGCGCTCGCGGCGAGATCCCGCAGCGCGAGTTTGCGCGTGTCCGCCGACAGCGCTTCGCCGGCTTGCTTCTGCATTTCGGTGATCGCGCGCGCCAGCGTTTCGGCCTGCTGCTGGGTGCGGCGCTCCTGGTTCGCGAGTTCGGCGAAACGCTGCATCATGAGCGCGGCGGCGCGGCGCTGTTCCAGGACCACCATGATGAGCCACAGCGCGACGAGCGGGCCGGCGGTGGCCGTCAGAAGCGCGGCGAGCGCCATGGGGTCGAGCGCCATGAGGCCAGGCCACGACATCTGCGAGAAATACAGCCCCACGACCGCAAGCCAGACGACGGTGGCGGCGACGGCGACGATAAACGGGATGCGGTCTTTCATTTGGGTGATTCTAGAGCAAACCGCGTTCAGATAGAATCAGACTTTACCCACAAATGCCGGACCGGTCCGTTCATGAGCTATCTCGATAAAGTTAATCTGTGCAACCGCTGGCGGCCCAAGCGCTTTGCGCCGTTTACGGTCGCCGGCACGCAGGTGGGATGGATCACCCATGAGCGGGTGCGCGCGCTGAAAGACTTGAAAGGCCTGGGAAAGGTCTTAGTGGCCGCCAAAGGCGGCCTGACGCTGCACCCGAAGCTGAAGACCCCCAAGGCGCGCACGCAAGCCCTCAAGGACATCGCCGGACAGCTCCGCAAAACCGGGCACTTTCCGGGCCTGCGCAAGGAGCTTTACGCGGTCAAGAACCGCTGGAGCGAAGCCGAACATTTCCGGCTCGACCGCGGCCTGGTTCCGGCGTTCGGAGTGCGCGCCTATGGCGTTCATGTAAACGGCTTCGTCAAGAAGAAGGACGGCCTGCACCTGTGGATCGGGACGCGCGCGACCGATCGCATGATCGAGCCCGGCAAGCTCGACAATATGGTCGCGGGCGGCCAGCCGGCGGGCCTGTCGCTGAGCGAGAACGTGATCAAGGAGTGCGCGGAGGAAGCCTCCATCGGCGCGGCGCGCGCGAAAACCGCCAGGCCCGCCGGCGTCATCACCTATGCCTGCGAACGCGACGGCGGCCTGCGCGCCGATACGCTGTTCTGCTTCGATCTCGAGATGCCGGCGAGCGCAAAACCGAAACCGTCGGAGGAGATCGTCGGCTTTGAACTGATGCCGGTCCGCGACGTCCTGCGGCTGGTGCGCACCACCGCCCGGTTCAAGTTCAACGTCGGCCTGGTGATCATCGACTTCGCCGTTCGTCACGGCCTGATCACTCCGGAAAAGGACAGGGATTTCGAGGCGATCGTCGCCGGCCTGCACACCCGGCCACAACCGGTTGTATAGCCGTCACATTACGTCTGCTACATGTCGAGGTTGGGAGTCGCCCGGTGGTTGACTTTTTAACCTTAGATCGTCATTTCTACGCGCCTTTTGCGGCGTAAACGTAATCCAAGGTTCACAGGACCCGCGCCGCAGCCTAAGATTCCGGGAATACCGGAACGTGAGTGTGGAGCTAACGTAGGCATGCACTTTCTGGACTTCGAAAAACCGATCGCCGAGCTCGAAGGCAAGATTGCCGAGCTGCGGCATTTGTCCGACACCGACGGCATCAACATCGCCGAGGAAGTCA
>JAYSFT010000204.1:0-5180 GCA_041913245.1 Rhodospirillaceae bacterium | reverse complement strand
ATGGATAACCGCCGCTTCATCCCGGAAGATCGCGGCCGCGTGGTCATCGCATTCCTCGAAAGCTATTTCGAGCGTTATGTCGAATACAGCTTCACGGCCGATCTCGAAGAACAGCTCGACGACATCTCGGGCGGGCGCCTGAACTGGAAGAAAGTGCTGGCCGACTTCTGGCGCGACTTTATCGCCGCCATTGACGGGACCAAGGACCTGACCCGCACGGCGGTGATTGACGCCGTGGATGCGTTGCTTGAGCCGCACCTATTCCCGGCCCGCGCCGACGGCAGCAATCCGCGTCAGTGTCCTGCATGCGCCGAGGGACGCATCGGCCTGAAATTCGGCAAGTTCGGGTCCTTCATCGGCTGCAGCCGCTACCCTGAGTGCCGTTACACGCGTCCGCTCGGCGCACCCGACGCCGGCCCCGGCCAGGCGATGGACGGCCCGAAGGAGCTGGGCAGCGATCCGGCGACCGGCCTCAAGGTCACGCTGCGCATCGGTCCTTACGGTCCTTATGTTCAGCTTGGCGGCGAGGAGCTCGCCCCGGCGCCCGCGCCGCCGCCGCCGTCCGAACCCGAAGAAGTCGCCGCGGACGGAAAGAAGAAAAAGAAAAAGGCCGCCAAACCCAAGGTACCAAAGCCCAAGCGCGCTTCGCTTCCGAAAGGCACCGACCCGAACGCGGTCGATCTCGACCGCGCCCTCAAGCTTTTGTCGCTGCCGCGCGAAATCGGGGTGGATCCGGAGTCCGGTGAAATGATCGTGGCCGGAATCGGCCGCTTCGGCCCGTACCTGAAGTACGGCGAGAAGTACCAATCGCTCGGCAAGGACGATGACGTCCTCGAGATCGGGCTCAACCGCGCCGTCGTCGTGATCGCCGAGGGGCGGAACAAGCCCGGCCGCAAGGGCGCTGGCGCCGCCAAGACGCTCGGCAACCACCCGCAGGATGGCCGTGCCATTACATTGCGGTCCGGACGTTTCGGACCCTATGTACAACATGGCCAGGTTCGGGCGACATTGCCCAAGGACATGGACGCGGCGAATGTCAGCGTCGATTCCGCCGTCGCTCTCTTGGCCGCGAAAGCCGCCAAGGAGCCGGCAACGAAGGGCAAGGGCAAGACAGCCCGTAAAACAGCGGATGCGTAGTTGAACCGGGACAAGTCGCAAAAAAAAGCGAAATCAAAAGGCGGCCATAAAACGCCGCTCCCGACGCGAGACGAAATCCTCAAATTCATCCAAGAGTCGAGCACGCAGGTCGGCAAGCGCGAGATCGCGCGCGCCTTCGGCCTCAAGGGCGCCGACAAGATCGCGCTGAAGGCCATTCTGAAGGACCTGAAGGTCTCGGGCGCCGTGGTCGGCGGCGAGGGCAAGCGCGTGGGAACACACGGCGCCATGCAAGCCGTGGACTCCGTCGAGGTCACGCATACGGACCGCGAAGGCGACATGTTCGGCAAGCCCTTGAAGTGGGACTCCGACGCGCCGCCGCCGACGATCCTCGTCCGCCAGCCGTCGAAGATTCTGAAGGGCCGGGAACGGCGGTTCACGGTGGGGGTCGGCGACCGCATCCTCGCCAAGATCATTCCCGCCGGGGACAACAGCTTCGAAGCCCGGCCGATCAAAAAACTCTCCGCCGCGCCGGCGCGCCTGCTGGGGGTCTACGAACCCGGCCCCGAAGGGAAAGGCGGTTACCTCCGCCCGGTCGACAAGAAATACCGCTACGAAGTTTGGATTTCGCAGCGCGACGTGAAGGACGCCGTGGCCGGCGACCTCGTTGCCGCCGAGGTCTATGAGGAGCCCAAACATGGTCCGCAGCGCGCGCGCATTCTCGAGCGCCTCGGCCCGATGGACGCCAGCCGCAATCTGAGCCTGATCGCGATACATACGCACGGGTTGCCGCACATCTTTTCCGAGGCGGCCGCGCAGCAGGCGCAGCGGTCCAAGGCGGCGCCGATGGGGCAGCGCGTCGATCTGCGCCAAATTCCGCTGGTGACCATCGACGGCGAGGACGCGCGCGACTTCGACGATGCCGTTTGGGCGGAGCCGGATTCGGACCCGCAGAACGCAGGAGGATGGCATCTCCTCGTCGCGATCGCCGACGTCTCCT
Organism: Rhodospirillaceae bacterium; assembly: GCA_041913245.1. Taxonomy (GTDB): domain Bacteria; phylum Pseudomonadota; class Alphaproteobacteria; order Rhodospirillales; family Rhodospirillaceae; genus SHVO01. Next base: position 3,085 of record JAYSFT010000204.1, on the reverse strand, counting down.
GGTACGTGAGGCCGGGTGATGCGCTGGACCGCGACTCATACGCGCGCGGCAATTCGGTCTATTTCCCGGACCGCGTCGTGCCCATGCTGCCGGAAGAGCTTTCCAACGGCTGGTGCTCGCTGAAGCCGAAAGAAGACCGGCCGTGCCTGGCCGCGCACATGTGGATCGACGCCGACGGCAAGCTTCTGCGCCACCAGATCATCCGCGGCATGATGAGGTCCATCGCGCGCCTCACCTATACGCAGGTCCAACGCGCGAAGGACGGTCAGCCCGACGATACGACCGGGCCCTTGATGAGCGAGATCATCCCGGCGCTTTACGGCGCCTATGAAGCCCTGGACCGGGCGCGCGCGAAACGCGGCACGCTCGAACTCAATATCGTCGAACGCAAGATCATCGTGGACCGGGACACCGGCAAGATCCTCGGCGTCACGCCGCGCGAGCGCTATGACAGTCATAAGCTGATCGAGGAGTTCATGATCGCCGCCAACGTCGCGGCGGCCGAGACTCTTTCGCGCTCCGCCTATCCGGCCGTGTACCGCGTTCATGACCGCCCCGATCCGGAGCGCATCGAGAACCTGCAGGAGGCCATGGAAAGCGTGGGTCTCAAATTCCCAAGCCCAGGCGCGGCGCGTCCGCAGGAGTTCAACCGCCTTCTCCGTCAGGTGAAGGACAGCCCGCACGAAAGCATGGTGAACACGCTGGTGCTGCGGACGCAGGCCCAGGCCGTCTACAGCCCCAACAACATCGGACACTACGGGCTTGGTTTGCGTAAATATGTCCACTTCACCTCCCCCATCCGCCGCTATTCGGACCTTCTTGTGCACCGCGCGCTCATCGCCGCGAACAAACTGGGAGAAGGCGGCTGGGATCCGCACCGCGACCAGGATCTGGTCGCGGCCACGGAGCATATCTCCTCGACCGAGCGCCGCGCCGCGATGGCGGAGCGCCAGACGGTGGACCGCTTCGCCGCGCTCTACCTGCGCGATCGCACCGGGGCCGTGTTCGTGGGCCGGATCAGCGGGGTCAGCCGTTTCGGCGCGTTCGTGACCCTGGAGGAAACCGGCGCCGACGGCATTTTACCGATGCGCCACCTTCCCCAGGATTTCTACGACCATGACGAAAAAGGGCACCGCCTGGTCGGCCGCCGCCGCAGGCTCGAACTGCGCGTGGGGGATATCATCGATGTCCGCCTGGTGGAGACCGACGAGGTGGCAGGTAGCATCGTCTTCGAATACGCTGATCGAGTCGGATCATCGGATCGCGGGAGGCATGGTCATGAAAAACAGCGCGAGCGACGCCCAAAGCCCGGCCGGCAGAAAGTGAGAACCCGCCGGCGATGATGTCCCTCCTCGGATCCTCGTCACGTCCCTTGCGGCGCATCGCGGCTGCGATGGGCCTCACGGCGCTGGCGGCGTGCGCAACCGCCACGCCCGACGCCGACCGCCGGCCGCGCAGCGTCGTCGTCGACGGGATCGACATCGCCATGATGGCGCATGTACTCAACTATGGTTTTACAGAAGTCATGGAGCGCGCCCTGAACGAGCCTGACATGGGCAGGCTTTTCATGCACTCGCTTGAAGGCCTTGCGACCATCGATCCCGCGGTCGGCGTGGGCGTGAACAATAACGAACTCCAGCTCACCTACGGCGACGCTCCCCTTCCGCCGGTCGCGATGCCCACGCAAGGCGGCATCGGCCCCTGGGTCAAGACGACGCTGACCGCGGTTCTCACCCTGCGCCAGGTGTCGATGCCGATGAAAATGGCGAATGCGGAGGCGTTTTATAAGGCGATCTTCCCGCCGGCCTTGAAAATCCTTGATCCGTATTCACGTTACGCCGGACGCGAGGAAGCGATCCGCAGCCGGCTGATCCGGGACGGGATCATCGGCCTGGGAATCCGCGTTGTCGCGGCCAAGGACGGCGTTTCCATCCAATCGATTGTCAAGAACGGCCCCGCCGAAAATGCCGGCTTGAAGCTCGACGACCTCATCACCCATGTCGACGGCGTGCCGCTCGCAAACCGCCCCGTTGAAGACGCGCGTCAGTTCCTCGAAGGCAAGGCCGATACCGTCGTCCAATTGACGGTCCGCCGGCCGCAAACACCCGACACATTCTCCGTCGCCGTTCGCCGCGACCTCGTCATTCCGGACACCGTCGTCGCGAACACGGTGAACGACGTTCTGGAAATCCGTATCCGCAGCTTCAACCAGCGTACGGCTCAAGGCGTCGAGAAGGCCGTTTTGAACGCACGCGAAGCCGGGCCGGTAAAGGGCATCGTTTTGGATCTGCGCAGCGATCCGGGCGGGCTTTTGGATCAGGCCGTCGATCTCGCGGACCTGTTCCTCGACAGCGGCACGATTATCGCCCTGCGTGGGCGTCACCCGGGCGCCCAGCAGTTCTACGGCGCCCATGGCGGCGACATCGCCGCGGGTATTCCCATTGCGGTCGTGATCGACGGACGCGCCGCCTCGGCCTCGGAAATCGTCGCCGTCGCCCTTCAGGACAATCAACGCGCCGCCGTGGTCGGAACGGTCAGTCTCGGCAAGGGATCGGTTCAGACCGTCGTCCGGCTGCCGAACCAGGGCGAAATCGTTCTGACCTGGTCGCGGGCCTACACGCCGCGCGGGGCCCTGCTTCATGGCCTGGGCGTGCTGCCCGACGTCTGCCTCAGCGGCGAGAGCGCGACGCTGTCCGATACCGTGGCACGGATCTTTAACGGCGGCGGACTGCCCGCCGCGCTGATGGACGGGTGGCGTTCGCCGCCCGCCGAGGTTCAGGGCCTCGAGGAATTGCGCGCGGCCTGCCCCCCGGAGGCTCATCCCGACCGGGCGCTTGACCTGGAGGTCGCGCGCCGCCTCGTGCACGATCCGGCCCTGTACGCCCAGGCGCGTCAGGGCAGCGCCAGACAACTCGCTGAAAAAGCACAATAATTTTGTGGTGTGAGGGCGTCCGGGGTTTCTTGACACCTCAGCGCAGCAGTGTATTGTGCGCCGCTCAATTGCACCCGCCTCGCGCAACCGCAGGCGTCTAGAGAAGCGACAAGGTAAATACCATGGCAAAGCCAGCCACGATCCAGATCAAGC
>JAYSFT010000203.1:0-5314 GCA_041913245.1 Rhodospirillaceae bacterium | reverse complement strand
CACGGCCAGGGCATGGTCGTGCTGTTCCACGTCACCGCGACGCCGGAATGGTCGAAGCTTCCACTCTCGGGCCTGTTCGTCGACATGCTGCGCCGCCTCGTGGATATCAGCCAGGGCGTGGCGGGCGGTCCTTCGGAAGACATGAGCAACGCCGTGCTCGCGCCGTACTCGCTCATCGACGCCATGGGCCGTCTGGCGACGCCCGGCCCGATGGTGCGCCCGATTCCGGCGCGTGACCTCGCAGGCGCCGTGCCGGGCCCCAAGACGCCCCCGGGGCTTTACGGGCGCGCGGGCGCGACCCGCGCCCTCAACCTGTCGCCGGCGCTCGGCGATCTCGCGCCGATGGAGTTCCCGGTCTCCGCCGCCCGCGCCTCCTTCTCCGGGGTCGCCAGCGAACGCGCGATGAAGCCGTGGCTCCTCACCCTCGCGCTGATCCTTCTGCTGGCGGACCTGTTCATCAGCTTCGCCCTGCGCCGCTTGGTCCCCGAACGCATTCCGTTCGCGCGAATGGGCGCGGGCGTGCTCATGGCGATGATCGTGCTGTCCGCCGCGCTTGCCACGGCCGCCGAACCGCGCCGCGACATCGATCCCGTCGTGCGCTCCTCGATCCTGGAGCCGCGCATCGCCTATGTCGCCACCGGCAATCCGGACCTCGACCGCATCGCGCAGTCGGGCCTCGACAACCTCACCAGCCTGCTCGCGACCCGCACCGCCGTCGAACTCGCGCTTCCCTTGCGCATCGACCTCAACGCGCCGAGCCTGACCACGGACTCGCTCACGCCCTTCCCGATGCTCTACTGGCGCATCTCGCCCGCGACCGTCATTCCGCCCGCCAAGAACATGGCCGCCCTCAACGACTATCTGAAGCGCGGCGGCCTCGTGGTGTTCGACGCGCCGGAGCAGACGGGCGCCGTTGGGGGAACCGAGCCCGGCGCGGCGCAAGCGCGGCTCAACGCGGTCCTGCGCCTCCTCGATCTCGCGCCGACCACCGACATGGCGCCCGATCACGCGCTGACCCGCAGCTTCTATCTCCTCCAGAACCTGCCCGGCCGTTACGCCGACCCCGGCGTCCTGGTGGAGCGCGGCTCCAACGGCAACGACAGCGGCTCCAGCGTCATCATCGGCGGCTCCGACTGGGCCAGCGCCTGGGCGCGCGACGCCAATGGCCTGCCGATGTACGCCGTGGTGCCCGGCGGCGAACGCCAGCGCGAGATGTCGCTGCGCGCCGGCGTCAACATGGTGATGTATGCCCTCACCGGTAACTACAAGACCGATCAGGTCCACCTACCCTCGATCATGGAAAGGCTTGTAAATTGACGACGGGCATTTCATTCGCGCCGCTGGTGCCGATGTGGGCGATCATGCTGCTGGGCCTGATCGGGCTCGCGCTGGTCACCTATGGCGTTGTGCGCCGCGCGCGCGGTGCCTTGCTCCGTGCGCTGCCGATCGCCGCGCTCCTGGTTGTGCTCGCCGAACCAAAACTCGTCAGCGAGAACCAGCAGCCGCTGAAGGACATCGCCGTCGTCGTCGTGGACGACAGCGACAGCCAGCGGCTCGGCCAGCGCGAGAAACGCGCCGAAGCCGCCGTCGAGAAGATCACCGCCGACCTCACCGCCGCCGGCGACATGGAAGTGCGCACCATCCGCGCGGGCCGCACCGATACATCCGGAGGCCAGGACGGCACCCGTTTATTCGGCGCGCTGACCGCCGAGATGAACGACGTGCCCAAGCAGCGCCTGGCGGGCGTGGTCGTGGTCACCGACGGCCAGGTGCATGATGCGCTGACCCCGGCGCAGGCGAAGCAGGCCGAAGCGCCGTATCTGAACGCGCCGCTACATGTGCTCATCACCGGCGAGCGCAAGGAAGTCGACCGCCGCATCCGCATCGAGAACGCGCCGGACTTCGGGCTCGTCGGCAAGGACTCCATGGTGCGCCTGCGCGTCGAGGACACCACCGTGCGCCGCGGCACGCGCGTGCCCGTCACCATCCGGCGCAACGGCGGCGCGGCGCAACAGATCATGCTGCCAGCAGGGGAATCGGAGAACGTGCCGATGGCCATCGAGAACGCCGGCGGCAACGTGTTCGAAGTGGCCGTGAACCACACGCCGGACGAACTCTCCGCCGCCAACAACCGCGCCATCGTCTCCATCAACGGCGTGCGCGACCGGTTACGGGTGCTGCTGGTCTCCGGCCAGCCGCACGTCGGGGAACGTTCCTGGCGCAATCTCCTGAAATCGGACCCGAACGTCGATCTGGTCCACTTCACCATCCTGCGCCCGCTCAACAAGGACGACGGCACGCCGCTGAACGAACTGTCGCTGATCACCTTCCCGATTCGCGAGCTGTTCGAGGAACAGATCAACGAGTTCGATCTGATGATTTTCGACCGCTACAACCAGCGCGGCCTGATCCCGAACCAGTACATGGCCAACATCGCGCGCTACATCGAGAACGGCGGCGCGTTGTTGCTCACCGTGGGCCCCGAGTTCGCCGAGAACTACACCTTGTTCGGCAGCCAGCTGCAGCAGCTTCTGCCCGCCGAGCCGTCGGGCCGCGTGTTCGCCGGCTCCTTCCGTCCGCAACTCAGCCAGATTGGCCGCCGGCATCCGGTCACGGCCGGTTTGGGCCGCGCCGAAGGCGGCCCGAGCGGCGCCGGCGAAAGCGCCTGGGGCCGCTGGTTGCGTCACATCCAGGTTATTCCCGAAAAAGGCAACGCGGTCATGACCGGCCAGGACAACGAGCCGCTGCTCATCCTCGACCGCGTCGGCAAGGGCCGCGTCGCGCTTCTGCTCAGCGATACTATCTGGCTGTGGGGCAAGGGTTTCGACGGCGGCGGACCGCAGACCGAACTCATGCGCCGCACCGCTCACTGGCTGATGAAAGAACCGGAACTCGAGGAAGAAGCCCTGACGGCCGCCGCGGCGCCCGATGGCCTGACGGTCACGCGCCGCAGCCTGGCCGAGAATGAAATGCCGGTCACCGTCACACGCCCGGGTGGCGCGGAAGAAACGGTGGTGCCGAAGTATGTGGCGGATGGGAAATTCGTCGCCCAGACGCCCGCGTCGGAGCCCGGGGTGTACAAACTCTCCGACGGAATCAACACCACGCTGACCGCCGTGGGCACACCGAACCCGCTGGAAACCTATGACGTCGTCTCGACCGAGGACAAACTGAAGCCGCTCGCCGATGCGACAGGCGGCGGCGTCTATTGGCTGGAAGACGCGACCGCGCCGACCATCCGGCGCATCACCTCGACGCGCGTCGCGCACGGCGCGTCATGGATGGGGCTTCTCTCCAACGAACAGTATCTGGTGACGGGTCTGAACCAGACCCCGCTGGCCCCGCTCGCGCTGCTGCTGCTGGCCGTCATGGCCGGCGCGATGCTGGCCTGGTGGAGAGAGGGGCGGTAGGCCCTTGAATGCCCGCGCCTCTTTACGTTCATCTGCCTCATGGCGGCACGCTTCCGGCTTTAGGACCGGCGCCCTTCATCGCGCTTGTCATCGCGGACAACATCGTGATGGACGATTGGCGCGGCGATGTCTGCGAACGGCTGGCGGGCCGCGGTTGCCGCTATCTCGTCGCCTGGGGCCAGGATTGCGTGGGTTGGGCGCGCGCCATGAGCAAGAGCGCGGGCGAAAACGTGATCGTGACGGCAGCCGTTGAAGACGAGGCCCTGGCCGAAGCCATGTGGTTCTCGGTGCACGAGACCCATCATCCGACCGTGACGCTCGAAGGGCTGGTGATCGTTCACGTCACGCCGCGCGCGCGGCGCGATGAAATCCTGTTCCAGTTTCACAGCGCCGCGATGCGTGAGAAGCCGGGGATTTAATCCGGCGTCAGCACACCTTCGGAACGTACGTCGAGCTTCGGCGCGCCGCCGTACGAGAAGGCGTCGGCGGCGGTGAAGATCAGCGCGATGAGAAGAACGAGACCGAACTTCCAGAGATAGTCTTGAAACGTCGGGCGCGGCATTTTGCGGGCCGCCACACGATGAACGTTCACAACGTTACGCGGATACATGACGCGGGTTCCTGTGCTTCCTCAAAACACCCCCCGGATTTCCCCGTGACCTGGGAGTCCAATGTGGCGAAAGAAGAGCAGGAACCTGGAAACGCCGGTCGCAATGACACATGACATAAAAAGCGTAAGCACCGAGCGGCTTCACTCGGTGCAAGGTTCGCGCGGTACGTGTTCTTTGCGCTTATGGGAGGCCGAATTACTGGAGAGCCGGGCTGCCCAGTTCGGCGCGCACCTTCTGACGGAAAACGTCGATGGCGACAAGCGAATTCCCCATCTTCACATGCCAGAAGGTCCATCCATTGCACGCCGGCGCGCCCTGCACGAGGGCTCCGACCTGGTGGATCGATCCGCGGTAATCCGCTGAAATCAAAGTGCCATCCGCCCTGACCTTAGCGGTGAAACGGCCCGAGGGATCGGACAAAACCGTGCCCGGCGTCAAAAGGCCGCGTTCGACAACTGTTCCAAAGGGAATACGCGGTTCGGTGCGCTTGGAAGGCGTAATCAGCATCTTCTCGTCCGTGATGGGTTTTACGTTGGCGATGCGTTCGCGCGCCGCCGCGATGTAATTTTCGTCGCGGTCCATGCCGATGTAATTACGGCCCAGAGCCTTGGCGACGGCGCCGGTGGTGCCGGTGCCGAAGAAGGGATCGATGACGAGATCGCCGGGTTTCGTCGCCGCGGTGATGACGCGGTAGAGCAGCGATTCAGGTTTTTGCGTCGGATGAACCTTGTTTCCGGATTCATCCTTCAGGCGTTCCTCGCCGGTGCACAGCGGCAGCGTCCAATCGCTGCGCATCTGCAGACCTTCGTTGAGGTTCTTCATGGCGTCGTAGTTGAAGGTATAGCGCGCGTCCTTCGACTTCGAGCACCAGATCATCGTTTCGTGCGCGTTGGTGAAACGCGTGCCGCGGAAGTTCGGCATCGGATTCGTCTTGCGCCACACAATGTCATTCAGCACCCAGAAACCCAGGTCCTGAAGGATCGCACCGACGCGGAAAATGTTGTGGTACGAGCCGATGACCCACAGCGAGCCGTTGTCTTTCAGCACGCGCTTGGCCGCGCCCAGCCAGGCGCGGGTGAAGTCGTCGTAAGCCTTGAAGTCGCTGAAGCGGTCCCAGGCGTCGTCGACGCCGTCGACGCGGCTGTTGTCGGGACGCGTCAGCTCGCCGCCGAGCTGAAGATTGTACGGAGGGTCGGCGAAGACGAGATCGACGCTATTCTCGGGCATGCGCCCCATGATCTCGACGCAGTCGCCGTTGTAGATGTGATTCGGCTTCAGCGGTTTGGCGGCGGC
>JAYSFT010000202.1:0-5332 GCA_041913245.1 Rhodospirillaceae bacterium | reverse complement strand
CGTCGATCAGGTTGCGGCGGCTGTTGGGCAGGCCTTCCGCGTCGCACGGCTTCGAGCGCAGGCCGCGGTCCCGGTGCGGGTCCTCGATGATGGTGATGTGCGTGCCGAAGACGTCCGTGTTCATGGCGTTCTTCAGGAAGCTCGTGCCGCGCGCCACCGACGCGCCGTTGATGGCCGACAGGAAGCTGCCCACCAGCCCGCGCGCGACGCGCGGATCGAAAATCAAGGGCACTTTCCGGCTCGCGACCTTGCGCGCGCCGAGTTTCTTCACCACGCGCGCGCCGGCCGTCTTGCCGATGTCTTCCGGGCTGCGCAGGTCATTGAAGTACACCGCCGAGCTGTAGTCGTAGTCCGTCTCCATGCCTTGGTCCGCGCCCGCCAGCACCGACACGCTCAAAGACGATCCGGACGACGCATAGCTTCTCTGGAAGCCGTTGGATGCGACGATCGCGACGCTCGTCCGCCCCCATGACGCCGACGCGCCGTCGGAGTTGGTGACGCCCGCGACGCTGCGCGCCGCGTCCTCGCACGTCCGCGCGCGTTCGATCAGCGTGTCCGCGCTCACCTCGGCGGGATCGCAGATGTCCAGCTTCGGCAGCGTCGTCGCCAGTTGATCGGGCGAGGCGAGGCCGCAGTACTCGTCTTCGGGCACCGTTTTGGCCATGGCCACCGCGCGCTCCACCAGTTCCTTCAGCGCGTCTTTCGAGCGGTCCGCCGACGACACGATGGCCTGGCGCTTTCCCACAAGCACGCGCAGGCCCACGTCGCCGCCTTCCGAACGCTCCAATTGCTCCAGCTTGCCGAGACGATAGGTGACGGAAACCGATGTGCCGTCCGCGATGATGGCGTCGGCCTCGTCTGCGCCGGCCTTGCGCGCGTCGCCGATCAGGCCGGACAGAAGATTGAGAAGATGATCGTTTGCCATTTTGACGAGGTCCGTAAGGCGGGGAAGGACATGAGTTGTACTGTGCGCGGCGCGGCGCAGGAAGGTTTTTCGCCGGGCGTGCAATCCTGCAACACCTCGGTGCAACACCTTGAGATCAAGGCGCTTCGCGGCGCGGTCCCGGCGCCGCATGACGCCGCAAAAGTTGAGCCGCCCGCGCCGGCGCGCGATCCGCGACGGAACGAGAGTCCCGGGCGCGGGGTTAGACACCCCGCAACGGCCCTGGAAACTCTCGGAGGAACTTGCGTATGCATCGTCGCTTTCTCGCCGCGCTCGCCGCGGCCGGCGCTTTCACGTTGGTCGGCGCCGCGTCCGCCCAGCAAACATCCGTCGGCGTCTCCGCCGGCACGCCCGGCCTCGGTCTCGAGCTCGGCTATGACCTGAACGAAACCTTCGGCCTGCGCGCCAACGGCAATTGGTTCAGCCTGTCGAAGGATGTCGAGTCCGGCGATGTCGCCTACGACGGCAAGCTCAAACTCTTCTCGATGGGCCTGCTCGGCGACTTCTACATGTTCGAGTCGGGTTTCCGCCTCACCGGCGGTGCCTACTACAACAACAACCATGTGAACATCCGCGCGACGCCGGCGGGCACCGTGAATATCGGCGGCACGCCCTACGCCGCCGCCCAGATCGGTAGGCTGGACGGCCGCGTCGACTACAACGAATTCACGCCCTACGCCGGCCTCGGCTACACCTCCAGCCGCGGCGAGCCCGGCCTCTCGCTGGTGTTCGACGCCGGCGTGATGTTCCAGGGACGCCCTGAAGTCACCCTCGTCAGCAGCGGGGGAGGCGCCGGTTCGACGACCTTCGCCGCCGACATCGAGCGTGAACGCCGGGAGATCGCCGCCGATCTCAAGTGGACCCGCTTCTACCCCGCGGTACGCGTGGGTCTCGCGTATCGCTTCTAATCCGGGACATGAGACCCAACGCGCCTTGATCTCCTGGAAACTCGAGGCCCCGATGAAAATCGGGGCCTTTTTTTCGTTCCTTAGAGGCCGCGCGCGGCGGCGGACCGGTCCACGTTTTTCAACACCGCGTCGATGCGGCTTTTCACGTCCTTCACCGACACCGGCTTCACCAGATAGCCGTTGACGTGGAATTCCTTGGCGAAGCTCACGGTATTGGGATTGGCGTCCGCGGTCAGGAAGATGATCGGGATGTTCTTGATCCACTCGACCTTCGTCGTACGCACCATCTTCAGGAACTGGCGGCCGTCCACCGGATGCATGTGCACGTCGCACAGAACGATCGTGGGACGCGTGCGCGCGAGTTCGGCCAAACCGGCCCGCCCATCGCAGGCGTCGGTGATGGTCGGGATGCCGATCTGCCGCAGGATGCTTTTGATGCTCGCGCGCGTCGTCTGCTCGTCCTCGACGACGAGGACCGAAACGCCCTTGTAGGGATCATCGTTGGCCGCCATCGAACGCACTATTCCTCTAAGAGCGGCTGAACCGCCTGCGCCAGTTCGCTGACCGTCAACTCCAGCCCGCCGGTGAACAGGCCGGCTGTGTCGGGATCGTTGCCGTCCAGGCAATCTTGCACGTCGGAGGCCAGCTGCCCAAGCCTCACGGCGCCGATGGAGGCGCCCGCGCCCTTCAGAGCGTGGGCGTGGCGGCGCGCCTCGGCCCAATCTTCGGCCGCCATGGCGGCGGTGATCGCCGCGCCCATTTTTCCGGCGTCGTTCAGGAATCGCGCCAGCGCGGCGCGGGTCTCGCCGCTCAAGGGGCCGAACGTTCCGGTGAAACGGGCCATGTCGAAAATCTGCGGATCGATCTTGATCGCCTCGGCCTGCGTCGCGCGCCGCTGTCCCGAACCCGCCCCCGAACCCGGGCGCCGGAGCGCCGCCGCGCCCGGCAGCCATTTTTCCAGCGCCGCCGTCAGGGCCTTGGAATCGATCGGCTTGGTCAGATAACCGTCCATTCCCGATGACAGGCAGCGTTGCTCGGTGCCGGGCAGGGCGTCCGCCGTCAGCGCCACGATCGGAAGCCTGCGGCCGGTGCCGGCCTCGCGCTTGCGGATTTCGCCGGTGAGGGCGAAGCCGTCCATCTCCGGCATGTGGAAATCCGTCAGCAGCAGCCCGTAGGAGGGATCTGCTTCGTAACGCGCCAGCGCTTCGGCGCCGTTGTCGGCGATCTCGACGGCGTAACCGCGCTGGGACAGCATGCGCTTGATCACGATCTGGTTGGTGGCGTTGTCTTCCGCCGCCAGGATGAGCGCCCCTGCGCGGCGCGCCTCTTCGGTCGGCGGCGGGCTGTACCACGCGGACCCGTCCGTTGACGCCGTACGTTGTCCCAGTTCCGCGCGGCCCATGGCGGCGGCGATCACCTGGCCGGTCCGCGCGCGGCGCAAAGGCAGCGTCAGCGCGGCGAAGAAGCCGCGGCTCTCGGCTTCCGTCAGCGTGGACACCAGCGCGCGCGGCGCCACCAGCGCGAATTTCACGCCGTCGCGGCTCTCGCGTTCGATCAGCGCGCGCCCGACGTCCAGCGCGGGAACATCCCCGTGACGCGCCGCCAGGAACACCGTGGTGGTCTTGTCCGAACGCGGCAGCAGGATGTCGTCGCCGTAGCCGAACCATTGAACGGCCTTGACGTCATGGGCGGCGAGGATCGTCGCCATGGCGGCGCGCGTCGGGCCGGCGAAGCCGATCATCACCACTTGCGCGTCGTGGATATCGGCCGGTGCGGGCGGCTTTTCATCGCTGGTCTCGAACGGCAGTTCGAACCAGAAGGTCGATCCGCGGCCGGTCTCCGAACTCACCCCGATACGCCCGTGCATGAGCTCGCACAGGCGCTGCGAGATCGAAAGACCGAGCCCCGTCCCGCCGTATTTGCGCGCGGTCGAAATGTCCGCCTGGGCAAAGGCTTTGAACAAGCGGCCCTGCTGCTCGGGCGTGAGGCCGATGCCCGTGTCGGTCACGCTGAAATGGATGATGGGCCGCTCCGCGCTCGAACCGTCCGCGAGCCTTGCGTGCACCGTCACCGATCCCGTCTCCGTGAATTTCAAGGCATTGCCGATCAGGTTGAGCAGCACCTGGCGCACGCGCGCCGGGTCGCCGGCGAGGGCGGCCGGGCACGCCGGGTCGACGATCGTCGCCAGCGCGAGGCCCTTGTCGTCGGCGCGCTGGCTCATCAGCTCGCCCGCGCTTTCCACCACATCGACGAGCGGGAAGGAGGTCTTCTCGATGTCCAGCTTTCCGGCCTCGATCTTGGAGAAGTCGAGGATGTCGTTGATGATCGTCAGCAGCGCGGTCGCCGAACTCCGGATCACCGAGGACATGCCGCGCTGATCGTCCGAAAGGTCGGTCTGGTCCAGCATCTCGGCCATCGACATCACGCCGTTCATGGGCGTGCGGATCTCGTGGCTCATCATCGCCAGGAACGAGGACTTGGCGCGCGTGGCCTCTTCCGCCTGGTTCTTGGCTTCCACCAGTTCCCCGGCCACGCGGCGGCGCCACTCCAGGAAGGCCAGCAGCGCCAGCACGACCAGGAAGGTCGCGATCTCCAGCACCGAGCGGGCGACCACCTGCGTCCACATGTCCGCTTCCGGCGCGACGGCGATCAATGTCAGAGGCAGCGCCTGGATCTTTTGCGCGGTGATGATCCGCCCGCCGCTTTCGACAGTGCGCGGCGCCGTCGAGGCGTCCGCCAGCGCGGCGTCGATGGCCGCCGACGCGGGCAGGGCAACGGCCTGTTTGGAATCGGCGCGCAGCGAATAGGCGATCACGGTCTTGTTCGCGTCCGCCAGATACATCTCGCCGAACCGGCGCGGGAACTTCGCGACGATGCCGTCCAGCGCGCTCAAGGTGAAATCCAGCGCCACGATGCCGGTGAAACGGTCGCCGTCGTAAACGGGCCGCCCCATGGTGATCATCAGGCCCTTGCCGAAATCGTCGTCGTAGATGTCGGTCTGATAGGGCGTGCGCGCCGGATTGTTCTCGGGCATCCCGCGCAGGAAGTACTGCTGCGTCAGGTCCTCGTCCTTGTAGGCCGCCTGGGTCGAGGGCACCCACGGATACACATGTTCGAACCGGCTGGCGGACACATAGTAGACCCACGCCGCGTTCGGCAGGTTCTGGATGATCCGGGCAAAGGCGGAACGCAGCGACAGCGCGATCTCCATTTCCTTGCGGAAATAGTCGTCGCGGCCTTTCAAGCCGCCGAAACCGGTGAGATTGCCGATCTCCTCCTTCCTGATCGAGGGCGGCAGTTCGTCGAGCGCGAACACGCCGCTCGCGTCCGCCCTCACGGCTTGCAGAAGAACCGTCGGCGGCGCCGCCGACGGACGCACGGCGAGTTAGTTCTGCACCGGGGTCTGTAACAGTTCCACGTTACTCTGCGCCGCCACCATGGACAGCGACCGCGGGGTCTGCACCGTCTCCAGCGCGGCCAG
>JAYSFT010000201.1:0-5441 GCA_041913245.1 Rhodospirillaceae bacterium | reverse complement strand
GCGGCGTATGCACGAGGGCCTTGCCGATCAGGAGACGGCGGCGCATCCCGCCCGACAGCGCGCGGGCGTAGGCGTTGGCCTTGTCGGCCAGGCCGATGACGTCCAGGATCTCGTCGGTGCGGCGCTCGTTCTTGGGCACGCCGTAGAGACCGGCCTGCACTTCCAGCAGCTCGCGCGGCGTGAAGAACGGATCGAGATTCAATTCCTGCGGCACAACCCCGATCGCAAGGCGCGCGTGGCGCTCGTGCGTGTCGATGTCGTAATTCCAGATTTTCACCGACCCGGACGACTTGGCGACGAGGCCGGCCATGATGTTGATCATCGTGGACTTGCCCGCGCCGTTCGGACCCAGAAGACCGAAGAACGATCCGCGCGGAATTTGCAGCGAAAAATCCGTCAGCGCGGTCTTGGCGCCCTTGCGCGACGTATAGGTCTTGTTGAGTCCCGCGATTTCGACGGCGAGATCCGGGAGGACGGCGGCTGAATGTGTCATGCAAACCGATAAATAGTGCGTTTTTGGGAGCCTTGAAAGGCCCGCCGGGACCGCCTAAACACATAGCTCCTATTCATCGCCCGAACCGCTCACGAAGCTGGGACTTACGCCATGGCCGAACCCACCGAAACCATCCACGTCGAATCGCCCGCGATTGCCTGCGACGGCGGCGGCGGCGCGCTGGGTCACCCGCGGGTTTTCCTGCGCATCAACCCGCAGGACGGCGAAATCGATTGCCCCTACTGCGGACGCCGCTATGTCCTCAAGGAAGGCGCCGATGCCCATCACGGGCACTAAAGCGGTTAGATGACCGCCAAGCGCCTCTACCTTATCGACGGGTCCGGCTACATCTTCCGGGCCTATTTCGCGATCAGGGACATCAAGCCGCGGAGCGACGGCACATCCGTCAACGCCGTGTACGGCTTCTCCAGCATGCTGATCAAGCTGCTGGACGATCTGCGCGATGCAAAGATCGAGGAGTACATCGCGGTCGTCTTTGACTCCAAGCGCGAGACTTTCCGCAACCGGATCTATGCGGACTACAAGGCTCACAGGCCGCCTCCACCCGAGGACTTGATTCCCCAGTTCGGATTGATCCGCGACGCCACGAAAGCTTTCAACGTCTGCTGCCTGGAAATGGAAGGCTATGAAGCGGACGACGTGATCGCCACGTATGCGCGGCGCGGCGCGGCGGAGGGGCTCGATGTCGTCGTTATCTCCGCCGACAAGGATCTGATGCAATTGATACGCCCCGGCGTTTCGATGCGCGATCCCATGAAAAGCCAGCCCATTGGGCCGGAACAAGTCAGGGAAAAATTCGGCGTCGATCCCGACAAGGTGATCGAAGTACAGGCCTTGGCCGGAGATTCGACGGACAACGTTCCCGGCGTGCCGGGCATTGGCATCAAGACCGCGGCCGAACTCATTACGCAGTTCGGAGATCTGGAAACACTGTTGGCGCGCGCCGGTGAAATCAAACAACAGAAACGGCGGGAAAATCTGCAAACGCACGCGGAACTCGCACGCATTTCCAAGAAGCTGGTCACCTTGAACGATCAAGTGCCGCTTGACGTGCCGCTTGACGATCTCAAGTGGAAAAGCCCGGAGCCGGACGCCCTTTTCGCGTTCCTGCAAGCGCAAGAGTTCAAATCCCTCATTCAGCGCGTAAGCGCTAGACTTGCGACCGGCGGCGCGGCGGAAGCGAGCCTACGGCCCACGGGCGATCTGCCCGCCGGTCCGGCGGCCACATCGGCACGGTTTCACCTTCCCGACCAGGCCGGCGCGGTCGACCGCAGCACGTATGAGACGATCCAGACCGCGGCGGCGCTGGAAGCCTGGGCGCGCCGGGCTCAATCGGCCGGCTGGATCGCGGTGGATACCGAGACCGACGGGCTCGATCCGATGCAGGCCAATCTGGTCGGCGTATCCTTGTCCGTCGAAGTGGGCAGCGGCGCCTATATTCCGCTGCGCCACATGGGCAGCAAGGCCCAGGGCACGCTCGATCTCGACGCGAACGCGACCGACGCGCCGCCGCAGATCCCGGTGGCCGAGGCGGTGCGCATCCTGAAGCCGGTCCTCGAGGACCCGAGCATCCTGAAGATCGGCCACAACATCAAATTCGACATGCACATCCTCGCGCGCGAGGGCATCGACGTGGCCCCGGTCGATGACACGATGGTCATGTGCTACGTGCTCGAAGCCAGCCCGCAGGTGCGTCACGGCATGGACGACGCCGTGGAGCGCCATCTCAACCACAAGACCATCACCTTCGAGGAGGTCTGCGGCTCGGGCAAGAACCGGATCACCTTCGACAAGGTGGCCCTGGACAAAGCCACCGCCTACGCGGCCGAGGACGCCGACGTCACCCGGCGCCTCTACGCCAAATTGAAGCCGCGCCTCGTGGGCGATCACCTGGTTTCGGTCTACGAGACCATGGACCGCCCGCTGATCCCGGTGCTGCACGCGATGGAACGCAAAGGGATCCTGGTCGACCCCGGCGTGCTGGGCGATCTGTCGAAGGATTTCGCCAAACGCATGGCCGATCTTGAAACCGAGATCCACAAGCTGGCGGGCGAGACATTCAACATCGCTTCGCCCAAGCAGCTCGGCGAGATCCTGTTCGACCGCATGAACCTGCCCGGCGGCAAGAAGAGCGCGAAGACCGGCGCCTACGGCACCGACGCCGAAGTGCTCGAAGAGCTGGCTGCGCAAGGCCACGACCTGCCGGCCCGCGTGCTCGACTGGCGTCAGCTGTCCAAGCTCAAGAGCACCTACACCGACGCCCTGGCGAAGGCGATCAACCCGGCCACCAAGCGCGTCCATACGTGCTTCGCCCAGACGATCGCCTCCACGGGCCGTCTGTCATCGGTGGACCCGAACCTTCAGAACATCCCGATCCGCACCGAGGACGGCCGCAAGATCCGCAAAGCCTTTGTCGCGCCAAAGGGAAAGACGCTCGTGTCGGCGGACTACAGCCAGATCGAGCTTCGTCTTGTCGCCCATGTGGCCGACGTGAAGCGCCTGAAGCTCGCGTTCAAGAACGGCGAGGATATTCACGCCGCCACCGCGTCCGAGATGTTCAACGTGCCGATCGAGGGCATGGACCCGATGGTCCGCCGGAGCGCGAAAGCCATCAACTTCGGGATCATCTACGGCATCTCGGGTTTCGGCCTCGCGCGCCAGCTCGGCATTCCGCGCGGCGAAGCCCAAAGCTACATCGAGGCCTACTTCGCGAAATTCCCCGAGATCCGCGCCTATATGGAAGAAACCAAGGCCGAGGCTCGCCGCCAGGGTTTCGTCACGACCCTGTTCGGCCGGAAGATCTTCACGCCCGGGATCAACGACAAGAACCCGAACATGCGCGGCTTCTCGGAACGCGCGGCGATCAACGCGCCGATCCAAGGGGGCGCGGCGGACATCATCAAACGCGCGATGATCCGCCTGCCCGGCGCCATCGCCGCCGCCGGCCTCGGGGCCGACATGCTGCTCCAGGTGCACGACGAACTGGTGTTCGAGGTGCCCGGCGAGGAGCTGGAGGCCACCAAATCGGTGATCAAAAGGGTGATGGAGGGGGCCGCGCAGCTCTCCGTCCCGTTGACCGTGGACATCGGCTCCGGCCATAACTGGGCGGAAGCCCACTAAACCGCTTAAAAATAACCGGGCTCCTGAAGACGGCCATGATTCCGCCCCACCCGTGGGGCAGGAAGAGGTGTCCCGCAGAAGCGGGCATCGGTGTTGGTAAAGGGTGGTATGAACGCACGCAGGGTGACATTCGCACTCGCGGCCAGTGTTGTGCTGGGGGTGGCAATGCCCGCCCGCGCGCAGGATACGACTCTCTCCTGCTTCGCCGCCAAGGCCGACACCGTTGAACGCATCGCCAACTGCACCGCGGCCCTTAACTGCCCGGGCCTTGCCGCCGACACCCGCGCGCTCGCCTTCATCACCCGCGGCCAGGCTTACGTCACGGCCGGGGATTCCAAGAAAGCCCTGGCGGACTTCGACGCCGCGCTCGCCGTCACGCCGCAAGACGCCGTGGCCCGCCTGGCGAGAGGCAAACTCAAGGAAGAGGCCGGCGATCTCACGCAGGCCGAAGCCGACTACAGCGCCGCCATCGCCGCCGATCCTTTAGGTAAAAGCACGGTGACCGGCGAGGCTTACACCCGGCGCGGCGCCGTGCGCATGCGGCGCGGGCGCATGGACGCGGGCGTGGCCGATCTCGGCGAGGCCCGGCGTTTCAATCCCAAGGACCCCGGACCGTTCAAGGCCAGAGGCAACTACTTCCTGGAACGCGGCGACGCGCAAAAAGCCATCGCCGAACTCGAACAGGCCACCGCGCTCGATCCCAAGGACGCCGAGGCGCACACGGTGCTGGGCTACGCGCTCCTGCGCGCCGGCAAGGGAACCGAGGCGATCGCCTCGTTCAGCGCGGCCCTCGGCGTCGACAGTTCCAGCAGCATGGCCTTGCGCGGGCGCGGCACCGCTTACGGGCAACTCCAGAACTACGACGGCGCCATCGCCGATTTCACGCGCGCTTTGCGCCTCGATCCCAAGGACATCGCGGCCCTGGAAAGCCGGGGCGTGGCGGAACTGCAAAGCGGGGCCTACGCGGCGGCCGTGGCGGACTTCACCTTGCTGCTGGACTCGCGGCCCGGCGATCTGTCCGCGACCTTCCTGCGCGGCAACGCCCGCCTGCAAAGCGGCAACGCGGAAGGCGCCATTCAAGACTTCACCGCGGTCCTGCGCCGCCGGCCCGGCGATCAGGACGCCCTCATGGCCAGGGCGATCGCCCGTCAGTTCGCCGCCGACTTCGCCGGCGCCGAGGACGACCTTTCCGTGATCCTCGAACGTGTGTCCGACGCGGCCCAGCCGCTCGCCAACCGCGGCTATGTGCGGATGATGAAGGGCGACTTCGAGGCGGCCGCCAGGGACTTCGCCGTGGCCATGGACCTGCCGGACGCGCCCGCCGAGATGACGGTGTGGCGGTTCGTGGCCGAGGCCCGCGCCGGGCGCAAGCCGACCGACATCCTCAAGGCCACCGCCGACACCCTGACCGCCGACAGCTGGCCGGCGCCCCTGCTGCACTATTTTTTGGGCCGGATTTCGGGGGACCAGCTGCTGTCCGCCGCCGCCAGGGACCCGAAGGAAGCCAAGGGCCGGGCCTGCGAGGCGTATTATTTCCTGGGCCAGGCGGCCCTTCTGTCCAAGGACGCCCGGCAGGCGATGAAGCTTTTCCAGGCCGCCGTCGCCACCGGCATGACCCGCCATACCGAATTCGTGGCCGCCAAGACCGAACTGGCCCGCCTGGGACAGCGGTCCTAGCCCCGCAAGACGTGCAAAGGCCTCGAAGCGAACATACCCGCGCGATATTTTCGCCATAATACCCGCGTGATATTCAGACGGTGGAGAACCTGGGGGCCATCACAAGCGTTAGGACGCGTGATCCCAGTGA
>JAYSFT010000200.1:0-5526 GCA_041913245.1 Rhodospirillaceae bacterium | reverse complement strand
TCGCGCACTTCCACTACGTGCTGTCGCTCGGCGCCGTGTTCGCCATCTTCGCCGGCTATTACTACTGGCACGACAAGATGACCGGCCGCGTGTTCCCCGATTGGGCCGCCCAGGTCCACTTCTGGACCAGCTTCATCGGCGTGAACCTGACCTTCTTCCCCCAGCACTTCCTCGGCCTTGCGGGCATGCCGCGCCGCTACGTCGACTATCCGGATGTGTTCGCGGGCTGGAACCTGGTCTCGTCGTACGGCGCGTTCATCGCCGGCGGATCGTCGATCTTCTTCCTGGTCATGGCTGTCCACAGCATGTTCTGGGGCAAGAAGTCGGTCGCCAACCCGTGGGGCGAAGGCGCCACGACGCTGGAATGGACCGTGCCCTCGCCGGCCCCGTTCCACACCTTCGAAGAGCCGCCTGTGCTGGCCCGCGCGGCCGCCCATCCGGCCGAGTAGTCGGCACTTTAGGCACCTAAGGTCATGGACAAGTCCAACCTGAAACGCCGTCATACCCGCGTCGCCGTGGTCTCCCTCGTGGGGGCCGCGGCGATGATGGGCTGTGCGTTCGCGCTGGTGCCCTATTACGACGCCTTCTGCCGCGCGATCGGCATCGGCGGCGACCCGCAGATCGTGGCGGAAAACACGACCCAGATCATCGACCGCCCGGTCACGGTGCGGTTCGACTCCAATACCGACCCCCACCTGCCGTGGAAGTTCACGCCCTCGCAGCCGTCGATCACGACGAAGCTCGGCGAAACGGTGACCATCCACTACAAGGCCACCAACGTGGGGACCGAGACGACCACGGGCACGGCGACGTTCAACGTCACCCCGGACAAGATCGGCCAGTACTTCAACAAGATCGAATGCTTCTGCTTCCAGGAGCAGGTCCTCGCCCCCGGTCAAAGCGCCGAGTTGGGCGTCACCTTCTATGTGGATCCGGCGCTCGCCAGCGACGAACACACCGAAGAAGTAAAGACCATTACCCTGTCCTACACCTTCTTCCGTTCCAAAGACGGCTTTCCGGTGAATGACAGCGCCGCGACCAAATCGGTTACGCCCGCTTCCTTGGAAGCCGGCGGGACCACAAATTAGAGAGACTTAGAGGGATCATTTCCATGAGCGGACACGCCAAACATCACTTCCATATGGTGAACCCGAGCCCCTGGCCGGCGATGGGCTCCTTCTCGGTGCTCCTCCTCGCCATCGGCGCGGTCCTGTTCTTCCACAAGGTGCCCGTGTTCGGCATGGAGCCGGGCGTCTTCAAGCTGCTGCCGGGTTTCGTGCTCGTCCTGATGACGATGTGGATGTGGTGGCGCGACATCATCAGCGAGTCGGTGAAGGAAAAGGCGCACACCGCCGAAGTCAGCCACGGCCTGCGCATCGGCATGGCGCTCTTCATCACCTCTGAAGTGATGTTCTTCGTCGCCTTCTTCTGGGCTTTCTTCCATAACGCGCTCGGCTTCTCGACCACGACGCCGCAGTGGCCGCCCGCCGGCATCACCCCGCTCGATGCTTGGGAACTACCGTTCTACAACACCGTGATCCTGCTCACCTCGGGCGGCACCGTGACGCGCGCGCACATCTACATCGAAGAAGGCAACAACAAGCTCGCGGCCAAGTGGATATTCATCACCGCGGCCCTCGGCGCCCTGTTCCTCGGCCTGCAGGTCTACGAATACCACCACGCGGCGTTCAAGCTGACGGACGGCGTCTATCCGTCGACCTTCTACCTCGCGACCGGCTTCCACGGCTTCCATGTGTTCGTCGGCACGGTGTTCCTGACCGTCTGCGGCTTCCGCGCCGCGAAGAACCAGTTCTCGCCGCACAAGCACATCGGCTTCCAGGCCGCCGCCTGGTACTGGCACTTCGTCGACGTGGTGTGGCTGTTCCTGTTCGTGTGGGTCTACTGGCTGCTCGGCGCCCCGGTCCGCACGTTTGCTGGTTAAGAGGGCGGCGGCCAACAGCCCCGACAGCCTCGAAAAAGAAGACGCCGCTCCCGAAAAGGAGCGGCGTTTTTCTTTTTTGGGGGGCCGCGGGCCGGTTACGGCGCGCCGTTTTCCAGGTCTTGCCAGGCCGTCCCGGCCGCGCCCGCGATCCGCCCCTGCTCGAACAGCGTGGCCATGCGCTGCTGATTGAAATCGAGCGGCGATGGATTCACGCCGGACGGCACATGACTGACCTTCAGCGTCAGCCGGTTCCTTTCGGCGAAGGCCGCGACGGCGGTGAGTTCCGTGCGGGTATTGGTTTTGCTGGCGACGTCGAAGCTGCGCTGCAAGATCGCCAAGGTTTCGTTCCGCGTCACGGCGAAGTCCTCATCGAGGGCGCCGTTGATCAGCACATACAGCCGCGCCCCGAGGCCGGCGCCTTCCTGGTCGGTCCACAGCAGAAGGGGATCAGGCACCGCGAAAAACGACGAGATCGCGCTGCCGTCCACATGCATCTCGGCGAACCGCCGCCCGTTCGCCTCCACGTCGACCATCACCGGCGGAAAGACCCCGGGCACGCTGGCCGAGGCGACCAGCACCTTGCGGAACAGCGCCGTCGCGCGCGGACCGCCTGCGGCCGCGACCGCGCCCATGTTCCACAGCGTCAGCGTCTGGGTATCGAGGTTGGTGGTTCCCACGAGGAGCCGGCGGCCGGCCCGGTGTTCCCTGGCGACCGCCGCGACGACCTGGTCGTCGACAAGGTCCTCGACCAGCCTTTCGAGCGGGCGGCCGCTGAAAAGACTCGGCCGGAAAAAAGCGAGCAAACCCTGGAAATCGAGGAGATCGGCGGACCGGCCGCCCGTATAACCGGCCTTGAGGGCCTCGTCATAGGCCGGTCCCAGGAACGCGAACGGCGCGGCCAGCGCCCCCGTGCTGATGCCCGTGACCACGTCGAAGGCCGGACGGTCGCCATGCTGGCTCCAGCCGTACAGGACACCCGCGCCGAAAGCGCCGTTGGCGCCGCCGCCGGACAGCGAAAGGACTTCCAGGGGCCGGCCGCGCGCCGCGCGCTCGGTGCGGAAAAAGTCGACCAGCTTCTCGGCCTCCGCGCGCTCTGAAACCGAGAGGCGGACATGCGCGAACCCGGGCGGCGCGGCGGCCCGCTGCTCGGCCGCGGAATAGGCGATTCGCGCCGGCGCGGCGCAGGCGCTCGTCAGCCCCAGCGTGAAAAGGACGGCGGCGATATGGCGCGAGATGTGGAGCGGGCGGCGCGGCATGCGGTGAGAGTAACCGGACGCCGCGCGCGCGTGCGAGAATTTTGCGCGTGATCGCCGGGCCCCGAGGCCTCTATAGTGGCTTATGCCGTCACCCTCCCAACCTCGCGCGCCGCTGCTCGTCGCCGGTCTGTTCTGCCGCTGTCCGCGCTGCGGCCGCGGCCGGCTGTTCGAGGGTTATCTGAAGGTCCGGCCGCGCTGCGAGGTCTGCGGCCTCAGCTTCGCCGGCCACGACACCGCCGACGGACCGGCCTTCTTCATCATGATGCCGCTCTGCATCATCACCGCCGTCGCGGCGCTTCTGTTCGACCGGTTCGCCGCGCCGCCCCTCTGGGTGCACTTCGTGCTGTGGCCGGTCTTCATCGGCGCCTTCGCCGGCCTCCTGCTCCGGCCGGTCAAGGCCACCATGATCGCCCTCCAATACCGCTTCCGCGACGTGGAGCACGAAATCACGGGCGTGGAATAACCGCGCCCTCCGGTGTTAGGCTTGCCGCCTGTTCGTGGCTACACAGGGGAGGGTGAAGCGCCATGAGTGGGATTTTGAGCCGTCGTAAAGCTTTGCTGGGCGGGGTCGCGCTCGGCGTCCTCGCGCGCGCCGGCGGGAGCCGCGCCGCCACATCTCCTTATCGCCTGACCCTCTACCGCGATCCGCACTGCGCCTGCTGTCTCGATTGGGTCGCGGCGGTGGAGAAGATTTTCATGGTCGAGATGATCACCTCGCGCCCGCTGGCGGAAGTGAACAAGCAACTCGATATCCCTTACGACCTCTGGGCCTGTCACACCGGCGTCGTGGACAAATACATCATCGAAGGGCATGTGCCGCCCGCGGATATCGAGCGGCTGCTGCGCGAGCGTCCCGACAACGTGCGCGGCCTTTCTGTGCCGGGCATGCCCGTCGGCGCGCCGGGCATGGAATCGCCCGACGGCAGGGCCGATCCCTTCACCGTGCTCGCTTTCAGGACCGACGGCGAGTTGAGGACCTGGTCCCGCCACAACGGGGCCTGACGAAAAGGGACGGCCCGGGCGTCAGCGCACAATATCCTCGTCGGGCGTCGAGGTGATCTTGTGGATCGAAAGGTCCGCGCCGTTGAACTCCTGCTCTTCGGACAGCCTGATTCCCACGGTGGCCTTCAGCGCGCCGTACACGGCAAAGCCCGAAACGAGGCCGATGAGCACGCCCGTCACGGTGCCGGCCAGCTGGGCCATGACGTTCACGCCGCCCATGCCGCCCAGGACTTCCATTCCGAAGACGCCGCAGAGCAGGCCGCCCAAGGTGCCGCACAGGCCATGCAGCGGCCACACGCCGAGCACGTCGTCGATCCGCAGCTTGTCCTGCATGAAGTTGAAAGCCCACACGAACAAGGCTCCGGCGATGCCGCCCGTCGCCAGCGCGCCGATCGGGTGCATGACGTCCGAGCCCGCGCAGACGGCGACAAGACCGGCCAGCGCGCCGTTGTGAACGAAGCCCGGGTCGTTGCGCCCGACCAGCAGCGCCGTGATGACGCCGCCCACCATGGCCATCAGCGAGTTCACGGCGACGAGGCCCGTGACCGCCTCCAGCTTCTGCGCGCTCATGACGTTGAAGCCGAACCAGCCCACCGACAGGATCCACGCGCCGAGCGCGAGCCAGACGATATTGGAGGGCGGCATGCCGATGGCGCGGCCGTCGGCGGTGAAACGGCCCTTGCGGTTGCCGAGCATGATCACCGCGCCGAACGCGATCCAGCCGCCCATGGCATGGACGACCACCGAGCCCGCGAAGTCATGGAACCTCGCGCCCGTGAGGCCCTCCACCATGTCCTGGAAGTCGTGGTTGTTGTTCCACGCCATGCCTTCGAAGAACGGATAGATCAGCCCGACGATGAGGAAAGTGGCAATGAGCTGCGGATAGAATTTCGCGCGCTCGGCGATGCCGCCCGAGATAATCGCCGGGACCGCCGCGGCAAACGTCAGCAGGAAGAAGTATTTGACGAGGTCGTAGCCCTGGCCCTGATAGCCCATGCCCGCGGCGCCCGAGATGATCGGCGCGCTGTCGAGGAAGCTCATGCCATAAGCGATCGAGAAACCGACGAAGAAGTACGCGATCGTCGAACCGGAGAAATCCACCAGGATCTTCACCAGCGCGTTCACCTGCGAACGCTTGCGGACCGTGCCGACTTCCAGGAACGCGAATCCGGCGTGCATGGCCAGGACCATGATCGCGCCCATCAGAATGAAAAAGACGTCTCCACCCATAAGCTTCCCCCCAAGGCTTAGCCAAAACTGCCGCTTTTTAAGGCGGGCTAATGTCTTTAGATGCCCTATGGCTAAGGTTTAGGCAATCTTACGAAT
>JAYSFT010000199.1:0-5555 GCA_041913245.1 Rhodospirillaceae bacterium | reverse complement strand
TGTGCACGCGCCTTTGCCATGACTTGGCAGGTCCCATCGGCGCCGTCGCCGCGGGAGTCGAGCTCATCGGCGACGACCCGTCCATGGCGGACGCCGAAACCATCGGTCTCATCGGCGACAGTTCCAGCGCCGCCTCGCGCAAGCTCAAGTTCCTGCGCGCCGCGCTCGGTCTCGCGCAAAGCACCGCCGGCGATCTCAAGGGCCTCGTCGAGGATTACATCACCACCACCGCCGGCCCGGGCGCGCGCGTCGAAGTGACCTGGCCCGCCGCCGCCGCGCTCGACAAGGCCGCGCGCGCGTTTGGCCCCTTGTGGATCCAGTCGGTCCTCAACCTCTGCCTCTTCACGCTGGAAGCGCAGCCGGGCTGCCGCAGTCTCGAGATCGCGGCGGATACGGGCGCGTCCGTGAAGCTCTCGCTCACCGCGCGCACCGCCGCGGGCCGTTCGGTGGTCGCGCGCGAGGATGTGCGCAACGCCGCGCTCGGCCAGGCCGGCGGCGGCCTCACCGCGAAAACGGTGCAGGCCTATTTCGCCGGCAAGATGATCCGCTCCGCCGGAGGCGCGATGACGCTGTCGCCGCTGGCCGACGGGCTGGCCGTGATCGTGGACGTCCCGGCCGCGTCATGAAGTTCTGTCTGGTGGTCGATGACTCTCGCGTGATCCGCCGCGTCGCCGCCAAGATCGTTCAGGATCTCGGTTTCGATGTCGAGGAAGCCGAGAACGGCCGCAAGGCTCTCGATGCATGCGCCATCCGCATGCCGGACGTGATGCTGATCGATTCCGCGATGCCCGATCGCGGCGGCCTCGAGACCGTCGCCGCGCTGCGCAAGATGCCCGGCGGCGACAAGATCGTGGTGGTGTTCTGCGCCACCGAGAACGAGCCCGCGTTCATCCGCGAGGCGCTGGCCGCCGGCGGTAACGAATACATCATGAAACCCTTCGACAGCGAGATCGTGCGCAGCAAATTCCTGCTGCTCGATCTCCTGGGTTAGGAGGGCGCTCTTGGCTCCGGAGGATTTCGAATATGCCGCGCGGCTGATGAAGGAGCGCTCCGGGCTCGTGCTGACGCGCGACAAGAGCTACCTGCTCGAAAACCGCCTGATGCCCGTGGTGCGTCAGCATAACTTCACGTCGTTCCACGAGCTTGTCGCGGCGCTCAGGACCGGCGACGCGGACTTGGAGACGCGCGCGGTCGACGCCATGATGGTCAAGGACACGGGCTTTTTCCGCGATTGGAAACCGTTCGTCCATTTCTCGAAGATCGTGCTTCCCAACCTCCTCGGCGCCCGGCGCGACCGCCGGCAGTTCCGCGTTCTCTGCGCGGGGGTCTCCACCGGGCAGGAGGCCTATTCGATCGCCATGGCGGTCCGCGAGGCCGGCGCGGCGTTCGCGGGCTGGCGCGCCGAGATCGTGGGCGTGGACTTGTCCGCCAGCGCCATCGCCGCGGCCATCAACGGCCACTACAGCCAGTTCGACGTTCAGCGCGGGCTGCCGATCAAGGCGCTGCTGCGCCATTTCACCAAGGACGACGGCGGCTGGCGGCTGAACGGCGACGTGCGCGACATGGTGAAGTTCCAGACCTGGAATCTGCTGTCCGACATCTATCCGCTGGGCCGCTTCGACACCATCCTGTGCCGCAACGTCATGGTCTATCTCGACCTTCAGGCGAAGATCGATCTCCTGCAGAAGATCAGCCGCAGTCTCGCGGACGACGGCGTGCTGTATCTGGGCACGCAGGAGCCGCTGACCGGCGTCTCGGCGGCGTTCCGCCCGGTGAACCGCGATCTCGGCATCTATGCCGTGCACCGGCTGGACAAGGCCCAGCTCACTTCGCTGGCGCTGCCGCAGAAGCGCTAACGCCGCCCGCGCAGATAGAGGCTTTCCACCGCGAACGAATGGACCGTTTCCGGCGCCGCGAGCGGCGCGGCGACCGCCGGTCCGCCGATGTAACTGAAGCCCGCGCTGATGGCGGCCACGGTCAGGCTCGCGCTGCGGATGCCGTGCACGAAGGGGTGCAGCTTCTGTTTCCCGGCCGCCATGGTGAAGGTCTCGAAGAAGGGCAGGATCTGGGTCTCGCTCCACGGATAGTCGCCCATGTCGATGCTGATCCCGTGGAAGTTCAATTCGCGCAAGGCGTCCAGGCTCGTGAAGTCGAAGCCGATGCGCGCGAGCAGCGCGCGGCTGCGGGTGTGCAGGTACGAGGTCGGTTCCCGCAGCCGGAAGTGCGAGGTCTTCTGCGGGATCTCCAGCAGCTCGAACACGATCAGGCTCTGCGCGTCGGCGGGCAGGTGCCCGCCGGCCTCCAGCAGCGGGACGATGTAGCGCATGTGATCCACGGTCGAGAAATGGATCGGCACGATCAGCAGCGCCTTCTGGCCGGTTTGCAGCAGGCCCTGGATGCCGGCGACCGCGTTGGCGTAGATCATCACGTCGATCTTCGCCTTGGTGACGGCGCCGGCCTCGCTGTTCATCGCCGCGGCCGCGTCCTTCAGCGAAAGGTCCTGGCCGTTCGCGGACAGGGCGCAGCGATATCCGGTGATCAGTTTGTTGCGCACATGCCAGACCGGATGGAAGCCGAGGCTCATGCGGGACATCGCCGTCCGTTCGGACTCGCTCAACGCCAGTTCCTGCACCGGCGCGGCGTGGCCCACGTCGATCATGCGTTCGAAGGCCCGCGTGGCCGCCTCCGGCGAGATCTGATCCGCGTGGCCCGGCGCCGGTTTCGCCGCCGGTTTCGCCGCGGACGTGCCGGTGACGCGGCGCTGGACGCGCGAGCCTTGACGGGTCTCCCGATGCGTCGCCGTCTTGTCGATCTGCGCGGCGGCCGGATTGATCTTCCGGATCTCGCGCGCCACGCGTTCGGAGAGCAGCGAGCAGCGCAGCGCGCCGGCTTCGGGCGTCAGGCGCGGCAGGATGACGAGATACACGCCGTTCTCCGCCGCGCGGTAACTTTCCCCCGCGCGGAGTTCCTCGGCGAAGATGCGCCGCGCGATCTTGTCGGCCTTTTTCATCAACGCCGCGCGTTCGCTGTATTTATGGACGATCAGGTCGTCGAGGCGGATGGTGTGGCGGCGGCCGCCGCCGCGCGAGGGTTCTGACATGACAAGCCTACTCCCCTTTCGGGCTGAAGAGATAGCCGTCCCCGTGCGCGGTCTTGATGTACTGGGGACGCCGCGCGTTCTGCTCGATCTTTCGCCGCAGCCGCGTCACCGTGACGTCGATCGAGCGGTCGAAAGGGATTTCGCTGCCCGCCGGATGCAGAAGGTCGAGGATGCGGTCGCGGGTGAGGATCTGGTTGGGATTGTCGATGAAGATGCGCAGCAGCCGGCCTTCCAGCGCCGTGAGCTTGACCGGCTTTTCGCCGGCGCGTTTCACCGTGCGGGTCGAGGGATCGAACGTCCAGCGGCCGAACACCAGCGGCGAGGGCGGTTCGTGCACGTTTCCGCGAATGACGTTGTAGCGCCGCAGCACGCTGCGCGCGCGGGCGAGGAATTCCCGCGGCTCGAACGGCTTGACGATATAGTCGTCCGCCCCCAACTCAAGGCCGAGCACGACGTCGATCACGTCATGACGGGCGGTGAGCACGATGGTTCCGAAGCGGCGATCCTTCTCGAGCGACTTCAAGACGTCGAACCCGCTGACGTCGGGAAGGCCGATGTCGATGATGACGAGATCGATGTCGCCTTGTCTCAGAAGTTCGATCGCCTCGCCGCCGCGCGCGACCGCGCGCAGCACGACGCCCTCCCCGCTCAGGATTTCTTCGATCGTGAAAACGACCGACGGATCATCCTCGACGATTAATACAGTCTTCACGCTGGCGGGCATGGTCAGAATGGACACTCGGAAAAGCGGGACGAGGTCCGGCGCGGACCGTGGCGTCCCGTCGCAAGCAGGAAGGGTGATGGTGTGTACGAACATTGCGGCGGCGTACCGCGAACTCCCCCAAGGCGTTCTCCACTAGCACTCCGATATTTCGGAAGTTTGTCGTGCAAACTATAGATTGAAATACTTTAGAAATATTCACCTAACAATTGTGTGTTAGGAAAATCGAGAACGGCCGGTGGTGAGTGCCGGCCGGTGAGCGGGGACCACCCCGCCCGGAACTTGAGACGGCAGGGCTTCGTAAACCCGAGAGACCAGCATGGGGGATTACCGCCTTGGAAAATACCATATCGAATCGAAACGAAAAAGCGGGCGGCGGCGAGTCGCCCGCCGGGCGCGGCTTGCGGGCCCTGGTCGTGGACGACGATTCGCTGATTCGCACCGTCCTCAACGCCAGCCTCAGCCAGCTCGGATTCACCGTCTCGGAGGCGGGCAACGGGGTCGAGGCTCTCGCCCTGGCGGCGCAGACCTATTTCGATGTGATCTTCATGGATATCGTCATGCCCGAGAAGGATGGGCTCGCCACCACGCTCGAACTGCGCCGGCGCGGAGTCACCAGCGTGATCATCGCCATGACCGCCCACGACAAGATCGGCGACACCATGCTGCTGGAAGCCGCGCGCGGCTTCGGCGCCACCGACGCGATCAAGAAGCCGTTCGATCCCATGGGCGTCGCCCGCATGGCGCGTGCGCGCCTGCTCGCCGGGACCTCGTCCGCATAAACAAAAAAGGCGCGGGTCCGAAAACCCGCGCCTTTCGCGTTCGCTATGAAATCGTCAGGCGTTGACGGCCTTTTTGACGCCGGCGGCAGCGTCCGCCGCTTCGTTTTCGCGCAGCACGTAACCGCGGCCCCACACCGTCTCGATGTAGCTTTCGCCGCCGGTCGCGGTGGCCAGCTTCTTGCGAAGCTTGCAGATGAAGACGTCGATGATCTTCAGTTCCGGCTCGTCCATGCCGCCGTACAGGTGATTGAGGAACTGTTCCTTCGTCAGCGTCGTGCCCTTGCGGAGCGCGAGCAGTTCGAGGATGCCGTATTCCTTGCCGGTCAGATGGAGCGGCTGGTCGTCGACTTCGGCGGTCCGGGCTTCCAGATTCACCGTGAGACGGCCCACTTGCACCTTCGGCTGCGCATGACCCTTCGAGCGGCGCACGATGGCTTGGATGCGCGCGATCAGTTCGTCGCGATTGAAGGGTTTGGTCAGATAGTCGTCGGCGCCGACGCCGAAGCCTTGAACTTTCTTATCGGCTTCCTGCAGGCCCGAAAGGATCAGGACCGGAGTAGCGATCTTCGAGCTGCGGAGCTGACGAATGACATCCATGCCGTCCATGTCGGGCAGCATGAGATCCAGGATGATCAGGTCGTAATCGTAAATCTTACCGAGATCGAGACCGTCTTCTCCGAGATCGGTCGAATCGATGACCCAATCTTCTTTACGGAGCATGGCGGTGATGGCTTGAGCGGTTGAGGGATCATCCTCAACAAGTAGGATACGCATGATGTTGTGCCCCCGAGTAACCCCGCACACTACATTCCGTTAAAGAGATTAACATGGGTTGGTAACCCCTCCTAACGAAACCTTGCCGCGAAATCGGACCTTCTGGCCGTCCCGAAGCGGTGCAATGTCTTAAGGATTCCTCATTAACCTTTATCAAAGGTTAACGCCATTAACCTTC
>JAYSFT010000198.1:0-5572 GCA_041913245.1 Rhodospirillaceae bacterium | reverse complement strand
ACGGTCGGCGGCCGCTCGAATCCCGAGTATCAGAAGATCCTCGCGGAAGGTAAGCGCCTGTCGGGCACGGACGGCATCGACCGCGTGTTGCGCGACAACAACGTCGTGGCCATCGTCAGCCTGACCGGCGGTCCGGCCGGCGAGATCACCCCGGACGGCAGCGGCAAAGGCCCGCCGGGCTGGGCGAATCCGGAAGGCCCGCCCTCGCTGACCGCGCTCGCCGCGCTCGCCGGCTATCCCCACCTCTCGGTGCCCGCCGGGCAGGTCGACGGCCTGCCGGTCGGCGTTTCGTTCGTCGGGACCGCGTGGACCGAAGATCTGCTGATGAGCATGGGCTACGCCTACGAGCAGGCTTCGCATAAGCGCGTCCCGCCGAAGCTGACGCCGGCGCCGGCGCAGAGCAACTAGAGGAGACATCCATGACCGACGCCACCCGACGCGATGTGCTGAAAGCCGCCGTCTGGGCGGCGCCGGTCGCGGCCACGATCTCGAAGACCGCATCGGCGCAGGCGCAAGCCGCGCCGATGACCGAGCTCACCTCGGTTGAAGCGGTCGCGCGCATCAAGAAAGGCGAGATGAAGGCCGAGGATTACCTCAATGCGCTTCTGAAGCATTACGAGGCGCATAAGAACCTGAACGCCGTCTGGCACATCGATCCCGCGCGCATTCAGCAGGAGGCCCGCGCGCTCGACCAGACCCGCGCGAAAGGCGGCAAGCTCGGCGTGCTGGCCGGCCTGCCGTTCGTCGTGAAAGACCAGATCGACGTGGCAGGCTACCCGACTACGGTCGGCTCCGTGGTCCTCAAGAACTACGTGGCCAAGAAGAACGCCGTGGTGATCGACGCCATGGTGAAGGAAGGCGGGATCATGATGGCGAAATCCGCCATGTCCGACCTTCTGACCGGCGGCAACGGCCGCTACTACCCGATGCCGCGCAATCCCTACGACCTCAACCGCATGACCGGCTCGTCGAGCACCGGCAACGGCGCGGCCATCGGCGGGCGTATCGCGCCGGCCGGGATCGGCGAAGACTCCGCGGGATCGGTGCGCTATCCGGCCGCCTTCTGCGGCATCGCCGGCCTGCGTCCCTCGACCTACGCGTTCGACAACTTCTTCAATCACACCGACCGCAAGCGCTATTCCGGTCTCGGCATGGTGCCGCCGACCACCTGGATGGACACCATGGGCCCGATGGGCCGCACGGTGGCGGACGTGGCGCTGCTCGACACCGCCATCACCGGCGAGAGGACGCCGAAGATGAGCCTCAACAAGGCCCGCATCGGCATCCCGTGCGCCGACTACTGGGACAAGCGCCCGCACGATCCCGTGGTGCGCAAGGTCATCGAAGAGGGCTTTGCCAAGATGAAGGAGGTCGGCGCGACCCTGGTCGAGATCGATCTCAACGCCCTGATCGAGCTTTCGGAAAAGGACCGCCTCGGACCGACCGTGACGCGCGCGGCCAAACCGATGTCCGAATGGCTGGCGGAGAACCTGCCGGGCGTGACGATGAAGGACGTGGACGACATGCGCCGCCTGCACGGCTTTATTCCGGAGCCGCGCAACTACTGGCGCCCGAACAGCGCGCGCCCGCCGCAGCCGGAACCGAAGGGCGACGAGGAAATGGCGATGATGAAGGCCGCCTGGACCACCTATTCGGGCGCCTTCAAGGACAACGGGATCGTCGCCCTGGCGATGCCGACCATCAACATCCTGCCGCCGCTCATCAAACACGACGTCAATACCCGCGAGACCCGCATCCTCGTGAACGGCAACTGGGTCGAGGAATGGGACCTGATCCTCACCAACATCTGGTGGGGATCCCGGTTCGGCGCGCCGGCCCTGAGCTTGCCGGTGGCCCTGGCCTCCAACACCGCGCCGAACCCGTCCGGCGCGATGCCGATCGATATGCCGGTCGGCCTGCAGCTCCAGGGCATGCCGGGCGCCGACGCCCAAATTCTCGGCCTCGGGATCGAGGTGGAGAAGACCTTCGGCCGCCTGCCGCCGCCGACCTACAAGCACGTTCCGGTGTGATGCTTTTCCGCCCCCTGCGTTCGGCCTGCATTGTCTTGACGATCGCGGCCGCGCCCCAGCGCGCGGGCGCCTGGGCCATCGAAAGCTATTGGATCATGCGCACGCCGGCGACCGGTTACCTGGGAAACCCGGGGAATCTGACGTTCGGCGAGGTTTACGTGGCCCAGAACAAGCTGACGGCCATGGAGCAGATCGAGAAGGCCGGACTCCGGCTCTCTCACCTCCTGAATCGCGCTTTCGGCGACCCCGGCGCGAGTCTCCCGATTCCTTCCCTTCCGGTCGATTAGAGCCGATTCGGCCCCTTACGACCCTCTGGCGCTCTTGCGCCCTCCCACATATAAACGACGCCCGCAACGCAACAATCAGGAGCCCTTCGCTGCATGTCGAGGAACGACCCTTCCTTTCTTGAACGCCAAAAAGCCTCGCAGGCCGCGAAACTCGCGCTGTTAGCCAAAGCCAAGGAAAAGTCGGTGAACTCGGCCGAGTTCGCCGAGCGCCAGAAGCAGCGCATCGCGATCGCCGAAGCGCGCGACGAGCGCCGTGCGAAGCGCGACGAGGAAAAGGCCGCGCTGGCCGCGCAGCTCGCCGCGCAGAAGGCCGCCATCGAAGCCGAGAAGAAGCGCCTGGCCGAAGCCGAGAAGCTGGCCAAGGAAGCCGAAGAGCGCCAGAAGATCGAAGACGCCCTGGCCCTGAAGGCCCAGCAGAAGGCGAATCGCGACGCCAAGTACGCCGCGCGCCAGGCCCGCCGCGACGAGCGCCGCAAAGGCCTGCCCGCGAAGGGCGACGACGCCGAAGAGAAAGATAAAAAGAAGAAGAAAAAGAAGAAGTAGGGCGCCGCGGCCGTCACATTTCGTTTGGCGACACTGGCGACAGGCGACACTTTCGAAATTCACCAATGAGGGAAAGGCGTTAGGTCAAAAACGCCTGTTGGCGACACTTTGGCGACACTTTGGCGACACTTGAGTTGTCATACGCGGCAGGCGGCACGCGGCAAATCGCGGATTCCGCTTATCGCAGAATGACTTCCCTCGTCATCCGCCCACGCTGCAATCATGCTGCAATGCTGCAATGCTGCATTCTTCCGTTGATTTACGATGTCAAAGAGCTTTCCGCCTCTGCCGCCAGGGCGGCTTCGGCGCGGCAGGCCGCCTTGCGGCGACTCTGCCCGCATTATCATGCGCCAAACCGGCATTTTTTGTCGAGCGAAATTTAAGGGGGCGTAAATTTAATGATTCAAAAAATCGAAAGTGTGCATAGGACGAGTCGCGGGTGAATGCGAATCCCACGCATCTGCGCAACCCCGCTTATTCGCGATCCTTGAGGCGGCGCCACTCGTCGGGGGTGTTGGCGTTGATCAATTGGGCGGCCTCATCGGCGTCGGCCGTAAGGTCCTGACCCTCCAGGAGGTTGAGGACGCGCCACACCGCGATACTCTCGCGGGCGACCAGCCGGGCTTTCACGCGTTCGAGCACCGCTCGGGCGGCGGCATCAAGGGTGAAGGCGAGGGGCAGGGGGTGGCCGGCGAAGGCGGCGGCCCGGCCCGGGGCGGCGGCGAGTCTGCGGATGACGGCGGGCGCAAGCAGCGGCATATCCACCGGCAGGACCGCCCAGCGCAAAGGAACGGTTTTCAGCCGGGCGTATTCGGCCAGCGCGCAGAGGCTGGCGGCCGGCCCGGCGCCCGCGACCGGGTCCTCGAGGTCACCGCGTGGACCGCCGCCGACCAGCACGGACGCGGCCCCGGCCCGGGCCGCCAAGTCCCGCATGTGAGAAAGCAGAGTCACCCCCCTATAGGGGAGGGACGCCTTGTCGGCCCCCATGCGCGAGGAGCGGCCCCCGGCCAGAATCAGGGCTCCGAATGTAGGATGGGGGGCTGCCGGATCGTTCATATTATACAATGGTTTTATGATATTTTCCGCGAGCTTGCGCCGAATCACTGATCTTGCGCCCTTATACGGTCTTGCCACCCCCCCACATCCTAAATTTATGCTTGCCGGGTAGGGGCCCGGAGGGTACTTCAAGCGCCGAAAAAGCGAACCAAAAGTGAACATCATGAGCGCTCTGCGTACTTTATATAAGGTAACGACAACTGGGCTTGTGGGGGCTCTCCTTTCAAGCTGCGCGCTCGGTCCGGACTTCAAACGCCCGGACGCGCCGACGGCGAGCTACAGTTCGCGGCCGCTGCCGGCCGAGACCGCATCGGCGCAAGGGCCGGGCGGCGCCGCGCAGCGTTTCGTGCCCGGTGAAAGCGTCGCGGGCGCCTGGTGGGAACTTTATAACGCGCCGGCGCTGAATGCGCTCGTGACCGAGGCCATCGCCAACAATCCGTCGCTGGAAGCCGCCGAAGCCACCCTGCGCCAGGCGGACGAAATCTATAAAGCCGAACGCGACGCCTTCTGGCCGTATGTCGAAGGCACGGCCGGTTTCAACCGCCAGCAAAGCTTTCAGGGTTTTCAGAACGGCGGGGGGTCGCGCTCGCCGTACAACATCGCCACGGCGCAGGTTTCGGTCTCCTATTCGCCGGATATCTTCGGTATGACGCGCCGCACGGTCGAAGGCTATGACGCTCGCCGTGAAGCCGCGCAATTCCAGAAGGAAGCGGCGTTCCTGACCCTGACCTCGAATGTCGTTCTGACCGCCATCGAAGAAGCTTCGCTCAGCGCGCAAGTCGCGGCGAGTGAGGACATTCTCGCGGCCCAGACTCAGCAGCTCGACGTGCTGCGCAAGCAACTCGAACTCGGCGGCATTCCGGAAGTGCAGGTGCTTCAGCAACTCACTCAGGTCGCGCAGACCCGCGCGACGCTGGCGCCTTTGCAGAAAGCGCAGGCGGCGGCGCGCAACCGTTTGCAGGCGCTGGTCGGGCGCTTCCCGGATCAGGACAAGGGCGAGGTGATCGACCTGGCGCACCTGACCCTGCCGCGCGATTTGCCCGTCAGCCTGCCGTCCGTCCTGGTTGCGCAGCGGCCCGATATTCGCGCCGCCGAGGCAAACTTGCACGCGGCGAGCGCCGATATCGGCGTCGCGACCGCGGCCATCTTTCCGCGCCTGACGTTAAATGCAAACTACGGCAGCTCCGCGGGCCGTGTTGAAGACCTGTTTTCCGCCGGCACCGGCGTGTGGGGCATCGGCGCGGGCCTTCTGCAACCGATCTTCCGCGGCGGCGAGTTGTTGCACCGCCGCAAAGCCGTGATCGCCGCCCATGATGCCGCCGCCGCGCAGTATCGCGGCACGGTGCTCGGTGCGTTCCAGAACGTGTCCGACGTGCTGAAGGCCTTGGAACTGGATGCGGTCGCGTTGTCGGCGCAGATCGAATCGGAGGCAGCCGCGCGCCAGAACTTCGATATCGCGCGTTTGCAGCTTGAAACGGGCGGCACGAGCTTCCTGTCGTTCCTGGACGCTCAGCGCAGCTATCAGCAGGCGCGCGTCGCGCTTGTGCAGGCTCAGGCAAACCGCTTCTCCGACACCGCGGCGCTGTTCGTCGCGCTGGGCGGCGGATGGGAGCAGCGGGAACAGGATACCGCGAACGCGGGCACGACACAGGTCGA
>JAYSFT010000197.1:0-5573 GCA_041913245.1 Rhodospirillaceae bacterium | reverse complement strand
GAAACCCTTCCTGGTGTTTCACGACGCTTACCGGTATTTTGAGGCGCGTTATCGGCTGGCGGCGCTGGGAAGTGTCAGTGTCACGCCCGACCAGCCGCCGGGCGCACGGCGTCTTGCCGCGATCCAGGAAAGACTGCGTGAGGCCAAGGCCGTGTGCATTTTTTCAGAACCGCAATTCGAGCCGCGCTACGTGCAGATGCTCGCGGAAGGTTCCGGGGCGCGCCCGGGCGTGCTTGATCCCGAAGGCGCCTCGCTCAAGGACGGCCCCAACCTCTACTTCACGCTCTTGAACGGCCTCGCCGCTGAACTGCTCCGGTGTCTCGGATGACCTGGCGCCGCCGGTTCCTCGGTTGGGTGGCGCCGGTCCTGCTGCTTGCGCAGCTGGCGCTGGCCGTCCACCAGTTCGAGCACCGCGTCACGCCCGATGCCCAGACCGTCGCGCATGAGTGCGTTCTCTGTAATGTCGCCGCGGCCGCCGCGCCGCCGCCGGAACCTTTCGTCATTCTCCCGCCGGATCTTGGCCCGGTCCTGCCCGTTGCCTTCGTCGCCGATGCCGCCTGCTGCGGGCACGCCGACACGCATTTCCGCTCACGCGCGCCGCCTCGCTTCGTTGCCGTCTGATCGTTAGCGCGGGTTTCCGCCCGCTTTAGCTCACTCGCAAGCAACGGAGTTTTTTCATGCGTCGCCAGCATTTTGGCGTCGCGGTGTCGTTCATAACGGCCGCGACCGGTCTGTTTCCGATTTCCGCTTATGCCGCGGCAACGGACGCGGACGACAACCGTCTTCACATCGACGAAATCATCATCAGCGCGTCGCCGATCGCCAGGGACCGCTTCGACGTCGTTCAAGGCACGAGCGTTCTTGCCGCCGACGACCTCGCGGCGGCGCTGCGCCCGTCGATCGGTGAAACCCTGTCCGGTCAGCCCGGCGTGACGTCCACCTTCTTTGGGCCTTACGCCAGCCGCCCCATCATTCGCGGTTTTGACGGCGACCGCATCCGCATCCTGTTCGACGGGATCGGGAGCATCGACGCCTCGTCCGTGAGCCCCGACCATGAAACGGCCGGCGATTCCATGGGCGCCGAGCGCATCGAAGTCCTGCGCGGCCCGGCGACGCTGCTTTATGGAACTTCGGCCATCGGCGGCGTGGTCAATATCATCGACGGACGCATCCCCGAGGAGCGCCCGCGCCGCGGTTATCACGGCCACGTCATGGCGGGTTACGGGTCCAACGCGAATGAACGATCCGTGAGCGGCGGCGGTGACGTGGATGTCGCCGACGGCTTGATGCTTCACGCCGACGGCAGCTGGCGCAAGACCGGCGACTACAAGGTGCCGGGTTACGCCAGCCCCGATGCGCAAGCCGAAGGCCTTTACGGGCGTGTGGAAAACACCGGCGGACGGACCGCGAGCGGCGCCGGCGGCGCTTCGTATGTGTGGGAAAATGGCGTGGTCGGCGCTTCGGTGCAGCGTTTCACCTCGAACTACGGTGTCGCCGGGCATCACGACCATGAAGGCGCAGCCGGTCCGCACGAGGAACAACTCGTGCGGATCGATCTCAATCAGACCCGCGCCGACTTCAAGGGCGAGCTGCGCAACCTCGGATCTTTTATTTCCACCGTGCGGGTGCGCGCCGCCTACGGGGACTACGAGCATCAGGAACTCGAGGGGCCGGACGTCGGCACGACCTTCACCAATCAAGGCTGGGAAGGACGCCTGGAGGCCATCCACGCGCCGATCGGCGCGCTCAACGGCGTCTTTGGCTTGCAGTACCGCAAGCGCGACTTCGCCGCGGTCGGCGAGGAAGCCTTCACGCCGCCGTCCAACACGCGCCAATTCGCGGGGTTCCTTTTGGAAAGCGCGGTGATGGGCGATTGGCGTTTCGAAGCCGGCGCGCGCGCCGAGGGAACGCGCATCGACATCCCGGGCGGCGCCGGGCGCGACTTCACGTCGACGGCGGCTTCGGCCTCCGCGGCCTATGAGTTCGCCGAGAACACGTTGCTTGGCGTGACCTTTTCGTGGACCGAGCGCCCGCCGACCGCCGAGGAGTTGTTTTCCGAAGGCCCGCATCTCGCCACCAGCCAGTTTGAACGCGGCAATGCGGCGCTCGGCGAGGAAAGCGCGAAGAACCTGGAAATCACGTTGAAACGAAACGTCGGCGTGTTGACCGGTTCGGTCAGCGTTTATCGCACATGGTACGACCGCTTTATTTTCGCCGATCAGACCGGCGCGGAGGAAGACGGCTTGCCGGTGTTCCAGTTCGCCGCCACCGACGCGCGGTTCACGGGTTTGGAATCCGAAGTGACGTGGCAGGCGGTCGACAAGGCGGCTTACGGTGTCGTGTTCGACGCGGGCCTCGATCTGGTCCGCGCGACCAATGTCATCCGCGGCGAGCCTTTGCCCCGCATCCCGCCGCTTCGCTATCGCATCGGCATGGAGACGCGCTGGGAGGCGTGGGACGGTCGCATTGAAGTCGCGGGCGCCGCCGCGCAGAACCGCATCGCGCCGCTCGAAGCCGCGACGGATGGTTATACCTTCCTGAACGCGCGCCTGGGATTCACGCCGCTGGCGGACAAGAATATCCAGTTTGTCCTTCAGGGGCAGAACCTCACCAACGCCGCGGGGCGGCCCCATACCTCTTTCTTGAAAGACCTTGCGCCGTTGCCGGGCCGCGATGTGCGGTTCTATGTGAGGGCCAGCTTCTAGGGTGTGTTGGTCGCACCTTCTACGGCGAACCGGCTTCCACTTCGCCGGAACGTGCTCTTAAGGCTCTATTCGGCGGCGACGGGGTGTCCCGCGCGCACCACCATTCCGCGGCGGCCGGTGTCCAGACGCAGGACCTGGCCGTCGCGGGTCGTGGTCAGGCAATGATCGGGACCTTCGCCGACCGCGCGCAGGCGCTGGGCCAGTTCCACCGCCGTGAAATCTTCCGGCAGGCGGCAAAGGGCGTCGAAGTGCTTTCGTGTCCTGCGGTGGCCCGACCATACATCCCCGGAATAGCGCAGCGGCGTGTGGACGTTTGCCAGGTGCGGCGCCATGCGCTCCAGCACATGCATCAGGACCACCAGAGTATGCGTATCGAGGGCCAGGCGGTCCCAGCGCGCATCGATCGGGAAGCGCTCAACCACGCAGATCGCGCCCGAGTCCACCGCGGGCGCCATTTCGTGCAACGTCACGCCGAATTCGCGCGCGCCTTCGTAAAGGGCAAACACGGACGGGAAGATGCCGGGATAGCTGGGCGGGCCCGGGTGCAGGTTGTAGGCGGGGGATCCGAGCGCCGCCAGAACGCGCCGGGGGATGATGACGCTCGAGCCGACCGACAGGATGCGGCTCCCGTCCGGGTCGTTGGCGAGTTCGGCTTCCAGGTCCGCCAAGGTCCAGGCAAAGCTCAGGGCAAGGCCCGGCGCCGCGCGGCGCAGCGCGTCGGTCAGGGGTTCCTCGAACTCCCGCTGGGTCATTAGGATCAAGCGGCTCACGCTCACAATCCTCGTATGCGATTCAAAGGCTTGAATCGTCTTAACCCAGGGCCTATTACACCCTGGTAAACAGGACCGAATTAGTCCGACATTCGGCGCGAGAGGCCTGCGAGGGCCATAAAAATGTTTAAAGTCAATAAGTTAACAGATTATGCGACCGTTGTGCTGATCACCATCGCCCGCAGTCATGTGGTGCGGTCCAGCCAACATATTTCCGAAAACACAGGGATTCCCCTGCCGACGGTCGCCAAATTGATGAAAAGTCTGAACAAGGCCGGTCTCGTGAAATCCCAGCGCGGCGCTTCGGGCGGTTATGTCCTCGGCAAGGTCCCCGCCGAGATCACCCTGGCCGACGTCATCCAGGCCGTCGAAGGTCCGATCGCGCTGACGGCGTGCGCCGACACGTCGGACGAGCACTGCAGCATCGAAGCGGTCTGCCCGGTGCAGGGCCGTTGGAACCGCGTGAACTCCGCGGTGCGCGACGCGCTCAGCCAGGTGACCCTCGCCGACATGGTTGCCGATATGAACGCTTTTGGCCGGCCGCCGCGCCTGTCCGCGCCGGCCGCGCACGCGGTGGAGTAAGTCATGGCCGCCAAACAGGAAACCGCCGCCGCCGTCCGTGGTGTCGAGCAGTACAAGTACGGCTTCGTCACCGACATTGAATCGGAGAAGGCGCCCAAGGGCCTCAGCGAAGACATCATCCGCTTCATCTCGGCCAAGAAGAACGAGCCGGAATGGATGCTGGAGTGGCGCCTCAAGGCCTATCGCTATTGGCTGACGCTCGCCGATGAAGAGCCGGCGTGGGCGAAACTCAGCTATCCGAAGATCGACTATCAGGATTCCTATTACTACGCCGCGCCGAAGCAGAAATTGGCGAGCATGGACGAGGTCGATCCGAAGCTGCTCGAGACCTACAAGAAGCTCGGCATTCCACTCGCCGAACAGGCCGTGCTTGCCGGGGTCGCGGTGGACGCGGTGTTCGACAGCGTCTCGGTCGCGACGACCTACAAGAAAAAACTCGAAGAGATGGGCGTGATCTTCAAGCCGATCTCCGAAGCCGTGCGCTCGCACCCGGAATTGGTGAAGAAGTACCTCGGCTCGGTCGTGCCTTACACCGACAACTTCTTCGCCGCGCTCAATAGCGCCGTTTTCACCGACGGCTCGTTTGTGTACATCCCCAAGGGCCTGCGCTGCCCGATGGAACTGTCCACCTATTTCCGCATCAACGAGAAGAATACCGGCCAGTTCGAGCGTACCCTCATCATCGCCGACGACGGCGCTTACGTGAGTTACCTGGAAGGCTGCACCGCGCCGCAGCGCGATGAGAACCAGCTGCATGCGGCCGTGGTCGAACTCGTCACCCTCGATGACGCCGAGATCAAGTATTCCACGGTGCAGAACTGGTATCCGGGCGACGCCGAGGGGAAGGGCGGCATCTACAATTTCGTCACCAAGCGCGGCGCCTGCCGCGGCAAGAATTCGAAGATCATGTGGACGCAGGTCGAGACCGGCTCGGCCATCACCTGGAAGTATCCGAGCTGCATCCTTCAGGGCGACAACTCGGTCGGCGAGTTCTACTCGGTCGCGATCACCAACAATCATCAGCAGGCCGATACCGGCACCAAGATGATCCACCTCGGGGCCAATACGCGCTCGAAGATCATCTCCAAGGGCATCTCGGCCGGAAAGGCGGACAATACCTACCGCGGCCTCGTCCGCGTCGGCGCCAAAGCCGACGGCGCGCGCAACTACACCCAGTGCGACAGCCTGCTGATCGGCGACAAATGCGGCGCGCATACCGTGCCCTACATCGAAAGCCGCAATCCGACGACGCAGACCGAGCACGAAGCCACAACCTCGAAGATCAGCGAGGATCAGCTCTTTTATTGCCAGCAGCGCGGCATGACGGAAGAAGAGGCGGTGTCGCTCATCGTCAACGGCTTCTGCCGTGAGGTGCTGCAAACCCTTCCCATGGAATTCGCCGTCGAAGCCCAGAAGCTCGTCGGTATCAGCTTAGAAGGCAGTGTCGGCTAATGGCCCTTCTCGAAATCAAGAACCTGCACGTCTCGGTCGGCGGCAAGAAGATCCTCAACGGGAT
>JAYSFT010000196.1:0-5577 GCA_041913245.1 Rhodospirillaceae bacterium | reverse complement strand
TCTCCTCGCGGCTCGAGAAAATCTGCTCGCCGCCGATGTGCAGCGACACCCAGTTCTCCGGATTGTAGTCGAGCTCGTACTTAGACACCTTGCGGCGCCACATGTTTTCCCAGTCGAAGGCGCCGGCGTCCTGAAGGATATTTGGATCGCGGCGGATTTCCTCCACCACCACGGCCGCCATGCGCATGGTCCCGGGGATGTTTTGGCCCCGCACGATGGCCATGATCGTGCTGATCTTCGTCTTCACCGGGATCGTGATACGGTTCGAGCGCAGCGTCATGACCGGAATGTCGCGCTGGCCTTCCTCGTCCAGCTCGCCGAACGAGTGAACGACCGATTTCTCCCGGAAAAGTGTAAGTGTGCCGATCTCAACCATGCTTATGCGATCTCGCTCCAGGAGGCCTCGCGACCATTTGAAACGACTATATTTTATCGCGCGGGGCGCAGAAAGGTCTTTCAACTGCCGCGCGTGGGATTATTCCGCGCTCAGACGCTGGGGTCTCAAAGAAGCCGCATGTTCGCCCGCAAGCTCCACAAGGCGTCCCATCAGCGCGGTGACGTCGTTCTTGAGCACCGCGAAACCGGGGCGGGGCTCCAGCGTCGCCTCGTCCATATAGAGAGTCCGGTTGATCTCCAGCTGCAGCACATGGGTCCCATTGCCGGGATCCCCGTAGTGCTGCGTGGTGAAGCCGCCGGCGTAGGGGTTGTTGCGCGTCACCCGGTAGTGGCGCTGCGTCAGGAAAGCTTCGACCGCGTCGGTGATCGCCGGCGCGCACGACAGGCCGGTGCGGTCGCCGAGCACAATGTCGATGGTGCGCGGGTCGCCGACCGCCGTCACGGGCAGGCCCGTGGACGGCATCGAATGGCAGTCCATGAGGATGCAGAAGCCGAACTGCGCATGGGCGCGCGCGATCAAACCGGCAAGCGCGCGGTGATAGGGGCGGTAAACGGCTTCGATCCGCTGCTCCGCCTCCTGGAAGTGCAGTTTGGTCCGGTAGATCTCGCGGCGCGTCGCGACGATGCGCGGGATTGTTCCAAGTCCCGCGCCGACCCGCACCGACGTCGTGTTGGCGAAGGCGGGCAGGGTGTCGCGGAACATCTCCGGATCGAGCTCATAGGGCTCGCGGTTCACGTCCAGATAGGCGCGCGGATACAGCGCCCGCACCAGCGGCGCCCCCAGCCCCGCGGCTCCGGAGAAAA
Organism: Rhodospirillaceae bacterium; assembly: GCA_041913245.1. Lineage (GTDB taxonomy): Bacteria > Pseudomonadota > Alphaproteobacteria > Rhodospirillales > Rhodospirillaceae > SHVO01. The sequence goes on along the minus strand of JAYSFT010000196.1, from coordinate 4,377 downwards.
GCTGATCGACGTAACAGTCTTCCGAGCGCCGCAGCATGGCGAGGTCCAGCGGCGAAGCGGCCACGAAGTCCGGCGGATAGAACGCGCCCGAATGCGGCGACGCGAACACGAGGGGCACGCTGTGCCGGGCAGGCTCCAGGACCTCGATAGGGCTCGCGGGCGGGGATTCGGCTGGGCACACGGGGGCAAACGGGGCTGTAAGGGGCTGGAAACCATGGATTGTAAGGCCATCCATCGGGCCCATTCCAGCCTTTCCGCCCAAAGGCGCGGACGAGGCCTTGCGCTTCCCAAAACTTGCCTATAAACAACGCCCTCCGACCCTTACCGGCCTTCAGTGGCGAGCGCAAAAGTGGGCGCGTCGCTCAGCGGTAGAGCACTATCTTGACGAGGTTTCCGTTAGTCATGTAGTGCCGTGGTTTGGTTGGAGAAATTTTCGAGACTTGGTCGCAACTTGGTCGCGGCCCTGACGAGAAGATGGGCGATTGGCACAGCGGTAGCGCGTTCCCTTGACATGGGAAAGGTCACAGGTTCGATCCCTGTATCGCCCACCATCTCTTCACACCAGGCGCAAGGTCGTAGCCGCCGGCCGCGCCACTTAGAGCGGCAACAGCTTCTCACAAAACGCGTCGATCGCTCACGGACCTGCACGCAGGTAACCGGGCTGGACGTGCACTTAGGGTAGGCCCGTCTCCGGCAAAGTTTGGGCGAGCGGCGCCATGTTTCGCGCGCGCAGCGACGGCCCAACCGGGGCGGCGGCCCACACTCGAACTTGCGCGCTATTTGCGTGAAACGCCTCTCGATACAATTAATTGCACACGCGCGTTTGATGGCGGACCTGCTCATCGCCGACGCTCATGACATACGACCGCTGATGGCTTTCGTTCGCGCCTGACGCACAAATACAGTCCGCACGTATCCAAGAAATTCAAGGACCGGAAGCTCCCTCTTTTCAGCTCCTGTTTACGGATTTTCACGCCCCCGGACTTTCAGGTTTGGACGGCCTGCACGATCTCGGCCATCAGGGCGTGCAGATTTTCACGGTGGCCCGTGCGCCCCGCGGGCGCGCTGTCGTCCGATGTCATGGCCACGGTGAGGCCGAGCGACGGAGCGATGTACAGCATCTGTCCGCCGAAGCCCCAGGCGTACGGGACCGTGTGTCCGCCGATCTCGCGCACGAACCAGCCATAACCATAGCCGTCGCCCGTGAAGCGCGAATTCGTGCGCGGCGCCCACGAGCTTTCGATCCACGCGGGAGAAATGAGCTGTTGTCCGTTTTTCGCCTTTCCGCCGGTCCGGAACAGTTCGCCGAAGGCCAGCAGCGACCGCGCGCTCATCGCCATCTGATTGCCGCCCATGTAGATCCCTTGTGGATCGCGCTGCCAGTCGCCGATGGCGAAGCCGTCCTGCGGCCCCAGCCACGCCCGCGCGAGTGCCAGAGTTGAGCGTTTGCCGACCCGGGTCAGGATCGCGGACAAGAGATGGGACGAACCCGTCGAGTACAGCATGGCCCCGCCCGGCGCGTCGTCGAAGGGCTGTGCCAGCGCCGTCCGCACCCAGTTCCGACTCTGCACCCAGCGTCCGTAATTCGCGCCGGACGTGCGCGCGAGGCCCGCTTGCATCGACAGCAAGTGACCGACGGTGATGTCGTAAAGGCGGGGATCCGGCTTCGCCGGCAGCTCGCTTTCCAACAGCGAAGCGATGGGTTGATCCACGCCGGTCAGCAGGCCCTTGTCGATGGCGATCCCGACCAGCGCGGAGATGATCGATTTGGAGGCGGACTTGATGTTGGTCGCCGCGTCCACCTTATGCCCGCGGAAGCCGTGCGCGGCGAGGATCTCGCCGCGGTGCGCCACCACCGCCGTCTTCAAGGGCCTGAGGGCGCCCGCGCGGTCGAGCGCCTGCGCGACGGAGGACGCGCTCGCGGCGAAAGCCGCGCGCGGCAACGCAAGAAGGAGTGCGAACGAAAGCGCCGACCGTCGATCCATGGCTTGGTTATAGCAAGAGCTCGTGCATAGTTTATGCAGAATTCGCCCGTTTTCATGCTCAGATTTTCGTTGAAAATCCGCAGTTACAATGGAAAGTATCGCGCCCAGACACGCATAGGACACGTACGAAGAACAATCCGCACATGGACCGGCAGGACGCATGGACTTCAGGCTGAGCGACGATCAACTGGCCTTTCAGGAAACGGCGCGCAAATTCTCGCGCGACGTTTTCACGCCCAACGCCGGGCGCTGGGATGAAGAAAAACATTTCCCGGTCGATGAGTTGCGCGAAGCCGCCGCGCTCGGCTTCGGCGGCATGTATGTCTCGCCGGACTACGACGGCACGGGACTGGGGCGCCTCGACAGCGCGATCATTCTCGAGGAACTCGCCGCCGGCTGTACATCCACCGCCGCCTATATCTCGATCCACAACATGGTCGCGGCGATGATCGACCGCTTCGGCGCGGACCCCTTGAAAAAGAAGTTCCTGCCCAAGCTCTGCGCCATGGAATGGTTCGCGAGCTACTGCCTCACTGAACCGTCGTCGGGCTCCGACGCGGCCTCGCTGCGCACCAAGGCGGTGCGCGACGGCGATCACTACATCCTCAACGGCTCGAAAGCCTTCATCTCCGGCGGCGGGCGTTCGGATGTGTACGCCGTCATGGTGCGTACGGGCGACGACGGCCCCAAGGGCATCAGTTGTGTCCTGGTCGAGAACGGTACGCCCGGCCTGTCGTTCGGCGCCCAGGAAAAGAAACTCGGCTGGAACAGCCAGCCCACGTCGGCGGTGATCCTCGAGGATTGCCGCGTGCCGGTGGCGAACCGGCTCGGCGCGGAAGGCGAGGGCTTCAAGATCGCCATGGTCGGTCTCGACGGCGGACGCATCAATATCGGCGCCTGTTCCCTCGGCGCCGCGCGCGCGACGCTGGAGATCGCCACCGACTACGTCCAGACCCGCACCCAGTTCAATCAGACGCTGGCCGGTTTCCAGTCCGTGCAGTTCAAGCTCGCCGACATGGCGACCGATCTGCACGCCGCGCGTCTCATGGTGCATGACGCGGCCATGCGCCTCGATGCCAAGGAACCGGACGCGACCAAGTACTGCGCCATGGCCAAGCGCTTCGCCAGCGACGTGGGCTTCGAGGTCTGCAACGCCGCGCTGCAGTTGCATGGCGGCTACGGCTACCTGAAGGATTATCCGGTCGAACGCTTCCTGCGCGATGCGCGCGTGCACCAGATTCTTGAAGGCACGAACGAGATCATGCGCGTGATCGTCTCGCGCTATGTCCTGCAGAGCGGCGGGCGCGCATGAGCCAAACCGAAACCGCCGCCGACGAAGTCCTGTTCGCGCGCAAGGGCGCCATCGGCCATATTCTGCTCAACCGGCCGAAGGCTCTGAACGCGCTCACGCTCGGCATGTGCGAGCTGATGACCGCGCAGCTGAAGGCCTGGGCGAAAGACGGCGCGGTGAAGGCCGTCGTCGTCCGCGGCGCCGGCGAAAAGGCTTTCTGCGCGGGCGGCGACGTGGTGCGTCTGTATGAGGACGGCAAGGCCGGCTTGCCCTATCCGTTCGCGTTCTGGAGCACCGAATACCGGCTCAATACGCTCATCAAGCGTTACCCCAAGCCCTACATCGCGCTCGTTGACGGCATCGTCATGGGCGGCGGCGTCGGTGTGTCGGTGCATGGCGGTTATCGTGTCGCCACCGAGAGGACCATGTTCGCGATGCCCGAAACCGGTATCGGCCTTTTCCCCGACGTGGGCGGCGGTTACTTCCTGCCGCGCCTGGCCGGATCGGCGGGCATGTATCTTGGGCTCACGGGCAAGCGGTTGAAGGGCGCGGACTGTGTCGCCCTTGGTCTCGCCGAAGCCTTTGTGCCCCATGACCGTTTGGACGAACTTGAAGCCGAGCTCGCGGGCGGCGCCGTGGGCGACCTTGATGAGATTTCCCGTCTCATCGGCCGGTTCGCCCAACCTGCCGCAAGCGCGCCGATCTCGGCCGACCGGGCCGCCATCAGCCGCCACTTCGATCTCGGTTCCGTGGAAGCGATCATCGCTTCTCTGGAAAACGAGGGCGGTGAATGGGGCGCCGAACAGGCGAAGATCCTGCGCACCAAATCGCCGACGGCGATGAAAGTCACCTTCCGCCAGATCCGCGAAGGCGCGAATCTGTCGTTTGAAGACTGCATGAAGATGGAATGGCGCATCGCCAACCGCTGCGCCGTGGGCAACGACTTCTACGAAGGCGTGCGCGCGCTGCTTATCGACAAGGACAATACCCCGCGCTGGTCGCCGCAGACTCTTGCGGAGGTGACCGACGCCGACGTCGCGGCCTATTTCGCGCCGCTGCCCGGCAAAGAACTCGATCTTTCGAACATCCTTTAGACTTTTT
>JAYSFT010000195.1:0-5606 GCA_041913245.1 Rhodospirillaceae bacterium | reverse complement strand
CGCGGTTACCATTTCATGGCGGGGGAGGGACGCTACAAAGCCTCCCTGGCCAACAGCGAAGAACATTTGTTCTGGATGACCCTCCGCCACGATGACCTCATCTCACGCGCCGAGGTTTCGGCGCGTACGTTGAAAGACCGGTTGCGGGCGCTCATCCATAGATAGACGGCCGGACTTCGTCGGGGATCCGCATGAAAATTCTTTATCACCATCGCACGTTGGCGAAAGACGGCCAGAATGTACACATCGAGGAACTGGTCGGCGCTTTCCGGCGGGCGGGGCATCGGGTGCGTGTCGTCGGGCCGGCCGCGCATCAAAAATCCGCCTTCGGCTCCGACAACGGCGCAGCGAATTGGATCCGCAGTAAGCTGCCTGCCGCCGTCGGTGAGCTCCTGGAGCTAGGCTACTCCGCGTTGGCATTTTATCGCCTGCTGAAAGCCTGCCGGGCTTTCAAACCCGACGTTATCTATGAGCGCTATAATCTTTTCCTTCTATCCGGCGCCTGGCTGCGGTGGATGACCGGCCTGCCGCTGTTCCTGGAAGTGAATGCGCCTCTGGCGGAGGAGCGCCGGCTCAATACCGGCCTGTCCCTGCGCCGCCTCGCGGGATGGTGTGAACGCGCGGTCTGGTGTGCGGCGGATGTCGTGCTGCCGGTCACGCATGTTCTGGCAAACCATGTCATCGAGGCGGGCGTCGATCCTCGGCGCATTGAGGTTCTGCCCAACGGCATCGACCAGAAGCACTTCGCGGCGGGCACGTCGAGCGCCCGGGTGCGCGAAGCTTATGGGCTTGCCGGAAAAGTCGTGATCGGCTTCACCGGATTCCTGCGCGAGTGGCATGGGCTTCCGGCGATCGTTGAAGTCGTGAAGGAGCTGAAGGCGCAAGGTTACGCACTCCATTTCCTGGTCGTCGGCGACGGACCGGGCCGCCGGGCGCTTGAGGGGGCCGCGAAAGCCGCCGGCATCGAAGACTGCATCACGATCACCGGCGTCGTGCATCGTCACGATATCCCCGCCCATGTGGCCGCGTTCGATATCGCCGTACAGCCTAAAGCAACGGAGTATGCGTCGCCGCTCAAGCTTTTCGAATACATGGCATTGGGCCGTGCGATCATCGCGCCCGATCAATCGAACCTGCGCGAGATTTTGACCCACGGCGAAAACGCGCTTCTATTTGCGCCGGACGATACGGCATCCCTGTCGCAGGCACTGTCGCGTCTTATCCTCGATACACCGCTGCGCGAACGTGTCGGCGCGGCGGCGGCGCAAACGGTGCGCGACCTCGATCTCACCTGGGATGGCAACGCCCGGAAGATCGCCGCGGCGATGGACGTGATGACCGCGCGGCGCGCTGGAAACCCCGCGGGCGCCGCCGCCGTCATGGACGACCCGCCGCGGCCCGCCTAGCCGAGCGGCGCCCGGTCCTCTTATATATAAGGAGAGCGGTTGACCGGCGGGCTACGGCCAGGGGCGACCAAGGAGGCGGGTATGTATAATATTATCAAGGAGTTCGTCTTGCCCCCCGGCGCCCTTTGGCTCCTGCTCCTGGCCGGGTTCGTCCTTCTTTGCCTGCGCCGACGCACGGCGGGGCTTGCCGTCCTGGGCGCGGGGCTCACGGCCTTCTATCTTCTCGCGACTCCCCTCATCGCCGGGCGTCTGAATGCCCTGACGCAGACGACGCCCGCCTTGTCCGCCGCCGCCGCGCGCGCGGCGGCGGCGCAGGCGATCGTCGTCTTATCCGCGGGTCTGCATTTCAACAGCGCGGAATATGGCGGCGCTACCGTCGATGAAACGACCCTTGAGAGGCTTCGCTACGCGGCCCGCCTGCATCGGCTGACGGGCGCGCCGCTACTTGTCTCCGGCGGTCGACCGCCGGGCGCGACGGCGACACTCGCCGGCGCGATGAAGGATACTCTCGAGAATGACTTCGGCATCACGAATGTGCTCGTGGAAGACCGCTCGCTCGATACACATGATAACGCCGTCTCCAGTGCGGGGATTCTCTCGCGAAGCGGCATCCATAAAATCCTGCTGGTGACCCACGCCAGTCATATGCCGCGCGCGGCGCAAGCCTTCCTGGATGCCGGACTGGACGTCGTCCCGGCGCCGACGATCTTCGCGTATGTCGCCGCCGGCTCGCCGGCGAATTTTATTCCGCGTCTCAGCGGACTGCGCGACAGTCACGATGCGATCTATGAATTCGCGGGCCGCCTCTGGTACCGGCTGCGCCACTAACCTAGTGGACGGTTTCGGATGAATACCCTCCGCGCCGATCCGATGCGGCCGCGGTACCATCGAACATCAGCGCGGTGATGAAGCCTTCGTTGGTTTCGTGGACGCGGCATGCGGCGCCGAGCAATTGCGCGTGACGCCGGACCAGCGACAGACGCCTGGCGGTTGCGGTCCGACGCAGGCTGGCGATACGCCGTTCGGTCACCGCGAGAATCCAGGCCCTATGCCGCCGGCGCAATGTTACCGTCAATGACGCGCCGTTCGCATGGCAAACGCCGTTCCGCGATATGTCGGCAAGAAGCGATTCAATGATCTCGCGGACGAGGCGCAGCGCCGCGCGATTCATCGCGCCGCTATCGACATCAAAAAGACACTGGATCTTGCGTGGGTGCAGGTACTTCTCATCACACTGCTTGCAGAACTTGAACATTTCCGCGCAGGTGTCGGCCGTATCGGAGGCGCCGTGCATCGGTGCGTTTGCACCAACATGCGCGATGTCGCCGGCGGCGATGCGGACGGCAAGATGCGTGAAACGCGGCGTTAGCACGGCGGGAAAACGTTTTTCGTGCCTCATGATGATCTTTCGCGAACGCGTCCGGTTCTGCGCGGGATCGCCGGTAAGGATCGCCGCGCGCATCGTCATGCCTTCGAGCGTTTGATCAGCAAGATGCGTGCCATCGCGAAAACGGCGGAAATTCAGTGCAAATAACGTCGACACCGCGTCGCGATGTAAAAAGCTTTGACGCCGTTCCGCCGCGTTGTTGCCGATGATTGCGTGGGCCTTGCCCGCTTCGGAACAAAAAAACGACACCGTCCGTTGCCACCTTCGAACGCCCGTAATTTGTGGGCATTCGTCATTATGTGACCCCGAAAATTTTGCGCGCCTATTTTTGAGACAACATTTGTTTGAAGGTACCTGTGTTATGGCATCGCTGGATAAAGAGAGATACGAAGACACGGCGCGCGCGACCGGTGGGTGCTCGTGGGGCAAACCCAACCCAATCGACGTTCATGTGGGCAACCGCCTGCGTCTTCGCCGTACGCTGCTGGGCATGAGTCAGCAGAAAGTCGGCGAGGCGCTTGGACTCACATTCCAACAGGTTCAGAAATACGAGCGCGGCACGAACCGCATCGGTGCGAGCCGCCTTTGGGATCTCGCCGGCGTCCTCGATTGCCCGGTGTCATTTTTCTTCGATGAGATGGACGAGAAGACGGCCGGGGCCAGCCCGCGCAATTGGGATGGCCAGACGACCGACATCATGCTGCGTCAGGACGACCCGATGAATCGCCGCGAAACCCTGGAGTTGGTGCGCGCCTACTATCGGATTAAAGGATACCATGTGCGCCGGCGCATTTACGAACTTGCCAAGTCCCTGGCGTCAACCGGCGCCGACGGCGATGAAGCGGATTGGAAGGGCGATGACGAGGACATGGACGCGATGCCCATGAAGCCCATGGCGTCGCCGCAACAGGAAATGCGGAAGTCGTAAGAGCTATTGCTCTTGCAGCGGAGAGACGGCGGGTGCGGCATCCAAAACGGGCGCGCGCCCGTTTTCCGCTGCGGCGCGGGTGTGGCGCGTGGCGACGGCCGCCCCGACCAAAATCGCTACGGCGGTGAGGCCCGCGACGACCAGTGCGGTCACGCCAAGAGCAAAGGCGATATCGCTGCGAAAACTGGTGATGGCGAGGAGCACGGCAACGCCGGCGACCCCAATAAGCTTCGACAAACCGTTCATCGTTTGACCTTCAGTGGAAACAGTCGCGCGAGCCTTTGCAACGGCAGGATTGTCCGCTTCGTAGATCGCTCAATCAAAGATAAGCGACAACCAGCGGTGTCGCTTTTATACACCTGCTCTCGCATGATGCCCTAGAATCTTTGCAGCAACACCACCGCCGAATCGAAAAAAAATTGTCTGCGCCGGCGGGAACATTTTTCCGGGTTTCGTAGCCGCATTTCCCTTCGCGCTGGTCGCGTGACTTCCCAGCTCCAGCGGAAGTTGCCGCCTTGGCATAACCGCGCGCGGTTGCAAAAAATTTTTACACGGAACTTTTCCGTTAAATACAACGGCCCACACGCCATGCGTTTGTGGGCGCGGATGTTCTGGCTTGCTGAATGAGTCGCGCTCTTGGAAAACGGATGCGGGCTGGGGGGTGCCGGGAGCGCACCTGCACAATCGGAATTGGGGAAAAGTTCCGGTTGTTTGCTTCAAGTGCTCCTACGTCTCCCCTCTTTTTCACGCTCCCGAAGGAGCGGGCATGATCCTTGGAAGAGGAGAGATCGCGTATGACCAACATCAGCCGACGGGGTGCGATCGGCATTGGTGCAGCAGGAATTGTCGGACTTCAGGCAGGTATCGCAGCGGCGCAGTCCGTGACGCCGACCTTGAAAGCTGTTGTGACCCTTGCCGGCCAGACCTACGAGTTCAAGGAAGAGACAGGCCAGAATCTCGGCGATTTCGTTTCCACTGTCGGCAACTTCACCCAGAGATGCGTTCGCAGCGAAGTTCCGAACTTTCCTCTCACGGTTTTCTTCCGCCCCGATCGCAACAGCGAGCGCGTTGAAGTTGTGTTTGAGCTGGGACGGATCTTCACGGCGGCGCCGGCGAACCTCGGCGCCTACAACGTCACCATCTCGCGCGGGTCGCAGGTCCTTGCGCGGATCGACGTTCCGGCCCACTACTGGTTCTCGCGCTGGCGCTGGCAATCCGGCCCTCGCCCGGTCGTCGCCGACGTGGCGAAGCTCGTCGAGCAGAACCTGATCCCGGCTTACGACCGCTCGGCGGCGCCCAAGCCGGTCCCCACCAGCTTGAACCTGATGCCGTTGCCGAATGGCGACTATCTCGATGTCGATATTCTCGCTCAGTTTTCGGCCGGCAACTACGTAAACGCCTCCAAGCTCGTCGTCACGGCGCAGCAGTATGTTTCGCTGAACTCGAGCACGGCCTCCGGCGCGGCCGTCAGCACGTCGTCCAGCATCTACGCGGCGATGGGCCTGGCCGGCGTTACGCCGTACATGCCGAACACCGGCGAGCGCAGCGACATCGGTCTCGTCACCGAGCCGCAAGCGAAGTTCATCTGCACCAGCGACGCGGCTTCGCTGGATCTCGCTCGCGCCCAGGCCGAAGCCGCGGGTACGATGCCCTGGCACATGCGCGACGAGACGCAGACCGGTCCCTTTGATTTCCGGAAGTATCCCAACGCCACCTGGTACTACTCCACGAACGCGGGGTCTCCTCATGTCAAAACCGCCACCACGCCCGTTACGCTCGACAGCGCGCACCAGCCCTCACTGGCCTATCTTCCGTATCTTCTCACGGGCGATCCGTACCACCTTGAGGACATCCAGTTTCAAGCGACCTGGAACTGGGGATCTCT
>JAYSFT010000194.1:0-5619 GCA_041913245.1 Rhodospirillaceae bacterium | reverse complement strand
ACAACACGGCCTGCAACCTCGCCTCGCTCAACCTGATGAGCTTCCGCAAGGCCGACGGCCTTTTCGATACGGAAGGCTTCGAGCACGCGGCGCGCCTGTGGACCATCGCGCTGGAAATCTCGGTGGTGATGGCGCAGTTCCCGTCCAAGGAGATCGCGCGGCTGTCCTACGACTTCCGTACCCTCGGCCTCGGCTACGCCAACCTCGGCGGTCTTCTGATGGCCAACGGTCTCTCGTATGACAGCGAGGAAGGCCGCGCGCTGTGCGGCGCCATCACGGCGCTGATGACGGGCGCGTCCTACGCCGCGTCGGCCGAGATCGCCGAGGAGCACGGCCCCTTCCCGGCCTACGAAAAGAACGCCGCGGCGATGCTGCGCGTGATCCGCAATCACCGGCGCGCCGCCTACGGCGCCCACGACGGCTACGAAGGCCTCGCGATCAGGCCGGTGGCGTTGAACGCCGCCGATTGCCCGGACAGCGCCCTCGTCAGCGCCGCCAAACGGGCCTGGGACCGCGCGCTGGAACTCGGCGCCGCGCACGGCTTCCGCAACGCCCAGGTCACCGTGATCGCCCCGACGGGCACCATCGGCCTCGTCATGGACTGCGACACCACGGGCATCGAACCGGACTTCGCCATGGTGAAGTTCAAGAAGCTCGCCGGCGGCGGCTATTTCAAAATCATCAACCGCATCGTCCCCCTGGCCCTGCGCACGCTGGGTTATAACGAGCAGCAGATCGGCGAAATCGCGACCTACGCGCTGGGCCGCGCAACCCTGAAGGGCGCGCCGGCGATCAATCCGGCGTCGCTGGCCGACCGCGGCTTCGACGAAAAAGCGCTGGCCGCCGTCGAGTCCGCCCTCAAGGACGCGTTCGACATCAAGTTCGTATTCAACAAGTATGCGCTGGGTGAAGAGTTCTGCGTCTCGAAGCTGGGTTTCGACGCCGAGCAGATCGACGACCCCGCGTTCAACATGCTCGAAGCCCTGGGCTTCACCAAGTCGGCCATCGAAGAAGCCAACACCTACGTCTGCGGCGCGATGACCCTGGAAGGCGCCCCGCACCTGAAACCCGAGCATCTCGCCGTGTTCGACTGCGCGACTCCGTGCGGGCGCAAAGGCAAGCGCTCGCTGTCCGCCGACAGCCACATCGGCATGATGGCCGCCGCCCAGCCGTTCATCTCGGGCGCGATCTCGAAGACCATCAACATGCCGAGCAGCGCCTCCATCGCCGACTGCAAAGACGCCTACATGAAGTCGTGGAAGCTGGGCCTGAAGGCCAACGCGCTGTACCGCGACGGCTCGAAGCTGTCGCAGCCGCTGGCGGCCCAAGTGCTCGGCGACAGCGACATGGAAGACGATGACGAAGACGCCGTCGCGGCCGTGGCCGCCGCGCCGTCGGCCTCGCGCGCGGAAATCGTCGCCGAGCGCATCATCGAACGCGTGGTCGAACGCGAGCGTCAGCGCCTGCCCGACCGCCGCAAGGGCTACACCCAGAAAGCGGTCGTCGGGGGCCACAAGGTCTATATCCGCACCGGCGAATACGACAACGGCAAGCTGGGCGAAGTGTTCATCGACATGCACAAGGAAGGCGCGGCCTTCCGCAGCCTGATGAACAATTTCGCCATCGCGATCTCCATGGGCCTCCAATACGGCGTGCCGCTCGAGGAATATGTCGACGCCTTCACCTTCACCCGCTTCGAACCGGCGGGCGCGGTGCAGGGCAACTCGTCGATCAAGATGGCGACATCGCTGCTGGACTACGTTTTCCGCGAACTCGCCGTGAGCTATTTGGGCCGCAACGATCTCGCGCACGCGACCGATGCCGACATGCATCCGGACGCCATGGGCGAAGGCGAGAAGAACGCGGACAAGCTGCTGCAGATCGCGGAGAAATCCGTGTCGAAAGCCTTCATCCGTTCGTCGAACCTGTACTTCCTGAAGCCGCAGGGGCGCGGCGCGGAGGCCGCCAGCACCGCCACGGGCCCCATCGCGGGCGCATTGTCGAGCATCAGCGCGCCGGCGGCTCCCGGGGTGACGATGTCCGGCGGGGCGACGGCCTTGGCGCAGGGCGCCTTCGCGCAGGAAGAAGTGCAGGAAGAGGTGCGGGAAGAGGTGAAAGTGACGCGCGTGACCGAAGTCACCGAATCCCGGCGCAGCGCCGTGCATGTGGCGCGCATGAAGGGTTACGAAGGCGACGCCTGCGGCGACTGCGGCAACTTCACGCTGCTGCGCAACGGCACCTGCATGAAGTGCGACACCTGCGGAACCACGAGCGGCTGCTCATAAGACTCACAAATGCCGGTTCCTCCAGCCCTTGCAGCGCGGCCTCCGGCGGATCCGGTAAAGATCTCCGGCTTCCCGCCGGACGAAGCGCAGACCACCATCGGCGGCTGCTTCGGCGTGTTCCTGCGCCGCACCGTGCCGGGGCATACGGCGTACCGCGTCGCGCGCGGCGCCTGCGTGCCGGCGGTCGCGGCGCTGCGCGGCGAGCTCTATCCCAAGGGCGACACCACGGTGGATCACTTCGTCGTGGGCGGCGTCGGCAAGCGCACGGCGTTGGCGCCCATTTCGCGCATCGACGTGATGTACCTCCTGCCGCCCAAGTTGGCCGCAACCAGGGCCGGTGACGCGCTGAAGGTCGTCTGGGCCGTGCTCAAGAACCGGTTTCCGGGAACGATGCTGGCGGACGACACCGTGCTCGTCCCCCAGGACGATGTCGAAATCCGCGTCATGCCGGCGCGCGAGCACGGACAGGCATTCTTGATCCCGGGGGGGAATGCGGCCTCGCAGGCGGGAGGATGGATCATCTCCAATCCCGTCGCCGAGGCCGCAACCCTGCGGCTTTCTGATAGTCTGTACGGCGGGCGCCCACGTTTGCTCCTGACAGCTCTGAAAGCCTGGCGCGCGAATGTTGAGGCTTCCATTAGCCCGTTCGCGCTCGAACAACTGGCGCAGGAGTTCTACGCCGGCGCCCCGCGCCCGTACGAGCTGGAGCGCGCGCTGATCGACTTCTGGGCCTGGAGCCGCAAGCGCACGCCGTGCGCCGTGAAGCCGCCCGGCGGCGCGACGCCGCTCGAGATCGGCGACAGCTGGCACGGCAAGGCGAAAGCGGCCTATTGGCGCGTGACGCTGGCCGACCATCACCTGAAGACCGGCAAGCTGATCGAAGCCGCCGTGGAATGGCGCCAGGTGCTGGGCCCGGCGTTCCCGGTGCCGGGCGAGACGCCGCTGCGCACGCTGCCGCTGTTCAAGAAGAAGACGGCTTAACCGCTACTTCGGCGAGACGTCCAAAAACAGCTGAGAGCAGTTCGCGTCCTTGCCGCCGCCGATGTCGAGGGTGGCGAGCAGGCTGGCGAGCGGCGTGAGCAGCACGCCCAAGGCCGCGGCGAGGCCGCCCTTGGTGACGACCTTGCTCATGTCGGGGCCGACGTGAGGCTGCGCGAAGGTGCCTTTGACGAGGATCGGGGCGCGCAAGGTGACCAGCGAGACGTCCTTGGGCTTCGGGCGGATTTTCATATCCATGAGTTCACGCCCCAAATCGATCGCGCCCTCGCCGCGGAAGATCGTGTCGGCGGTATCGATCACAAAAGCGTCCGTCGTCATGACGCCCTGCTTGATCTTGAAGTCGGCGACGCCGCAACGGATGTCCACCGGCTTGTCCTTGCCGATCAGAAGGCCGAGAGATTCGGCGAGATCGAGACCGGCGAATTCGACAAAGAGGAGACTGAGTTGCCCCCCGCCGGCGATAAGGCCCACGCCGCCATCGGACGAGGCGGCGAAGCGATGCGCGGAGTTCCCCGCGCCGTGGAGTTCGAACCGCCCGCCAATCGAGCCGAAGGTCGTGTTCTCCATCTTCTCGCCGGATTTTCCGATCAGGCGTTTGATCGGATAGGCCTGCACCTGGCCGGCGATGTCGACGCGCACGGGCTGCGCATTACCGTTCACCTTGATGTCCATGGAGATATGTCCGGGATCGACCCCAAAGCGTAACGGGCTCAAGGTGAGCTCGCCGCTTTCAAGGCCAAGTTCGGCGGTGAGGGTATCGAGTGGAATCCCGGAACTCGTGACCTTATCGGCCGCCAGACTCACGCGGGCATTCATGCTTTTCAGCTTCTCGAGATCGATTAGTTTGTCCGGGATGACGAGTTCCGCCGCAACCACCGGCTGCTGCTGACCAGGCACGGTGCGCCGGTCGAGTTCCTTGCGCGCGGCCGCGCGGCGCACTTCGGTGGGGGTCTCGGCCCCGCCGGGCGTGCCGCCGATGAAACCCGCCAAGTCCTTCATGTCGAGGGTGGCGGCATGGAGGACGCCCTCAAGACGCGGGGTTTTCTGCGCGACATCCCAGGTGAGCGTGCCGTCCATCGCCGTGGAGCCAAGCTTCCAGACAATATTCTTGGCAATCCATTTTTGTCCCACCCGGTCCAGATGGCTGGCGAAGGTGTAAGGCGGGCTGGCCGGCAGAGCGATGCCGAACAGGCGGTAGAGGTCGGCGGTGTCCTTGCCTTCGATATTCAGCGCGATATTGAGCCCGGCGATATTCACCGGGTCCGTCACCGTGCCTTTCGCGACGAGACGTGTGTCGCCCGAAGCGAAGTTCAGATCGATCGGATAGGGTGTTTCCGCCGAGCGCAGTGTCAGGATGGAGCCGCCGGTGCCGGCAATGATGGTGCGCGCGCCCTGATAGCTGCCGAGGCCCTTCACATGCAGCGCCGGCTCCCGGCCGCCCGCAGACTCCGACGTGGAAAGGTCAAGCTGGAGGTCGCTTTTGCTGCCCGCATCGCGCACGCGGATGCGCACGTCGCGCAACGTGAGGCCGCGGATCTCGGGGAGCGCGGAGGGCACGGCGTCCTTGTCTGTCGTGCTCCAGTTGGTGCGCCCGTCGGCGTCGCGGGCGTACATGCCCGTGGTTTCGGCGACGACCAGGCGCGGCAGGACAATGTCACCGAAGGCAAGACGCCAAAAGGCGACGCGCGCCGCGATGAGTTTCGCGTCGAGGGCCGGTTGATCCTCGCCTTCACGCGGCGGGATTTTCACGTCGCGGGCGACGAATTCGAGCGGAAAAATATCCACATCGAGCGCGCCGATGGTCACGGCGCGGCCCAGCGCCGCGCTCATGCGGCGTTCAGCAAAGCCCCGGAAATCAGCTAATGCGAGTATGAGGAGCGCAACCGCAACCACGCCGGCGGCGCCGAACGCGATGCGGAGAAGCAGGGGATGGCGTTGCATACCGCATACAACGCCTCACGCGCAGGTCGTGTTCCTACGCTTCGGCGGGTCAAGCCGCTCTAGCTTTTGGGGGCTTCGTACAGGAACCGGGTACGAACGGTGCCTTCGATGGCGGCGAGTTCCTTGCGGATGCCCATGCCCACCTCGACCCGGCCCAGAACGTCGGTGACCACATAGCCGATTTCGCCGTCGGTGCGCAGGTACTGGCCGGCGATGTTGATCTTCCGACGCGAGAACACCTCGGAGATCTTGGCCATGACACCCGGCACGTCGCGGTGGATGTGCATGAAGCGCGTCGTGTCGGACTGTTGCGGCAGCGCGACTTCGACGAAATTCACGGCGCCGATGGTCGAGCCGTTGTCAGAATACTTCACCAGCTTTTCGGCGACTTCGG
>JAYSFT010000193.1:0-5642 GCA_041913245.1 Rhodospirillaceae bacterium | reverse complement strand
CATATCGATTCCTGGGACATCGCGGCCGGCGCCATGGATGACGGCGGCGGATGTGTCGCGATGTGGGAAGCTTTACGCGTTCTGAAACGCCTGAGCCTCACGCCGCGCCGGACAATCCGGCTCGTCCTGTTCACCAATGAGGAGAACGGCACGCGCGGCGGCACAGCCTACCGCGACTCCTACCGGGACCAGCTTTCCAAACATGTGCTGGCGATGGAGTCCGATGACGGCGTCCTGCCCATCGAGGGCTACGACTTCGCGGGCACGCCGAAAGCGCGCGAAACCATCGCTCAGATCGTCAAATTGCTGGCGCCGGTTGGCGGCACGGCGCTGAATGACGGCTTCAACGGCGCCGACATCACGCCCATGGTCGCCGCGGCAAAGATCCCCGCCATGTCGCCGGACGTGGACATGAAGCGCTATTTCTATCTGCATCACACTCCGGCCGACACGGTCGACAAGGTGGATGCGAATGAAATGGCGCGCATGACGGCGGCCATGGCGACCATCGCTTACGTGGTCGCCGATCTGCCGGAAGCCCTCGACCGCGCGCCTTAGGATTTGGCGCCGGGCCGTTTCAGGACCTGACCGGGCCCGGCGTCATTCCACTTTCCATTGTCGACGACCGGCACGCCGTTCACGATCACATAGGGAATGCCCTCGGGATACTGGTGCGGGTTCTGGAAGGTCGCCTTGTCGGTGACCGTCGCCGGATCGAACACGACCACGTCCGCCCATGCGCCTTCGGCCAGACGGCCGCGATCCTTGAGACCCAAGCGGTCGGCGGGAAGACCGCTCATCTTGCGCACGGCGTCCTCAAGGGTAAGGACCTTCAGCTCGCGCACATAGTGCCCGAGCACCCGCGGAAAGGTGCCGTATGACCGGGGATGCGGACTGCCCTCGCCGAACCGGCCCACGCGCCCGTCCGTGGCGATGGCGGTGAACGGATACTTCATGATGCGCTGAACGTCTTCTTCGTTGATGGCGTGGAAGATCGCGCCCGCATTTCCGCGCCGGATCGCTTCGATGGCCAGCCGCGCACCGTTTTCCGGCGTGGGTGAAAGGCCCTCGCGCACCGCCCAGTCCTTGAGCGTCTTGCCTTCGAGGGATTTATCCCAGGGCACGATGGAGAATTGCACGTTGCCGATATCTCCGGCGCCGCGGTCGTTGACGATATTCCAGACAATCCCTTCCATGATCCCTTCGCCCTGCTTGCGGTCGTCGACGCGCGCAAGGAAAGCGGCCGTGCCGCCGGCCAGCGCCTCGGGTGGAACCAGGATGTCGATGTTGGTGTGGGACGCCGTGTAGGGATACTGGTCGATCATCACATCGACGCCGTCCTTGCGGGCGGCCTCGACCATCGCCAGTGTTTTCACACTCGCGCCCCAGTTGGGGCTGCCGACAGCCTTGTGGTGCGTCAGCACGACCGGGATCTTCGCCTTGCGGCCGATCTCGATCGCCTCGCCGACGCCTTCCAGCAGCTTCGCGCCTTCATCGCGCAGATGCGAGGTATAGATGCCGCCCATTTCCGCGGCGACCTTGGACAACTCGATCACCTCGCCGATTTCGGAATACACGCCCGGCGTATAACGCAGGCCCGTGGAAAGTCCGAAGGCGCCGTCGCGCATGCCCTGCGCAACGCGCGCTTTCATCTCATTGAGTTCGACCGGCGTCGGCGCCCGATTGTCGAGGCCCATGACGGCCTCACGGATGCTGTTGTGGCCGGTCAGATAGGCGACATTCATCCCGAGATTCAGAGCGTCGGCCTTCTTCAGATACTCGGCGAGGGGCCAGGGACTGCTGCCGTCAGGACCGCCCAGCGCCGTCGTGACGCCCTGGCGCACAAGATTCTCACCGGAAGGAAGTTCGACCGGATCCATATGCAAATGGAGATCGATAAAACCCGGCGCGACCGTCTTGCCGGCGGCGTCGATGACACGCACCGCGTTCGTCTTTGGCAGGGCCGTTCGCGAAACGCGAACGATCTTGCCGTCGTCGATGGCGAGATCGGCGCGGAAACCGGCGGCGCCCGTGCCGTCGATCACCGTACCGCCCATAATCAGGAGGTCCCATTTCGTGTCCGCGGCCTGAGCGGCGCCAGCCAACAGAAGCGCGGTAAACGCGGATGCCATCATTTTCATGAGTTCCCCCTTGATCAGACAGAACCCAACGGTACCTGAGTGCGGCCACGATCGCACCAGAAGAACGGCGGAAATAGCCTGTTCCGCGATGCAGGGCCATGGCGACCCTGCCCGGCGACCCGCTATGATCGGCCGGACAACCCGTGGGCGGGAGAACGCCGATGACGCTGTTTCGTTGTGCCGGACCTTGGATCGCCGCAAGCTGTGTTTTCGCGCTGACGCCGCCGGTGCTCGCGCAAAACGCCGCCGGGCCCAACCCAGCCGTCCAGACCCTGGTTCAGCGTCTCGATCTCGAGCGCTACAAAGCCACGATCAAGGGCCTCACCCAATTCGGCGACCGCCGCGAAGGCACCGACCGCAACCGCGCCGCCATCGACTGGATCGAGGCGCAACTCAAAAGCTACGGCTGCACGAACACGGAGCGCCTGAAGTACGAATACCATCCGCCGGCGCCGGGCGCGGCGCGCGCGCCCTCGGGCGCGCAAATCCGGGGGCGCGGGCCCGGCGGCTCCCGGCCGCGCGGCGTGAAAGCGCCCACGGGCGTGAACAGCGATCCCGACAAGCAGCCCGACACGAAGCTTCGCAAGCTCAACGAACAACCCTCGACGCCCGGCGCGCGCGAACAGGTCTACTGCACCAAGATCGGCACAACCCGGCCCGATGAAATGTACATTGTCGGCGCGCACATGGACGGCCATGGATGGGGCGAAGCCGCCAACGACGATGGTTCGGGCACCGCCATCGTGATGGAACTCGCGCGCATCTTCGCCGGCCCCGATGTGCAGACCGAGCGCTCGGTCCGCTTCATCCTATGGAACAACGAAGAGACGGGCCTCAACGGCGCGCGCGCTTATGTCGAACAGCGCGTCAAACTCCAAGGCCGGGAAAGCCCGCCGGGGTCGGGCCATTATCCCGAACCCAAATGGCTGGGTATGGTTCAGCACGATATGATGCTGTTCGATCATGGGATGCCGCGCGCCGACGGCACGCTGTCGCCGACGCAGCGCCCGGAAGCGGACGTGAATATCGAATACCAGAGCGTCTCGAAAATGGCCGCAGAGTCGCAGGCCTTCGCCTGGATGTTTTCCCAGGCCAACGAGACATACGCGGCCAATTATCCCGCCGCCGTCGGCAGCCATATGACCAATACGGATTCGGTCCCATTTCAGGACCTGATCCCGTCTATCAGCATGCGCGAGAATGAGCGCGGCGCACACATCGGCAACGGCTGGAACCCGCACTGGCACCAGCCGACCGATATGTTCGCGACGTTCAGCGACGATGACTTCCGTCTCGGCCTGAACGCCGCACAAACCACCTTGGGCGCGGTCGGCGAACTCGCCGGCGCGACCCTTAAGAAGTGACCTCTACTTCTTGGCCATCATCGACGGGCGGTGCGCGCCCGCGGCTTTTTCGTAGGCGTAGCCGAGCGAGAGGACATAAGCCTCCGACCAGGCCGGCCCGATGAAGGAGATGCCCACGGGGAGATTCTCCACGAAACCCATCGGCACCGTCAGGTGCGGATAACCCGCGACCGCCGGCAGCGTGGTCGAGGACGGACCGCCGGCATCGCCGTTCACCTGATCGATGAGCCACGGCGGATTGAGCGTCGGGGCAATCAGGGCCGTGACGTTATGATCGGCCAGCAGCTTATCGATCCCGTTTTCCTGCGCTTGTTTACGTACGGCCTCACGATCGGCGATGTAACCCGCGTCCGTGAGGTCCGGCATGGCTTGCGCCTGCTCAAACAGGTCCTGACCGAACAGCGGGGTCTCACGCGGCTCGCCCTTATTGAAGGCGATGATATCGGCCAAGGTGCGGTTCTTCACCGCCGCCGGGGTCTTGGCCAGATAAGCGTTGAGGTCCGCCTTCAGCTCCGTGAGCAGCAGCGGGAATTCCTTATCCTTGATCACCCCGAAATCGAAGGTCTTAATCTCGACGACCTCCGCGCCTTGCGCCTTCAGGACACCAAGGGCCGCATCGAACACCGCCAGCGTTTTCGGCGAATAGCCGTCGATAAAGCGGATCACGCCTAGGCGCGCGCCTTTCAGCGCTTCCGGATTTAGCGCTTTGACATAGTCGGTCTTGTGAGCGTCCGCGTCCTTCGTGGCGGGATCGGCGGGATCGGAACCGGCGATGGCCGTCAGGATGGCGGCGGCATCGGCGACCGTCAGCGTCATCGGGCCGGCGGTATCCTGCACATGGCTGATCGGCACGATGCCAGTGCGCGACACGAGGCCTACCGTCGGCTTCAGACCGACGATGCCGTTGGCCGCCGCCGGGCATGTGATGGAGCCATCGGTCTCGGTGCCGATGGCGGCGGGCGCGAAGCCCGCCGCGACGGCGCTGCCCGAGCCCGAGCTGGAGCCGCAGGCGGTGCGTTCCGGCGCATGCGCATTACGCGCAAGGCCGCCGACGGCGCTCCAGCCGCTGCTGGAGTATTGCGAACGGATGTTGGCCCATTCGGAGAGATTAGCTTTGCCGAGGATCACGGCGCCGGCGGCGCGCAAGCCGGCGATGGATGGCGCGTCCTGTTCCGGACGGTTGTCGGCCAGGGCCAGCGAACCGGCGGTGGTGACCATCCCCTTCACGTCGATATTGTCCTTGATGAGGATCGGCATCCCGTTGAGCGCGCCAACCGTACCGGCCGCGGCGCGTTTGTCGGCTTCAGTCGCTTCATCGACCGCGGCCGGGTTCACCGCGAGCACGGCATTGAAGCCGGGATTGAGTTTTTCTATCCGCGCGAGATAAGCCTTCGCGACATCCGCCGCGCTGGTCTTTTTAGCGGCGACGTCGGCGGCCAGGGCCGCCAGGTCTTTCTCCGCCACCGGATAAGACGGCGGCGCGGCCGGCGAGCAAGCACCGACCGCGAGAAGCGTTGTAAGAGCAATGTGCCGGGCACGCATGCCAAATCCCCCCAAGGAATGGATATGAGCGGGAATTGTTCACGCGTTTCGGGATCGCCCGCAAGGGCGATATGGCGCCCGGACGAGCGGCCTACCGGCTCCCGACAGCCCCGGTGGCCGGCGGCCCGTCCGTGCGCGCGAGCGTTTTGTCCGGATGGATGACGAACACTTGCGTGAATTCGACCTTCATAGCCGTCGAGATCGCTGTGTTCTCGCCTGTCTTCGGATCAGGGTAGCCGTCGGCGTCCTTGCGCAACCGCGAGGACGGGCGCGGCGAGGCACGCGCCCGACGCGATCATCAAGGTGAGCAGCTTTGCGCGATATGTCATGACTTTCTCCCACTCCAGTCCGTGTGGACGTTGCGAAAGCCGAGGTCGCGTAACACCGCCGAAGGACGGGCGGCTCTCCCTCAAAAAAAAAGACGCGACCGCTCGGGGGGAGACACGGGATGAACGGCCGCGTTTAGGAAATCTCGGGAAACGATAGGTGGGTGCGCGGGGGATGTCTCCTCGCTCTTACTCCCGGCTGCTCGATGCCGGTGCGGCGGGCGCGGTTGTGTTGGCGCTGACGGCCCTGTCCGGATGCTTCACGAAGA
>JAYSFT010000192.1:0-5681 GCA_041913245.1 Rhodospirillaceae bacterium | reverse complement strand
GTGATCGTGCAGAAGGTGCGCGACGCCGAGCGCGCGCGCCAGTTCACCGAGTACAAGGACCGCACGGGCGAGATCGTCAACGGCCTCGTCAAGCGCGTGGAGTTCGGCAACGTGATCGTCGACCTCGGCCGCGCGGAAGGCCTGCTGCGCCGTGACGAATTGATCCCGCGCGAGCATTTCAAGAACGGCGACCGTGTGCGCGCCTTCATCGTGGATGTGCGCGAAGAGCCGCGCGGCCCCCAGATTTTCCTGTCGCGCACGTCGGGCGACTTCATGGGCGCGCTGTTCGGCCAGGAAGTGCCGGAAATCTACGACGGCATCATCGAAATCAAGGCCGTGGCCCGCGATCCGGGCAGCCGCGCCAAGATCGCCGTGATCTCCAACGATTCCTCGATCGATCCGGTCGGCGCGTGCGTCGGGATGCGCGGTTCGCGCGTGCAGGCGGTGGTCGCCGAACTGCAGGGCGAAAAGATCGACATCATCCAGTGGAACCAGGATCCGGCGACGTTCGTCGTGAATGCGCTTGCGCCCGCCGAAGTCACCAAGGTCGTGCTGGACGAAGACTCGGGCCGCATCGAAGTGGTTGTGCCGGACGATCAGCTCTCGCTGGCGATCGGCCGCCGCGGCCAGAACGTGCGACTCGCCTCGCAGCTCACCGGCTGGACCATCGACATTCTCACGGAAGGCGAAGAATCCGAACGCCGCCAGCAAGAGTTCCACACGCGCTCGAAGATGTTCATCGACGCCCTTGATGTGGATGACGTTCTTGCCCATCTGTTGGTGACCGAAGGTTTCACGTCGGTTGAAGAAGTGGCGTTCGTGCCGATTGAGGAGCTGACCGACATCGAAGGCTTCGACGAGGACGTCGCGAACGAACTCAAGGAGCGCGCGACGACTTATATCGAAGAAGAAAACAAGAAGATCGCGGCCCGGATGGAAGAGCTTGGCGTGTCGGAAGACCTCGCCGAATCCCAGATCGACGGCTTGGACCCCAAGAAGATCATCGTGCTGGCCGAAAAGGGCGTGAAAACCCTGGACGATCTTGCGGACCTTTCCGGCGACGAGCTGGTCGAAATCCTCGGCGCCGACGTCATCAAGGAAGGCCCGGCCAATGCGATCATCATGGCCGCCCGCGCCCATTGGTTCCCCGAAGGCAGCGCGCCGGAAGGCGACGCCGCCGCCGGCGAGACCAAGACCGTGTAGCCTTCTTTTACCCTTGTGGCGGTCCGGGCAGACGCGATGACCAGTGAGACTTACCCTTCGGGCGGCCCGGCGCCCGCAAGCGAAGCCATGGAAGGGCCTTCGCCCGGACCAGAGATGGGACCGGACGAAGCCCTTCATGACGAGCCGGACGAAGGACCGACCCGCCGCTGCATTGCGAGCGGCGAGTCGCTGCCCGTCGCGGCACTCATCAGGTTCGTCGTCGGACCGGACAACGCCATTGTTCCCGATGTCGCGGCCCGGCTTCCCGGCCGGGGTTTGTGGTTGAGGGCCCGCCGCGATATGATAGAAACGGCGGCGCAAAAGCGGCTGTTTGCCAAAGCCGCGCGGCGCAACGTCACCGTTGCCCCCGATTTGGCAGATACCGTCGCCGACCTGCTACGTCGCCGCTGTCTTAATCATCTTGGCTTGGCGCAGCGCGCCGGACTTGTCGCCTCGGGCGCGGAAAAAGTGCGCGCGCAAATCGCGACCGGACGTACGGCGGCTTTGATCGAAGCCGCGGACGGCTCGCCGGCGGAGCGGCAGAAAATGAGCGCTCTCGTTCCGGGCGTGCCGGTGGTGGATGTGTTCACGAGTGCCGAACTCGGGGGCGCGATCGGACGGGACATGGCTGTGCACGTGGCGCTTCTGCCCGGCCGGCTGACGGAGATGATTTTCGAGGACGCGGCGAAACTCCGCGGCTTCACATGAGTGACGACGGCCAGTTTGGATTTTTTGATTAAGGTGCACTGAGTGAGCGATACCAAGACCAAGACGCCCTTGACCCTCGGCGGTAAAGGCAAACTCGAGCTGAAGAAGACGGTCGAGACCGGTCAGGTCCGGCAGAGCTTCTCGCACGGCCGCTCCAAAGTCGTTCAGGTCGAACGCAAGCGTAAGCGCCAGTTCGAGATCGGCGCCGACGGCAAGGTGCAGGAAGTCAAGGCGCCGCCCGCCTCGATCAAGGCGAAGGCTGAAGAAGCTCTGCTCAAGGAAGTTCAGCACGGCACTCTCACCGACGACGAGAAGGCGCACCGCCTGAAGGCGCTTCAAGACGCCCTGAAGGCCGATGAGGAAAACGCCCGTATCGCGGAAGAAAACGCCAAGCGCGAAGCCGAGGAAAGCACGCGCCGCGCCGAAGAAGAAAAGCTGCGCAAGGAACAAGAGCCCGAGCCCGCCGCAGCGCCGGCCGCGCCCGTGTCCGCGCCGGAAGCCAAGGCGGTCGCGGCCGCAACGACGACCACGGCCACAGCCGCGGCCGCGGCCGACGCGGCCCCGCGCCGCGAGGCCGTGGAAGAGGAAGAGGAAGAAGAAGCGCCGCGCCGCAAGCCCAAGACCGGCCACAAGCCGCCGACGGTCAACAAGCGCACCGAACCGCGCCGCCGCTCGGGCAAGCTTTCGATCAGTTCGGCGCTCGAGGGCGACGACGCGGTCGAACGCTCGCGCTCCATCGCCTCCATGCGCCGCGCGGTCGATAAAGAACGCCGCAAGGCGCAGCTCAAACAACCGATGAATACGGACAAGGTCGTGCGCGAAGTTGTGTTGCCGGAAACGATCACTGTCCAGGAACTATCGAGCCGTATGGCCGAGCGTTCGGTCAACGTGATCAAGTCACTGATGAAGCTCGGCATCATGGCGACGATCAACGAAGTCATCGATGCCGACACCGCTGAGATCGTCGCGCAGGAATTCGGCCACAAGGTCAAGCGCATCACCGAAGACGCCGTCGAAGATTCATTGAAGAGTGGCGAAGACGACGCCGCGGCGATGAAGACCCGCCCACCAGTCGTTACCGTCATGGGTCACGTCGACCACGGCAAGACCTCGCTGCTCGATGCCTTGCGCTCGGCCAACGTGGTCGCCGGCGAAGCGGGCGGCATCACGCAGCATATCGGCGCCTATCAGGTGCGCACCGCCAAGGGCCAGAAGATCACCTTCATCGACACACCCGGCCACGAAGCTTTCACCGCCATGCGCGCCCGCGGCGCCAAGGTGACAGATATCGTGGTGCTCGTGGTGGCGGCCGACGACGGCATCATGCCGCAAACGGTGGAAGCCATTAAGCACGCCAAGGCCGCGGAAGTTCCGATCATCGTGGCCATCAACAAGATGGACAAACCCGGCGCCAATCCGCAGCGCGTGAAGACCGATCTTCTCAGCCACGAAGTCGTCGTGGAAGACATGGGCGGCGAAACGCTGGCGGTGGAAGTCTCGGCGACGCAGAAGATCAACCTCGACAAGCTCGAGGAAGCCATCATGCTGCAGGCCGAACTCCTGGACCTGAAAGCGAACCCGAGCCGCACCGCCGAAGGCAGCATCGTCGAAGCCAAGATGGAGAAGGGCGTCGGCTCGGTGGCCACCGTGCTCGTGCAGCGCGGCACCTTGCATGTGGGCGACATCTTCGTCGCCGGGGCCGAGTGGGGCCGCGTGCGCGTGTTGGTGAACGAACACGGCAAGCAGGTGAAGTCCGCGATGCCGTCCGCGCCGGTGGAAGTCATCGGCTTCGGCGGCACGCCGTCGGCCGGCGACGACTTCGTGGTCGTGGGTGACGAAGCCAAGGCGCGCGAAGTCTCCGAATTCCGCCGCCGCAAGATTCGCGAGAAGGAGCATGTGGCCTCGGTCGGCGGATCGACCATGGAGCAGATGTTCGCCAAGATCAAAGCGGGTGAAACGACCGAGCTCGCCGTCATCATCAAGGCGGACGTGCAAGGTTCGGCCGAAGCGCTGAACGGCACGCTCGCCAAGATCGGCACGGAAAAGGTGAAGGTGAAAGTTCTTCACAGCGCCGTCGGCCCGATCAACGAGTCCGATGTGACGCTCGCCAAGACCAACGGCGCGGTGATCATCGGCTTCAACGTGCGTGCGAACGCGCAGGCCCGCGAAGTCGCCAAACGCGACAACGTGGACATCCGCTACTACTCGATCATCTACGAAGTCTCGGACGACATGAAGCTGGTGCTGACCGGCATGCTGGCGCCGACCTTCAAGGAAGCGTTCATCGGTTACGCCGAAGTGCGCGAAGTGTTCAACATCACCAAGGTCGGCAAGGTGGCCGGCTGCCGCGTGACGCAAGGCGTCATCAAGCGCGGCTGCAAGGTCCGCCTGCTGCGCGACAACGTGGTCATCCACGAAGGCGACCTGTCGCAGCTGAAGCGCTTCAAGGACGACGTGAAGGAAGTCCGCGAAGGCTACGAGTGCGGCATGGGCCTTGCGAACTACCAGGACATTCAGGTCGGCGACATGATCGAATGTTTCGAAATGGAGCGCGTCGCCGCGACTCTGTAAAACCTCCCTCGCCTCGCGCGCGCCATTTGCGCGCCGAGGCGAAGGATTGCTTCTCTCGAGGATTCATCCCATGGCACGACAGCGGCCAAAAGCGCCGGGCCAGCGGCAATTGCGCATCGGCGAGGAAATTCGCCACGTCCTGGCCTTCATCCTGGAACGCGAGACCTTCCGCGATCCCGCGTTAGCAAATGTTCGCGTCACCGTGACCGAGGTCCGGCCGAGTCCGGATCTTCGTCATGCGCGCGTCTATATCGTCCCGCTCGGCGGCGGCGATCCGAAACCCATCCTTGAGGGCTTGAAGCGCGTGAAGCCGTTCCTGCGCCGTGAGCTCGCGAGCCGGCTGACCACCAAATTCATCCCGGACCTCATCTTTTCGGCCGACACCACGTTCGACGAGGCCGAGCGCATCAGCCGTCTTTTGCATAAGCCGGAGGTCGCCCGCGATCTCGGCGACGACTACGGCGTGCTCGGTGAAGAAGGTTTGGCCCGCCTCGGCGAGGAAGAGTAGGCGTGGCCAAGAAGCCTGCGGGGGTGCCGGTCCATGGCTGGCTGGCCATCGACAAACCAGGCGGAATCACCGCCGCGAAGGTCGTTGCCCGGGTCAAACGGGCTTTGAACGCCCTAAAAGCCGGTCACGGGGGCACTTTGGACCCTTTGGCGACCGGAATCCTGCCCATTGCCCTGGGGGAAGCCACAAAAACCACCTCTTTCGCCATGGATTCCAGCAAGACCTACACCTTTGAGGTCACCTGGGGCGCGGCGACGGATACGGACGACAGCGACGGCGCCGTCATCCGGACCTCGGACAAAAGGCCCGACAAAGCCGCCATCGAGGCCATGCTGCCCCGCTTTACCGGCCTGATCGAACAGGTTCCGCCCGACTATTCGGCCATAAAGGTGGACGGCCAGCGCGCCTACGACCTCGCCCGGGCCAAGGAAGAGCTGAATTTGGCGGCCCGCACGGTCGATGTGCGCCGATTCGCGCTGACCGCTATTTTAGACCCCGACCATGCGACCTTCGTGGTCGATTGCGGCAAGGGCACCTATATCCGGGCCCTGGTCCGCGACCTGGCCCAGGCCCTGGGAACCGAGGGCCATATCTCCGTGCTGAGGCGCACACGGTGCGGCGCCTTTAACGAAAAAGGGGCGATTTCCCTGGAAAACCTGGAGGCGCTGGGGCATAAAGCCGCCGCTTCCGA
>JAYSFT010000191.1:0-5752 GCA_041913245.1 Rhodospirillaceae bacterium | reverse complement strand
GCGGCGAAATGCCGGAAGACCAGATGAAGGCCTTCGAGGACGCCATCGCGATCCTCAAACAGGCCGGCGCGGAGATCGTCGATCCGGCCGACTTCCCGAGCTACAAGGCGACGGATCCGCAGGCCAACCCGCTGTCGATCGGCGGCTGCGACCGCCCGGGCAGCGAAGCGAGCACGGCCTGTTCGTCGGTGCTGGCTTACGGAATGCATAGGGACTTCAACGCGTGGCTGGCCGCGCAGAACGGCAAGGCGCCGTTCGAGACCCTCGACGGACTGGTGGCCTGGAACGAGGCCAACAAGAACCTGGGCACGATCAAGTACACGCAGTCGGCGCTGCTCGGCGCGCTGGCCAACGACCTCGAGAAGAACAAGGCGAAGTACGAAGCCGACCGCAAGCGCGACATCGAACTGAACGGCGCGCAAGCCATCGACGCGGCGATGAGCGAGAACAAGCTGGACGCTCTTCTGTTCGCGGGCGCGCGCGGCGCGGCGGTGGCGGCCAAGCCCGGTTATCCGACCGTGATCGTGCCGTTCGCGATGGTGGCGAACCCGCCGACGCCGGCCTATCCGGAGGGCTTCAATCCGCTGCCGATGCCGATGGGGATCTCGTTCACCGGCATGGCCTGCAGCGAGCCGCGCCTGATCGAGCTGGCCTACGCGTTCGAACAGCTCACGAAGAAGCGGCAGCCGCCGCCGAACATGCCGTAGAAAAAGAGATCGCGACTTAACTCGACTGTCGCCCTGGGCAAAGCCCGGGGCCCAGGTTGTGGAGCCGGATTTATGCGGAAATACGGCGCTTGTTGCATCGTACAGCGCTTGGCGGCCCTGGACCCCGGGAATAAATTCCCGGGGTGACGACCGTGATGGGACGCCATATGCGAGTCCCCTACCGAAGAAGGGGAGAGGGTCAGTGAGGCTCCTGGGAGGGACGATGAAAAATAGAGTGTTTGCGACCACGCTGCTGACGGCCGCGGCCGTTGTGCTGGGCTCATGCGAGAAAGCTGCGCCGCCGGCGGAAACCAAAGCGCCGTTCAATGTCGTCGAAGCGACGATCCCCGAGATGCAGAAGGCCATGCAGGAGGGCCGCGTCACCTCGGAGGAATTGGTGAAGCAATATCTGGTGCGCATCGCGACCTATGAGAATGTGATCAACGCCGCCATCGCCGTGAATCCACTGGCGCTGGCGCAGGCGCGCGCGCTGGATGAAGAGCGCAAGGCCGGCAAAGTGCGCGGCCCGATGCACGGCATCCCCGTCGCGCTGAAGGACAATATCCAGGACACCGAGATGCCCACGACCGGCGGCAACATCGGGCTCGCGGGCTACATGGCGCCGTGGGACGCGCCGCTGACCAAGAACCTGAAGGACGGCGGCGCGATCATCATCGCCAAAACCACGCTGAGCGAGTTCGCCGGCTACTTCGGCCAGGGCGCGCCGGGCACCTACAGCTCGATCTCGGGATATTCGTTCAATCCCTATGATCCGCGGCGCGATCCGCGCGAAGGCCAGAACGACGGACGCGGCGTGATGAACACCGGCGGCTCGAGCTCGGGCACCGGCACGGCGGCGAACTTCTGGGCGGGGAACGTCGGCACGGAAACCGGCGGTTCGATCCTGGGCCCGTCGAACCAGAACATGCTGGCGGCGATCAAGCCCACCATCGGGCGCATCAGCCGCTGGGGCATCATCCCCATCACCATGGACCAGGACACCGCCGGCCCGATGGCCAAGAGCGTCTCCGACGTCGCGGTGATGCTGGGTGTGCTGGAAGGCCGGCAGCCGGACCCGAACGATCCGGCCACCAGCAAATGTGCGCCGCCGGCGGGCAACGACTACACGCCGCACTTGAAGGCGGACGCGCTGAAGGGCGCGCGCATCGGGGTGCCGCGCCTGGGTTACGGCGTCGAGGTGACGCCGCCGGGCGAGAAGGAACCGCGCGGCGGCATGCCCGCGGATCAACGCAAGGCTTTCGATGAAGCGATCGAGGTCTTGAAGGCGGCGGGCGCGGAGATCGTCGATCCCGCCGAGATCCCGAGCGCGAGCGAGAAGGATCCGATGCGCAACGTGCTGCTGGCGGGCGAATGCGACCGCGAGGAGACGCCGCAATGCATGTCGATCATGAATTACGGCATGCACCGCGACTTCGACATCTGGCTGGCGGCGCAGAACGGAAAGGCCCCCTGGAGGAACATCGGCGAATTCATCGCCTGGCAGGAAGCCAATAAGAACCTGGGCACGATGAAATACGGCACCGATGCGCTGAACGACGCGCGCGACACGGACCTCGAAAAGGCCAAGGCGAAGTACGAGAGGGACCAGAAGCGAGCGCTGGAGATCGGCGGCGCGAACGGGATCGACGCGGCGATCACGAACAACAAGCTGGACGCCATCATCTACATGGGTAGCCGCGGCGCGAGCATCGGGGACCGGGTGGGCTATCCCGCGATCACCGTGCCGTTCGCGATGGTCAACAACCCGGGGCCGCCGCTGCCGGACGGTTTCGCGGCCAAGCCGATGCCGATGGGGATCATGTTCCAGGGCCTGGCCTGCACGGAACCGCGGCTGATCGAACTGGCTTTCGCTTTTGAACAGGCGACGAAGAAGCGCCGGCCGCCGCCCGATATGCCCTAGACTCGCGTTCGCGCGACGCGCGCGCGGGGCCGCCGGAGCCGGACTATGAGCCGCGGTGTACGGGATCGATCCAAAGCACCGTTTCGGGCTTTTCCACCGGTTCGATCTCGAGGTTGATGGCGACCGCTTCGTTGTCGCTGCGCACCAGCACGCATTCCAGGGTCTCGTCGCTCGACGCGTTGATCTCCTGGTGCGGCACGAAGGGCGGCACGAAAATGAAATCGCCGGGGCCGGCCTCGGCGGTGAATTCGAGCTTGTCGCCCCAGCGCATCCGGGCGCGGCCTTTTATCACATAGATCACGCTTTCGAGATGACCGTGATGATGGGCTCCGGTTTTGGCGCCGGCATGGATATGCACCGTGCCGGCCCAGATTTTCTGCGCCCCGACGCGGGCGAGATTGATGGCGGCCTGCCGGTTCATGCCGGGCGTCTGCGCGGTGTTGGAATCGAGCTGATCGCCCGGGATCACCTTCACGCCGTTGTTTTTCCAGTCCACGGGCGCATGGTCGTGATTGTGGTCGTGATGATGGTGATCACCGTGCGGCATCGCGAAGCACCTCTGGCGGAAGGACCCGAACAACCTTAGCATGACCGCACCGGTTTCCTCCAAGAGGGCTTGTGCCATGCGCCGTCTCCTCTCCGTTCTGCTGGCCGCGATGCTCCTGCCCAGCGCCGCGTTCGCGCATCCGGGCCATATGGAGGGCGGGTGGAGCGCGGGCTTCGCGCATCCCTTTCTGGGCTGGGATCACATGGTGGTGATGATCGCCGTCGGTGTGTGGGCGGCGCGCAGCGGCCGGGCCTGGATCCCTCCGGCCTTCGTGGGCGTGATGATGGCCGGCGCGGGCGCCGCGCTTGCCGGCGTCGCCGTTCCCGGGGTCGAAGCCGCGATCCTCGCCTCGACCCTCGTTGTCGCCGCGCTGGCCTTGTGGGCTCGTACGGGCGTGAGGGTGACGCTGGCGGTCGTGTCCTTGTTCGCCTTCTTTCACGGCTTCGCGCACGGCGTTGAAGCGCCGGGCGGCGGCGCCGCGTTCATGGCCGGAGTCGTCGGCGCAAGCTTCGTTCTGCACGGAATCGGATTCGCCGCCGCCCGGGCGATAACATTGGCGCGCGGGTCGGGGCGCGAGTCCGGGCGCAAGCGCAGCCTGACCTCGTAAATTACAACCCCCGCTCGCAGGTCACGCCGCCTTCACAGGCGAAACCGCTTACATCTTTGACAGCACGGGAACATCCGTCTGCCGCGCGTTCCCGGGCGCGCGTATACCCGCCGCGAAGGCTGGGACAAAACATGATCGGACACTTCATCAGCCGCGGGCTCACGTCGAGCCTGGCGGCCCTTGGCATGCTGAGCCTGTTCGCGGGCGCGGCGCAGGCGCGCTGGCTCAAGGCGGAAAGCACGCTGTTCGTCGTCTATAGCGACGGCAAGGAAGACGAACTGAAGAGGTTCGTGGGCGAGCTGCACGAATACGACGCGATGATGCGGATGTTCACGGGCACAACGACGGAGCTTCCGCCCAACAAGCTCTCGATCTTCCTGGTGAAGCAGAGCCAGCTCGACGACGCCATTCCGAAGGTCGGACGCAGCGTCGCGGGCATGTATGTCAGCTCGCCGCACGGCACGCAGGCGATTGCACTACGTGAAGAGGTCGGCGGTTTGCCGGCGCGCGCGATCCTCATGCATGAATATGCCCATCACTTCATGCTCCAGTACCATCCGGCTTTCTATCCTGCCTGGTATGTGGAAGGCTTCGCTGAGTATTTCGGCTCGACCGAATTCAAGGACGATTCGATCCATGTCGGCACGGCCACGCCGGGACGCGCGTGGGTGCTGCTCAACGCGCCGTGGACGCCGATCGACAAGATCCTCGCGCCCGCCAATCCGGAACGCCTGCCCGGCACCTTCTACGAACAGAGCTGGCTGACGGTGAACTGGTTCATGTCGAGCCCGGATCTTCGCCTGAAATTTCCGAGCTTCCTGAACGGCCTCGCGAAGGGCGAAGCGCCGGAGAAGGCCCTGATCGCCGCGACCGGCATGGATTTCGACGCTCTCGACAGCGCGCTGAAGCGCTATCTGAAGGGCCGCAAGCTGCCGGGCTTCAAGCTGACGCGCGGCAAGAAGGACACCGCTGCGATCCAGATCGAGACGCTGCCCGACGCCGAGGGCGAGTTCCTCCTGGACAATGCGCGCCTGACGGGCGACTTCGACGACGCCAAGGCGGCCGCGAAATACGCACCCTCCCTGCGCCGCCGCGCGCAGGCGTATCAAACCAGCGCCTTCGCCTTGCGGACGCAGGCGATGGGGGAGATTCGCGCGCACGACTTCGAAAGCGCCGACAGGACGCTGGCCAAACTCGAAGCCCTCGCGCCGAACGACGTGAACACGCCCTATCTACAGGCGCTGCGCTATATCGAGGACGGGCGCGCGCGGACGGGGGAGCGGACCGAGCTGTGGAAGACGGCGCGCGGCTTCGCGGCGCGCGCCTTCCGCATCGATCAGAACCACTATCCGTCGCTGTATCTGTATTCCATCGCGGCGATGGGAGACGGGCAGCCGCCGGGCGAGAATACCCTGAACGCGCTCTTGCGCGCCTACGAGCTTGCGCCGCATGTGGAGGAGTTCCGCCTCGAGGCCTCCATCGCGCTGCAACGCACGGGCAAGACGAAGGAGGCCAGGGAGTTGCTGCTGCCCTTGGCTTACGCGCCGCACTCGAAGAGCGGCGCGAAATTCGCGCGCAAGCTGATCGAACGCATGGACGCTGGCGAAGAGATCGAACAGGCGCTGGGGAATTTCGACTGCGCGTGCGACGAGGACGCCGACGCCAATAAGAAAGACGCACGCTAAAACGCGACACATGTCGCGCCTGGCGACCCTGGACCTTGGACTTCGTTCCCGGTGACGCGCGGATTTGCTAGTCCCACTTGTTGAACGAGAAGTAGGCCGCGAGCACGAGGCAGCCAAAGGCGGCCAGGTGATTCCATTTGAGGCTTTCACCGAGATAGGTGACGGAGAACACCGCGAAGACCGCGAGGGTGATGACTTCCTGCATCGTTTTGAGCTGCGCGGCGCTGTACACCGTGTAGCCGATGCGGTTGGCGGGCACCGCGAGGCAGTATTCGAAGAAGGCGA
>JAYSFT010000190.1:0-5791 GCA_041913245.1 Rhodospirillaceae bacterium | reverse complement strand
AGCGCATCGACGAGATCGAGAAGGAAACCAAACACGACGTCATCGCCTTCCTGACCAACCTCGCCGAATACGTCGGCCCGGAAGCGCGTTTCGTGCACCAGGGCATGACGTCGTCCGACGTGCTCGATACGTGCCTGTCGGTCCAGCTCACCCAGGCCGCCGATCTTCTCCTGACGGATATCGACGACCTTCTGAAGGCGCTGAAGCGCCGCGCGCTGGAGCATAAAATGACCGTCACCATGGGCCGCAGCCACGGCATCCATGCCGAACCGGTCACGCTCGGCCTCAAGTTCGCGAGCTTCTACGCCGAGTTCGACCGCAACCGCATGCGCCTGAAAGCGGCGCGCGAAGATATCGCCACCTGCGCCATCTCCGGCGCTGTCGGCACGTTCGCGCATATCAATCCCTTCGTTGAACAGTATGTCGCCGAGCAACTCGGTCTGCATGTGGAGCCCGTTTCCACGCAGGTGATCCCGCGCGACCGCCACGCCATGTTCTTCGCCACCCTCGGCGTGATCGCCAGCTCGATCGAGCGCATCGCCACTGAAATCCGCCACATGCAGCGCACCGAAGTGCGTGAAGCGGAAGAGTTCTTCTCGCCCGGCCAGAAGGGCTCGTCGGCCATGCCGCACAAGCGCAATCCGGTGCTGACGGAGAATCTCACCGGTCTGGCCCGCGTGGTGCGCGGCTATGCCGTTCCGGCGATGGAAAACGTCGCGCTCTGGCATGAACGCGATATCTCGCATTCCTCGGTGGAACGCTACATCGGCCCGGACGCGACCATCACGCTCGACTTCGCCCTCGCCCGCCTGACCGGCGTCGTCGACAAGCTCGTGATCTATCCGGAGAACATCGAGAAGAACCTGAACATGATGGGCGGACTCGTGTTCTCGCAGCGCGTCCTGCTCGCACTCACGCAGGCCGGCGTCTCGCGCGAGGACTCGTATGTTCTCGTTCAGCGCAACGCGATGAAGGTCTGGAACGGCGGCGGCCAGCTCCTCGACCTCCTCAAGCAGGACAAGGACGTCACCGACCGCATCCCGACGAAGGACTTGGAGGCGCTGTTCGACATGGGTTTCCACACCAAGCATGTGGACGCGATCTTCAAGCGCGTGTTCGCAGAGGCTTAGTTTTTCTCGTCACCAGACGCAAAAAGGGCCGCGCTCTCGGTGTCCACCGAGCGCGCGGCCCTGGATCCTGGGCTTGCGCCCGGATGACCGTAAAACAGAAATCTACTTCTTTTCGGTCGTCACCGCCGCGGCGGCCTGGCCGAACAGCTCGTGCAGCTTCCTCTTCAGGTCCGCGTCCGATATTTTGCCGCCAAGGTCCTTGCCGACCTTGGCGATGATGTCGTCGTCGCCCGGCTTCTCGAAATTCGAATCCACGACGTCCTGGGCGTACTTGTCGGCTTCGGCGCCCGACTTGCCGAGCTGACCGGCGGCCCACTGGCCGAACAGCTTGTCGCGGCGCACCTGCGCGCGGAACTGCTGTTCCTGGTCGAGCTGAAATTTCCGCTCAAAACCTTTTTCCCGGTCCGAAAACGCGTCGCTCATTGAAGTCCTCTCAGCAAAGTGGAGCTTTTGATATAGCGAGCGCACCTGAGCGGCGCAACTGGCGGAGGCGTTACAGGCGCATTACGTTACTTGAATGTGCACCGTTGTCCTCCTCCGCCGTCCCGGTCACGACTGGCCCGTTCTTGTCGGCGCCAATCGCGACGAGATGGTGAACCGCCCGTGGAAACCGCCGGCGCGCCACTGGGAAGACCGGCCCGACGTCGTTGCCGGCCTCGATGAGCTTGCCGGCGGCGCGTGGATGGGCCTCAGCGATACGGGCGTCGTCGCCTGTATTCTCAACCGCCACGGCGCCCTTGGCCCCGCCCCCGGCAAACGCAGCCGCGGCGAGTTGGTCCTCGACGCACTCGACCATCCCAACGCCGCCGATGCGGCCGAAGCGCTCGCCGATCTCGACCCTCTCGCCTACCGCCCTTTCAACCTCGTGATCGCCGACAATCGCGACGCGTACTGGCTCACGCTGCGCGCGTCGGTCCAGGGCGCATGGATCGACAGGCAAAAGATCCCGGAGGGGCTTTCCATGTTCACCGCCTTCGACCGCAACGATCCGGCGGACGCGCGCATCGTCCGCTACAAGCCGCTGTTCGAGACCGTCCGGGCCCCCGATCCGGACACGAACGATTGGGAGAGCTGGCGGCGTCTCCTGGGATCCACGGACGGCGGCGGCGAAACCCGGGCCATGAGCTTCCAGATGCCCAACGGCTTCGGAACCTCCTCGTCCTCTCTCCTGGCCCTGCCGTCCCCGGAGCAGGTGTTCAAGAAGGACGGGAAGCACCCGGCCTGGCTGTTCGCCGCCGGGCGGCCCGAGTCTGCGCCCTTCCAGCCTGTGGATATGTCCGCGGGCCCCGTCCGGCCCGCCGTTTAGGCCGGTTTTGGCTGGTTTTCCAAGGGCGAACGCCTGCGTTGTCGCCCGGAACCCATCCTGCTATAGGGACCCCCATAAGCAGGGCGGTTCGCCCCAATAAAATACCGGGGCTAGTAGCCCGTACCCATCAGGAAACATTCATGGCACGTCGCAAACAGGTTTACGAAGGCAAGGCCAAAGTGCTTTTCGAGGGCCCCGAGCCCGGCACGCTGGTGCAGTACTTCAAGGACGACGCGACGGCGTTCAACAATAAGAAGAAGGGCACCATCACGGGCAAGGGCGTGCTCAACAACCGCATGTCCGAATACCTGATGACCAAGCTGGAGGAGATCGGCATCCCGACTCACTTCGTGCGCCGCCTCAACATGCGCGAGCAGCTGGTGAAGGAAGTCGAAATCATTCCGGTGGAAGTCGTCGTGCGCAACATCGCCGCCGGCTCCATCTCCAAGCGCTTCGCGATCCCGGAAGGCACGCGCCTGCCGCGCTCGATCATCGAGTACTATTACAAGAGCGATCAGCTCGACGATCCGATGGTCTCCGAGGAGCATATCACCGGCTTCGGCTGGGCGGCGATCCACGAGATCGACGAGATGCTCAATATGAGCCTGCGCATCAATGACTATCTCGCGGGCCTGTTCCTCGGCATTGGGATTCGCCTTGTCGACTTCAAAGTCGAGTTCGGCCGCCTGTTCCACGAGAACGGCGATGTTCAAGTCGTGCTGGCCGACGAGCTGTCGCCGGACAACATGCGTTTATGGGACGCCAAGACCAACGAGAAGATGGATAAGGACCGCTTCCGCCGCGACCTCGGCCAGATCGAGGAAGCCTATCAGGAAGTGGCCCGGCGCCTCGGCATCCTGCCTGAAAGCGGGCCCACCGATGTCAAAGGACCATCGACGTTACAGTAATACCTGCGGCTTTCGGGCCTCATGCGCCGCGCTCTTGAGACCGGAAGATCACCACGAAGAAGATGTCTCAGAGCAGTTCGGAAAGCCTGATCGCGAACATTGTCGCAAAACAGCACGACCTGGACGCGCTCCGGGACGCGTGCAGAACTCACTCCGAACTCCGGCGCGCCGAGGTCGTGGCCGCCCTCGAAGAGATATGCCGCAACAGCAGGGATAACGTGGCGGTCCGCTCGGCTCAGCTCAATTATCTCGTCCATCACAAAGAGATGCTCTCGCGGCTGCGGTCGAATCCGTCGCCGTACAACGGCGCCAGTCTGGAAGACTGCGGGTTCCACGCCGCGCAATCCGACATCGCGCACTGGCAAAGCCTGACCAAGGAGTGGCTCGAACTGAAGCCGGACTCCTACAGCGGCCTTTACATGCGCGCATTATCGTTGATCGCCGACGGCCCCGCCCGATCGGTGGAACCGCTTTTTTCGAGGCTTCGCGCCTTCAAGAAAGCCGACCTGCCGTCGGTCAC
This sequence comes from Rhodospirillaceae bacterium, assembly GCA_041913245.1. Classification (GTDB taxonomy): domain Bacteria; phylum Pseudomonadota; class Alphaproteobacteria; order Rhodospirillales; family Rhodospirillaceae; genus SHVO01. Next base: position 1,927 of record JAYSFT010000190.1, on the reverse strand, counting down.
GAATTTCGACGGTACATTCCACCGGACTCTGGAACATCTGGCCGAAGATTCCGTGGCCGTCCTGCCCGCATGCCTTCCGGTGCGCGAAACACCAAGTGGCGAGCGTTGCATATTCAGCGCCTGCGACTACGCCTACTTCAAGGCCTATGGCGTGCGGATGATGGCATCCGCTCGCCGTTACGCGAAAAACAGCGGGTTTCACCTCCATCTTTTCGACACGACGGAGGCCGAGGCCAGGGGGGTCGCGTCCCGGCTCGATGAGATGGGGCTTGATCATGTTTCCCTGTCACGGGAATGGACCGGACTGCGGTCTGAAGGCGCGGCGTCTGCCGCCGCCTCCGAAGCGGCAAGGGGCTACTATCACATCGCGCGGTTCTTCCGCTTTTGGCGGTTCTTGCGCGAGAGGCCGGGTCTTGCGGCCTGGCTGCTCGATGCCGACAGCCTCTTCCACGGCGAATCCGATATCCTCTTTGATCACTTGTGCGAACACGACGTCTCGTTCTGGCTTTTGCCTGGCCGGGCGGAACCCCATAACAGGGTTGCCGCCGGGCTGGTCGGGATCGCTCCGACCGGCCGGGGCCGCCGCTATTTGCAGCGTGTCGCCGGGTATGTCGCCGATTGCATAAAAACCAATGTTATCCCTTGGGGAACGGACCAAACTATCCTATACGCCGTGTACGTTGGGATGGCGGACGATGGCATCGCACCCTCGCTCGGGCCGGTGCCCGCTGCGGTCTTCGACGGCCACTGCAATGAGCGCGCGGCGATATGGCCCGGCAAGTGCGATGTACAAAGCCCCGACTATCCGAACTTCGAGCGGTTCCTTCTCTCGTTGAAGGCGGCTTGATGAACCATTCAACCCTGCTGACTGGAGAGCGTCGGTGAAAGCCAAAGTCCACATCACCCTCAAGAACGGCGTCCTCGATCCGCAGGGCAAGGCGGTCGAGCACGCTCTGCATGGTCAAGGTTTCAAGGGCGTCAGCGACGTACGCCAGGGCAAGTTCATCGAACTGAAGCTCGCCGGCGCCGATAAAGCCAAGGCCAAGGCGGAGGTCGAGGACATGTGCCGCAAGCTCCTCGCCAATACCGTGATCGAGAATTTCACCGTTGAGGTGATCGACTAATGAAAGCCGGCGTCGTCGTTTTCCCAGGCTCCAATTGCGATCGCGACGTTGCCGTCGCGCTCGAGCAAAGCACGGGCAAAAAAACCGCGATGATCTGGCATCGCGATACCGACCTGCCCGATCTCGACCTCATCGTCGTGCCGGGCGGTTTTTCCTACGGCGACTATTTGCGCTGCGGCGCCATGGCCGCCCATTCGCCGGTGATGGCCGAGATCAAGCGCCGTGCCGACAAGGGGACGCGCGTGCTCGGTATCTGCAACGGCTTCCAGGTCATCGCCGAAGCCGGCCTCGTGCCGGGCGTGCTGATGCGCAACGCCGGCCTCAAGTATGTCTGTAAGGATGTTTATCTGCGCGTCGAAGACTCGCAGAGCGCCTTTACCGCCCGCTACGACGTGGGCCAGGTCGTCCGCATTCCCATCGGCCACGGCGAAGGCAATTACTTCGCCGACGAAGAGACGCTGTCACGTCTCGAGGGCGACGGCCTTATCGCCTTCCGTTATGCGACGCCCAAGGGCGAAATCACGCCCGAAGCAAACCCCAACGGCAGCCGGCGCAATATCGCCGGCGTGTTCAACAAATCCCGTACCGTGCTCGGCATGATGCCCCATCCGGAGCGCCTGTCCGACCCGAAACTGGGCGGCACCGACGGCCGCGCCATGTTCGATGCGCTCGTGGAGACTCTCGCGTGAGCACCAAGACTTCCAAGATCACCGCCGCGGACATCAAGACGCACGGCCTCTCCGATGACGAATACAAGAAGATCCTCGAAGTGCTGGGCGGCCGCGAGCCGAACCTGGTCGAAC